>NZ_BAAATK010000018.1:0-125653 GCF_039533365.1 Streptomyces glaucus
CGGCGCCGTTCCCCGTCGGCGCGGCGCGGCCCCGAGGCGCGCCGGAGCGCGCGGGAACGGCGCGGCGCGGCGCGCCTGGAACGGGTGAAGAACGGGCGCGCCTGCCCGACGGCGCGCGTGCTGGATGCCGGAGGCGCGCGGCGCGGTACCGAGGTGAGGTGATGAGGGACAGGGGAAGACCCGCGTCGAGGAGCGCGCCCGAGGGGGCCCCGGGCGCGCGTCACGTCACGTCACCTCACTGCCCGGCGGGCGCGCTGCCGAAGTACGGGGCGAACGCCTTCCGGATCTGCGTGTCCACCGGCGGTGCCCCCCGGTAGTAGGCGGCGAGCTCCGTGTGCCCTTCCCGCTCGAGCTGGGCGATGATCTTGGGGCGCTGCTCGAGGAGGTAATTCCGCAGCGGGATCATGTCTGGATCGCCCTCCTCGGAGATCGGCGCCAGATGCTCACTCAGCGTGCACATCAGCACCCGGGCCTGGATGTCCGCCTCTGCGCGCAGAGCCTCGAGAGCGATCTTCGTTCTCCGGTCCGGTTCGCGCTTGGGCGGGCGGCCGGCGGCGAAGTCGGCGAGTCGCTGTGCGCTCGGGGCCGGGGCGGGGCGATCCTGCGGCTCCTCGGCCTCGGTGGTGTCCTCCGGGGTCTCGCCGGGTGGCGGTCCGTCTTCGGCCTCCGGGTCCGGCGGCGGGGGCACGGCACCCTCGGTGGGCGGCTCCTCCTCGTCCTCCTGGTGCTCGGCGTTCTGCTGCGGGGGCGGCGTCTCGTGATGCTCCCGCGCCTGGTCCTGCCCGCTCTCGTCCGGTGGCGTGCCGGGCTGATCCCGCTCGCCCTGGCTCGAGGATGCGTCAGCGCCGCCGTGCTCGCCTGCGCGCGCCTGCTCCTGACGCTTCCGCTCCGACTCCTCCTTGATGTGCGTGAGGGCCCTGGTGAGCAGAGAGTCCGCGTCCATGTCCCCCCACATCCTCGTCCGGGTCGGAATGGTCCGCAGAATGCGGGATCCCCACTCGTTGCGGATGGCCTGCAGGCGCCCCTCCGGATCGGTTTTGTCGGTCAGAGCCCGGTGGATCAGCTCGACGGCCTGCGCCCCGGTCAGCCCGAAGTCCGGCCGGCTCCGCTCACGGCCACTCGGCTCCGGCGCCCGCTGGGGGGACTCGGGCACGGGGAACTGCTCCTCCAGGTAGGCCTCCGGTCGCGGCTCGATGACCGTGCGGGTCTCCGCCGCGTCCTCGTAACCGAGCCAGCGCAGCAGACGGTCCACGCTCTCGTACCGGTAGGTCCAGCCGGGCCGGATCTCCCAGTGCTCCGGCATGCTGTGCGTGCCGGTCACATACGCCTCGCCCACCGCGTGGAACTCCACCACGGCGTCGACGGCGGCCTTTATGTTCTTCTCCGCCTTGATCCGGCGGGTGGTGTGCTGCGTGGGCTTGTCGTTCTCGAACACACTGCTGATCTCCTGGCGGGCGATCAGCAGTGTGGGGCCGTTGTGCCGGCGCAGAAGCCACAGCATCTCTCCCCACCGGTCCTTGGCGTGGCCCCACAGGTCGCGCTCCTCGTCGACGAACGGGTCGTCGAGGCGCGGCGCTCGCTGGCCGGCGGCGTAGGCCCGACGCTCAGCGCGCTTGCGGCCCACCTGCGACACCTCGTCGCTCAGCAGGTCCCACACGGAGGAAATGTCGTCGATGACGATCATGTTCCTCTTGCCGTCCGCGCCGGGGGGCCGCGATATCGCCCAGCGGATCGCGTCGAGGATGTCCGCGAACGATCCGTCGTGCGGCACGATCTCGTACCGCGCCCCCTTGATTCGGCCGTAGTAGTCGGCGGTGCTGGAGTTCCCGCCGACCTGCAGCCAGTACGTCATGGCGACCAGGTCGGACGCCGTGCCCACGGCGGCCTCGTGCCCCTTTCCGGTCTTCTCAGGACCAGCGAGCAGGACGATGGGCGGGTTGGGCTTGCCGGTCGGCTTGCGGGATCTGCGCTCGCGTTGAGGCGTGGTGGTACCAGGCATCTGGGTGTTTCCTCACTTCGTGGTTCCCCGGGTTGCTCTCCCGCGGAGGATGCGACGGCGGAGGCCTTAACCTCTCGCCGTTGACATCGGTTACCCATTCTACCCCTCGGTGGGGTGGATCAACGCCTGTTCAGCAGATCAGTCACGGGGCTCGACGAGGCCGGATCGTGGTCCTCGCGGTGCCGGTCGTACCAGGCGTCAAGGGCCTCGGCCCCTTCGGCCGCGGCCTCCATCTGTGCCTCGGGTATGGCCTGCCACTCGGCGACCGCGTCCTCGTACTCCGCTCGGACCGTGTCCGGGTCGCGGCCCACGTTCTTCGGGCCCAGGGCTTCCGCGATCTCCTCCCAGGGCGTGCCGGCCAGGGCCTCGGCGAGGACAACCAGATCGACAATCTGGGTGGCCATTTCCCGCATGCGGCGGGCGTTGCGGATGCGCTCTGCAGGGTCGAGAGGCTCAGCCGTGGCCGCGACTTCCTGCCGGGCTAGGTCGGACAGGTCGCGGACAGCACGGGCGGTGGCGATCCGGGCCAGGATCTCCGGTGTCATGGAAGGGTCCGATCATGCAGGCGGCGGGCACCCCGGGGTCGGGGGCCCGCCGCTTCGGTACGGGTAGGGGCAGGATGCCTTACGCGTTGACTGGCGTCGCGTGGCCGAACGCAGCGAAGACCTGGTCGACCGTGGCGCGCGGCGGGAGGTTGATCCCCCGCTCCGCTGCGTACGTCTTGATGAGGCGGGCGCGTACCTTGCGGCCGTTGCCCTCGCTCTGGTCTAGGACGGCCGCGATCTCAGCGCCGGTCAGCGGGCCGCTGAACAGGTCACGGTATCCGTTGTCGAGGACCCACTTGATGATCTCGTACAGGTCATCCTCGGTACGCCATTCGGGGACCGTCGTCGGTCCGACGCTGGCCTCCTCGTCCTGGGTGGCGGGCGCCGTCGGCTTCGGCTGGGGCGCCGGGTCGGTGGCCTTCGCGGGCTCCTGCGGGGGAACGGTCGCCGTGACGGGCCGCGGCCTGCGGGCGGCCGCCGCGGGCACCACCAGGTCGGGGGCTGGGAGCGCCGCGGGCTCCTTGACCGGCTCGACCGGCTTGGCCGGCGGGGCGAAGATGCCCGTCGGCTCGATGCCCGCCGCGCGCAGGCCGGCCGGGGCCGTCTCGGCGAGCGGGACGCCGGCGCTGACGAGCTGCAGCGGTAGCAGCGACGCCACGGGCGCCTTCCTGCGCCACGCCCGCCCAAAGCGGCCGCGGAGCTGCGCCTGGTAGACGAGCCGCTCCTGCTCAAGCGTGAGGACGGTGTCGTAGTCCGTGATCTCCCACAGCTTCATGCGGCGCCAGAGCAGGAAGGTCGGCAGCGGGGAGAGGAACCAGCGGGCCCACCGGACCTTGTCCATCCGACGGCGCCGGCCGGTGGCCGCGCCGATCCGGACGGCGTAGATGTGCGCGGCGATCTCGGAGACGGCTACCCAGAGCAGGGACATGGCGCCGTGCGCGATCTTGGACCACAGGGAGTTGCCGGCCGCGACGTTCAGCGCGCAGGTGATCAGGCTCAGCGCCCAGGGGACGAGCCTCGCCCACCACAGCGGCATGTCCATCCGGATCAGGAAGAGGTACGCCCCGGTGAACACGGGGATGGCGGAGTCGATGGCCGTGGGCAGCACCCACGGCTCGGTAAAGCCCCAGGACGCGGCCGCCTGGGACACCGAGTCGAACGATGCGTAGAAGCCGAGGCCTCCGACGCCGGCTCCGCCCACTGCGACCGTGCCGGCGCCGAAGCGCTCCCAGCGGCTGAGCGGGGGGACGCCGGAGTCGTCGGGGGTGTGCGGCTTCCCGTGCTTGCGGGTGCGGCGGAACGGCAGTTTCAAGACGCATCCTCTCTTTCGGGTCACCCGGGCGGCTCATGCTCTTGGCCTTCCGGGTCGACCAAACGATATAGCGTCTTCCGTCTTCTGCGCCGGTACGGACGACTACACCCTGTCAGGAACGAGACATAGCGGCTATTTCGGCCCGTGGTTACCAGTCGAGTTGCTGCGCGGGCCTCCGCCGGTCCGGCCCTACGACGGGCACCAGGAACGCGGAGTGTTCCATCCGGGACAAGAAGCGCTCCCCGAGAATCTCCGCGATGCCCGGGAGTGGCCGTTCTTTCGTGCGGCGGCGGTGCAGGTTCGTGGAGTACGCCGTCGGTCGGCCGGCCGCGACGCGGGCGTCGATCAGGTCGATCGTTTCCCGCCGCGCGAACTCGCTGGCGACCGTGTCCATCTCGCCGCATACCTCGTCCAGGATCAGCAGGTCGCAGGTGATGAACCGGGTGCGCACCTGGTGGGTGGTGAGGTTGTGCGGTGCGGAGTCGGGTCGCCTCCATGTCAGGTAGGCGGAGTGCTTGACCATCAGAGCGCGCAGGCCCATGTCGGCGGCCTCATTGCCGAGGGCGCACAGGGCGGTGGTCTTTCCGCTGCCGACGTTCCCCGGCATGATCGCGTTCAGGTGCGACGGGCGGCCGCCGCTCTTCTTCGCGGCGAGGAGGGTGTCGAGCCACTGCCGCAGCTTGTTCGGGCTCTGGTTGTCGTCTAGGTCTGCGAAGCGGAAACGCAGGTACTCCTCGTGCGCGGCGTCGATCATGCTGTTCTTCCACGCGGCTTGGGCCGCTCGCGCCTTCGGTGCAGCGATCCGGTCCCAGGCATCACCCGTGTCATCGGTCCGACGGTCCGGTACGCCGAGCTGAGCCATGTCCGCGCCCCCGCGGGCCAGCACCGCGCGGACATGCGCGGTAACGGCGTCAAGGCGGTTGAGGCCCCGCTCCGTAGCGGCGGCCGGGGCGTCCGTCGTGGTCGTCATGGGGTCGCCCTCCTGGCTCACGGTCGTTCGATGACGCCGAACTCGACGTCGTCCGGGGAACTGCTGATGATCGGTGCGCTGCTCGGGTCGTCTCCCCAGTTGGCGGTGTCGCTGTACGCGGGCGGCCGGGAGCCTCCGAAGCGGGGCCGGTCAATGTGTACGCCGGCCGCGGCCGCGCACGCGTCTTCGAACTGCTGCTGGCTGGGGAACGCGCGCTTGGTGTTCTCCAGGGCGGTGGCAACCTGTCTGCGGTCGTATCCGGCTGCCAGAGCGTTACGGATTAGCTTCCTGACGCCGTGGTAGGCGCGGCTCCTGTCGCCGACGTACCGGGGGATGATCCCGGCGTCCGCCAGTTCGTCCACGCGGCCCTTCTTGGCAGGCTGCCCGTTCTTCGCCGCGGTGCCCCACCACCATTGGGCCCCCGCCGTGGCCCCCTCGTCGAGCGCGGCTTTCTCCGCTGCCTTCTTCTCGGCCGCGGCAGCCCTCTCCGCGTCCGCGGCTGCCTTCTCCTCCGGCGTCCGGCGGGGGCGCCGGGTGCGGGCGGGCTTCTTCGGCGGTGCGGCCAGCTGCTCCTCCTCCGGCTCGGGCTCCGGGCCGGAGGGCGGTTCTTCCTCGTCGCGGGGATCGGACTCGAACCCGTCGCTGCCGAAGGTGCCGTCCGGGTACTCCACGAGGAACGTACCGTCCTCCTGCTCGACGACGGGGACAGCCGGGTCCCTCTGGGTGCTGAAAATCTCGTGATCCCGGACCCACTGCTCGATAGGAGTTCCGGAGACGGCCGTGCCCATGACGCACTTCCCGTTGCGCAGCCGGCGCCGCTCGAGGCGGTAGTAGCCGTGCGCGGCGAGCTCGCGCAGCGCGGTACGGACGGCGCCGCGCCCTTCGCGTCCCTCGCCCTTGGAGAGCTGGTCGGACCGAACTTGCCATCCCTCCGCCTGGTCCAAAAGGAAGACCAGAAGTGCCAGAGCGCGGTAGCTGATTCTGGTATCGCGGACGGTCTTGGAGTCGACTATGACGTACGGGGGGCGGCTCGGGTTGTGGCGCAGTCCTCCGGCCGTGGACGGGCGGTTCATGCGGAGGCCTCGCTGGTGTCGTTGGTCAAGCGGAAGTACGTGCGGTGCGTGGGGCGGCCGTTGTCGCGTATGAATCGGCGGTCTCGCTCGGCGACGCCGGCGGCGCGCAGCTCGGAGAGCGCACGGCGCACGGCGTGCGGCTTCACCTTGAGGCCTGCGGCGACGGAGGGGACGTCGACCCAGTGGCCCCGGGGGTGCGTGGCGAGCTGGCACAGGACGCGGAATGCGCGGTCGGACAGGTCCGTGGCCTCGATGCGGGTGGTCTTCACGCTGGTGGTCATGGCGGGAGTTCCTGGGGAGAGTGGGCCGGCCGTGGTGGGCCGGCCCCGGGCGGTCAGCGTCATGCGTCGGTTGCCTCGGGCACGGCCCCGGGCAACAGCTCCGGCGTCTCCTGCAGGTACTTGTCGAGCTCATGGCGCCGGTACGCCGCGATCAGCACCTCCAGGCCGATGTTGCGGCCCTTGTGCTTGTTCCAGGTCCAGGTGACGGTGCCGGTCGGCTTTCCGCCGGGCACGAACTCGAGGCCGGGAATCTCCTCGCCCGTCCGCGAGTCGAAGATCGTGCCGGTCTCCGGGTTCCTGACGGCGTGCGTGAGGCACGCGGTCACGAACGCCGGTTTCGCGGTGACGATGACGTCGACCTCGCCGTTCCTCTCCGCGTACTCGTCGAACTTGTTCTGGTCGGCGACCACGAACCGGTCGTTGGTGGTGTTGACCTTGTAGTGGCCCACCTTCTGGCCGCCGACTTCCACCACGAGGTCGGTCCGCTTGTCCCTCATGAAGCTCTCGACGAGGGGGTCCTTCGGCGCGTCCTTCTTCGGCTGGATGACGGCCTTTTGGTGGCCTTCCATCGCGCGGGCGAGGGCGCCGATCAGCCCGAGAACCGTCAGGGGGGTCTCGGTGGTCTCCTCGCCCGGGGTGTCGTCGGCGACGTCGTGCGACATCTGGTGTTCCTCTCTTCCCGGGACGTCACGGGCCCGGGTTTTCGTGGTCTCCCGGGCGGGGTGTCTCGGGGGCGTCGCATGGAGGTACGTCACCGGCCGGAATTTGTTACACCGAGGCCCAGGTGGCTGGGTTGCTCTCCCAACCGCGTCGAATAGTACACCCAAGTAAATCTCTCGGGGAGGAGGCGACGTTAACGGTGCGGCCGCCTACCTTCCTCGCGGCTCTGCAGCATCCGGTGACGTCACCGGATGGGGCAGCGCCCCGGCTCTGCCCCATCCGGAACAGGGGGCGGGGCCGGCCCGGCAGCGGGCGAGGGACGGCCATGACGGCATGTCCCGCTTGCGAGGCGGGGCGCCGCGGTAGGAGTCCGCGGGCTCGCAACCCTCGCCCGCTGCCGGACACCGACCGCGTGGGAGAGGACTGCACCAGCCGTGACAGAGACAATCGCCAGGCCGCCGCGCCGCATCGACTATGTGCCGCTTACCGACCTGCCGCCAGCGCCCCGCAACCCCAAGCGGCACGAGCTGGAACTGATCATCGACTCGATCCGTATGCACGGCCTGGTCGAGACCCCTGTCGTCGACGAGCGCACGCACAAGACCCTCCACGGCCACGGCCGCCGCGAGTCCCTGATCGAGATGCAGATCCGCGGTATGCCGGCCCCGGACGGCGTCGTCATCGACGAGGACGGCGGCTGGCTGGTCCCCGTGCAACGCGGCTGGGCGTCCAGATCCGACGCCGAGGCCGAAGCGGTGGCGATCAAGCTGAACCGGCTGCCCGGCGAAGGCGGCTGGGACCCGCGCACGTTCGCCGAGGTCCTCGAGGACCTCGCCACCAACGAGGCGGAGCTGTTCGACTCCCTGGCCATCCCCCACGACGAGATCGACAAGATGCTGGGCCTGGTCGACCCCGAGACCCTGCCCGGTGGCGGCCGCGAAGACGAGGCAGCCCTGCTACACCTGCCCGACGACGGGGAACGTGAGAGCGCCCTCAGCCCTGACGACGAGGGCCGCGCCCCTCAGACCTGCCCGGCCTGCGGGCACATGTTCACGCCCGGCCACTGACCCCCTCCTGCTGAGGTACGCCCATGTCCACCCGACGCAAGGCACACCGGCCCCGCCGCCGCGCCGGCCGGCCGCGCCTGCTCTCCGAAGAGGTCGAGCAGCGACTCGTCGCCGCCTCGCGCACAGGCGTCGCCGTCGAGCTGGCCGCGGAGATGGCCGGGGTGTCCCGCTCGAGCTTCCTGGCATGGATGGCCCGCGGCCGCGCCGAGGTCGAGGCCCGCGAGGCCGGCGCGGAACCGGATCCGGAAGAGGAGGAGTACGCGGCCCTGTTCGTGAAGGTCCGCACCGCCCGCGCTACCGCGGCCGCGCGTGCCATGGCCAACATCCGCAGGGTCGCGGACGGGGGGATCGTCACCAAGGTCACCACCCGCCGGTTCCGGGACTCGGCCACCGGCGAGATCGTCGAGGAGACCGTCGAGGACCGCACCCCGCCGGACTGGCGCGCGGATGCGTGGTACCTGGAACGGCAGTTCCGTGACCAGTACGGCAAGGACGCCACCCTCGCGGTCGAGATCACCGGCCTGGGCGACGTACCAGTCGGTCCGGACGACCAGGCTGTGGACCTGGCCGATCTCGCTGAGCGCCTGGACCGCACCCTGCACGCGGTCGAGTACCCACCCGAGCTCGAGGACGGCAGCGTCGTCGACGCCGAGGTCATCGACCCCTGAGCGGGCAGCGCGCGACGGTAACCCCTCCGGCCCTGCACCGTGCCCCCTTCCTGAACACCAGCAGCGGAGGGGCACCACCTATGTCTGTCAGCATCGTCTCCCGTACCGGCTGGGGCGCGAAGCCCTGGGCCGGCGACCCGGCCGCCGTCGCCCTGAGCCGGCGCAGCGAGTTCTTCGTCCACTACGACGGCGGCAACCCGATCAGCTACACCGGCAGCAAGGTTCCGCAGACCATCGACCGCGCGCACCGCAACCAGGGCTGGGCGGGCATCGGCTACAACTTCGTCATCGACCAGGACGGCACCATCTACGAGGGCCGCGGCTGGGGCCTGCAGGGCGCGCACTGCCCCGGGCACAACACCACCGGTATCGGCGTGCAGATCGCCATCGGCGGCGACCAGAAGCCCAGCGACAAGGCGCTCGCCGCGTGCCGCGCGCTGTACGAGGAGGCGTGCGAGAGGACCGGCCGGACGCTCGCCAAGAAGGGCCACAAGGACGGGTACGCCACGGCCTGCCCCGGCAAGCACTTGTACGCGTGGGTGCAGGCGGGCATGCCGGCCGGGGACTACCAGCCCACCCCCGGCGGCTCCACCGGCTCGCCCTCCAGCGGCGCGTCGGCGGTGGCCCGCTACCAGGTCGTCATCAACGGTCTGAGCTACGGGTACGGCGCGAGCGGCGCGCACATCACCAGGGTCGGTGAGGCCCTGGTCAAGCGTGGTTTCGGCAAGCACTACAAGAGCGGCCCCGGTCCCGAGTGGACCGACGCGGACACCCGCAACTACCAGGACTTCCAGGAGTCCCTCGGGTACAGCGGCAAGGCTGCGGACGGCGTCCCCGGCGAGAGATCCCTCAAGGAGCTGCTGGGCACGCTCCCGGCCAAGGTGACCGCGAAGCCGTCCCCGCCGAAGTACCCCGGCCGGGACAAGTTCGGTCCCGGCAAGTCCAACTCGTACATCACCCAGCTCGGGCAGCAGCTCGTCCGCAAGGGGTACGGCAAGTTCTACACGCAGGGTCCCGGCCCGAAGTGGTCCGAAGCGGACCGCAGGAACGTGCAGGCGTTCCAGCGGGCCCAGGGCTGGACCGGCAGCGGCGCGGACGGACTGCCCGGCCCCGAGACCTGGTCCCGCCTGTTCTCCTGACTCCTCCCCTCCGGCCAGCCCGCGCCCTGCGGGCCGGCCCCGTCTCGAAAGGCCCGCCCGTGGCAGGCGAAACCGTCATCACCGTCGTCGGTAACCTCGTCGACGATCCCGAACTGCGCTTCACCCCCTCCGGCGCCGCGGTCGCCAAGTTCCGTGTCGCCTCGACCCCCCGCACATTCGACCGGCAGACCAACGAGTGGAAGGACGGCGAGAGCCTGTTCCTGACCTGCGCCGTGTGGCGGCAGGCGGCCGAGAACGTCGCCGAGTCCCTGCAGCGCGGCATGCGGGTCATCGTCCAAGGGCGCCTGAAGCAGCGCTCCTACGAAGACCGCGAGGGCGTCAAGCGCACCGTCTACGAGCTGGACGTCGAGGAAGTCGGCCCCAGCCTCAAGAACGCCACGGCCAAGGTGACCAAGGGCAGCGGCGGGGCGCAGCGCTCCGCGGCCGCGGCGCAGGGCCGTCCTGCCGCAAACGATCCGTGGGCGGGCCCGGCTTCCGACGAGCCGCCGTTCTGATCCACACACTCCGAAGGGGGCTCCGGGGTGATTCTCCGGGGCCCCCTTCGGGAGTACCGGGCCCCGTGCCGAGTTGAGGCACCTCGGACGAGTTCCGATTTCTGAAACCGTCGCAGGTCAGCGAGTTGGACAGGCAAGTCGCGCGTTTCAATCACCCGAGAGCGCTCAGCACCTCACGCTGCTTCGGCCCTGGTCAGAGGTGACTACAGAGAGCTACTTGTCACTTCGCCGCAGCTTCGGGAGCGCACCCCCTTCGGGCTGGTCAGGATGCGGCGATCCAGGCCGAGCCGGAGATGAGCAGGTCGTCCTCGGCGTCGTCCTGGTCGTGGGCGGGAGGCTCCTCGGGTGCCTCCGCGTCGGCCGGGGGAGACGACGTCTCGCCGGCGGGAGGATCCTGCGCAGGCGGGGCGCTAGGCGTCTTCTCCGCGGGAGGGGCGGGCTTCTCGGGCTCGCTCGGCGCCGGTTCGCTCGGGGGTGGGGTCTCCTCCGCTGGCGGGGCTGGGTCCTGTGGTTTCTGCGGCGCCGGGGTCTCCTCGGCCGGCGGGGCGGGAGTCTCCTGAGCAGGAGGCTCCGCCGGTGCCGGGGTCTCCTCGGCCGGCGGGGTAGACGCCTCCGGTGCCTCCGCCGGGGACGCGGGTGTGCTCGGCGTGGCTGGCCCCTCCGGGACCTTCGGAGGCGCCGCGGGAACGGGCGCCGCGGGAACGGTGGTGTCCGTGCTGGGCTGCGTCACCGGCATTGCTACGTGCCCGGGGGCACCGCTGGCCGGAGGGGTGGGATCGATACCGGCGGCGAGCGCCACGATGTCCTCGCCCTCGTGCACGCCCGGCGCGGGGGCGGTGTCCAGGCCAAGGACGAGACGGGCGGCCATTATGGCGGGGGCGTCGATCGTCGCCACCGCGGGACGGGTGATGAGCCGGTCTACGTCGTGCCGGTTCAAGCCCAGCGTGCCCAGCGTGAGGGCGGCCAGCCGCGGCGGTAGCGGTGCCGCGCTGCCCATGGCAGTGGGACCGGCCGCGTGGTCCGCGCCCACCAGGAGCTCCATGTACTCCTTGATCCGCTTGGGATCTGTTCCCCACAGCACGTAGCGGTCGTGCACCTTCATGTTCGGGTACAGCTCCCGGGACCCGTCTTGACGCGTCCAGGTGTCGGCGTAGGCGGAGTCGTAGAAGATCCGCAGGCCGATGCGCTCGCTGCCGTAGCTGAACGTGAAGATCGTGCTGTCCGGGCCGACGGCGGCCTTGGTGGACATCACCATGCCGTCGGAGTCCGTGCACTCCGCTTCGAGAGAGCTGATCGAATTGCACTGGATCCTGCTGGACCCCGCGAAGAACTGGAACTCGGAGTCGTCAAAGGGTGATGCGGATTCCGTGACGTCCGCGCCGGCGACGTCTGCGGTGACGTCCGGCGCGCTGGCGCTGCTCTCCTCCGATGCGGGGCCGGTGACGTTCGTGTACCGGCCTAGGGCCCAGCTCGCGGCCAGCGCGGGAAGGAGTGCGGCGACGAGGGCGGCTCGGCGCCGGCGCTTGCGGCGCATTCCCTCGTCGACCTGGTTGGTCGGCTCGGCTGGTGGCCGCTCCACGCTCGGTGGCGTGGGCGTGTTCAGCCCGAGCATGTCGTCGAGGTCGGGGAACTCCTTGCACGCCCGCACCATGTGCTCGGCGGCCTCGAGCGTGATGCCCGGCATCACGTTGCGCACATGCCGTACGGCGGTGCGGAATGTCTGGCCTCGTCGCATGCGCAGGGTGCGCGTACCGCCGACGTTCAACAGCGTCGCGTCGGCCTTGAAGTTGCCGACGACGATTTCGATCTTGCCGCTGTCCGAGGTGCTCAACTCAGGTGGTCCCTTGACCGATGGGCGAGTATCTCGGCCGCCAGCTCGGCGCTCTCCTCCAGGAGGTCGGGGGTGATCTCCTCGATGTCGGAGATGATGATCTCGCCGCCGTCGGGGAGCTCGATCACCGTGCGGTACAGCTCCGTCTCCTCCAGGCCGTCGCCGGTGCCTGCATCGTCACGGCTCTCCAGCGGGTTCAGGGTCCGCATGAAGGCCGCCATCATGGCGTCCTCGGTCTGCTGGATCCGTGCAGGGCTGCGGACGTGGCCGGGGGCCAGGGCACCCGCGGCCGCCAAGGCGCGGCGGGTGTCAGCGTCGTGTGGGATCGGGCCGCCCTCGAGAGCACGCTCGAGGCGCTCGGATGGCTTGTCAGCGTTGCGTCGCAACATGCTGGGCCCTTTCCTGGTCCGGTGCGGTCTGCACCCGTATCCCGACAACTTTCCCTCTGCTCACTGCGATGGCCAGGAGCTCCTCCTCCAGATCGGCGGACGAGCTTCCCTCCGGCAGAACCTGGGCGAGACGGCGCAATGACCGTACCGTGAGGGTGCGCACTGCTCCCTCACTCCTGCCCATAATCTGCGCGGTATCCGCCGGGCTGCAGCCGTCGAAGAAGCGGAGTTTCAGGCAGGTGCGCTGATCGGGTTTGAGCTGGTTCATCCGCTCGGCGATGGCTTCGGCGAGCTGCCGGCGTTCGGCCTGCTGCTCCACCGATAGGCCCGGCCGGGGCTGGTCGAGCTGGAGGTGGTCGGCTTGCAGGACTTCGGTGGGCCGCCGCTGCTCTTTGCGAAGGTAGTCGATGGCGGTGTTGCGGGTGATGGTGCTCAGCCAGGCCGTGGGGTTCGTGCCCGGCCGGTAGCGCCCGACGTTTTGCGTCACCTTGATCCAGACCTCTTGCGCGAGGTCCTCGGCGGTGTGCGGGTCGCGCACGTAGTGGCAGACCCAGTTGTAGACCGTCCTGTTCATACGGCGGTAGAAGGCCCGCATCGCTGCGGGAGCGTCGCTTCCGCCTGCGGCCGCGGCCGTGATGAGCTGGTCGATGGTTGCTTCGGTGTCGGTCACGGCGTGAAGACCCCCCATGTGCCGGCTGGGCGCCCGACGTGCGGTTCGGACTGACCGTTAGACCCGTTGGGGCGGGGGAGGATCGTCTTCCGCTATGGCGCCGAAGCAGCATAACCGGCCAACTCGCCGTCGTCACCGTACAACTGATCGATCGCCGATTCTTCTGGGGTTACTGTAATCTGCCCGCTGCAGGTGAACGTCGGGAGAGCAACCCGGCGGGCGCCTTACCCGAAAGAGAGGAGCACCCTGATGACCTCGCACGCCCTGGCACCCGCCCCGACCGCGGGAATCGACACGGCCCTGATGCAGTTCCCCTACGAGCAGTGGGTCCTGATGCCGGCCGCGGCCGTGTACGTGCGCAACGCGGGCCTGCCGCGCGAGAGGCTGACGACGGTGGTGCGTACCGGCCGCCGCCGCGGTGTCTTGCGCACGAGGAGGGACCCGGAGCTGCGCCTTACGTTCGTACGACGGATCACCCGGACGCCTTACCGGGAGTCGGCGGACACCACTTGATTGATCCTTTGGATAACGGGCCAGGGCGCCCCTTCCCCTAATGGCCTTTCGCGCGCGCAGGCCCCGCGCCTCGCGGCGCAGCCGGCGAGGAGAAGGGGCGCCCTGGCCCGTTATCCAAAACAGCACGAGGGGCCCGGGATGAACCTCCCGGGCCCCTCTGTGTCGTGCGACCGGGGTGTCAGCCCGCCAGTCGGAGCATGGGTACGGCCTTGGGCAGGGGTGCGTCCTCCCCGCCGTCCGGGTCCGGGTCGAACATGGTGCCCGCCCGCGGGTCGGACCGGCGCGGCGGCCGCACACCCGACTCGTACAGCAGGGGCCACAGGTACGTGTCCGGGTCGGTCAGGCTGTTGATCATGTGGGCTTCCGACTCGTAGCCGGCCAGCAGCGGGTGGATACGCACCATCCCGTGCTTCGTGCGGCCCTCGAGGATGCCGATGTCTTTGAGCTGGCCGATCGCGCGGGACACGGCCGCCTGGCTGATCCCCAGGCGGCGGGCCAACTCCCCTTGTGTGATCTGGACCTCTCCGCCGGGCCGCTGGCGGGCAGTGAGAATGTCGAACACGTCGCGCGCCGTGCCATTGAGGCGCGCGTTCGGGAGGTGCTCCCACATCGCAGGGTTGTGAACGAGAGGTGCGCCGGTCGTCATCAGTTCCTCGTCTCAGACAGGGGAGGTTCAATCGGCCGGTTCTTCAGCTCGTCCGCGATCCGTGAGATCAGGGCGTGCTGCTTACGGCTTCCCCACCGGTAGGCGTAGATCGGATTCACCCGGTACTGGCCCTGTCGGTGCTTCCACGCGAAGTTGTGCGTGTCCAGCACCTTCATGGCCCGGTTGATCTTCGAGTGGTGGCAGTTGAAGTGCTTGCCGAGGCTCTGCTGGGTGGCCTGGATCAACCCGTCCTCGTCGTGCGTCGCCGCCATGAGATCCAAGAGGTTGCGAGCCATCGGGGGCAGATCGAACCGCCACAGGTTCTCGTGGATCTCCGTGGACAGGCTGAGGTGCTTGCCGCCGGGGAACGCATACCGCTTGAGAGGCGGGTCGGCGTGGATCGTGCCGCCGTTGCGGCTGATCCTCTCCAGAGCCTTGAGCAGGCTATGCGACTGGTCCTCCGGCCCGCGGTTCGGCGAATCGGGAACAGGCGACAGCCGGACGACCTTCCGCGGTTCGGGTACAGCGGCACTACGCCTTGCCTGGGCCACTAACCTGCTCCTCTTCATCTCACCTGGAACCAATATACCTAACGAGTCATGTAATTCGCGGTTCTGTGCACTCGCCAGCGCGCCGTCCTTGCGTCGATGCAGTTGTGCATGCTGCTGCACAACTTCGCGGGGAACCGGTGCTGCAAGTTGTGCGTGTGGCTGCACAAAACTCATGCATCACCGCAGGTCACAGGGCTGCCGCTATCTTCCTGAGAGGGGCCTGCCCAACGTCTGCGGGTGCGGGTCCGTACGGGTTGCCCTGCGGTCCTCGCGCAAGCGCTGCGGTCCTCGGGGCGGGCCCTGCAGGAGGAGTAGCGGCTGTCCCTAGTCTCGGGTAAGCCCAGGCAGCAAGGAGAAGCGTGGTGCCTGCCCGGTGGGGGTGGCCCGAGACATACGCGCGCCAGCCCGTTCGGCCACCTGCATCGCTGTGGCTGGCTGTCGGTGGCTGAGGTTCTGACAGGGCGTGATCACCTTCTCCGCCAATGTTTAGTGAAGGAGCGTGTACCCTCAGTAACCGCTTTTAGTGGCCTGTATGCTCGGCGTCAAGCAGTACCCCCGCTTCCTGGTCAGGCCAGGCGGGGAGGTCAAAGGGGCGTTGGCCGGGCCAGGCTGGCGCCCCTTCTGCATGTCCAGGCCTTCCCCCAGCTGGGACGCCTGGGAGCGTTCATCTTCGGGCTTCGATCGCGGCCCAGGTGACGCGGCCACCGTTGTCGCCGATGTACTGCCCGATGTCGACGGCGATGCGGTGCACCAGGTACAGGCCAGGCTCCTCTTCCGGAGGGGGCAGCTGGCGAGCCATGTCGCCGACCGACACAGTGACGTGCGCGCCGTCATATGCGACTTTGCCCACCAGATCGATGCCGGCTTGGTGCCGGGCGGTCACGTCGACGAGTTCAGTGAGGACGGCCAGGACGTCGGCACAGGTCGGTCCGGTGTCTGGAAGGTCCTCGAGGAGGCTGGGCAGGGACAACGACACCACCTCGGTGGCTCTCTGCACCACTTCGGCGGGTGTCACCTCGGGGCCGATAGCAAATTCCAGGGAGTTCACCGTCACCAAAGGGCCGGCGGTCGCTCTGTCGAGGCGGTCCGTTATGTAGTTGTGGGGCGTCGCGTCGGAGAGCGTCATGGTCATCCCGTCCCGTCGGCAGCATCAAGCGAATGCTAGTTCGAATGTGTTCGTTCCGAAGGAGTGACGCATCTTCGCTGGGCATGTCTCGTCATTTCGCTACTTTCTGTGAGCGGGTACGCCGCGAACAGGGGAGTATTCGCAGGGCAGTTACGTAGCGTGCTCGGACGGACCGATTCCGCTGGCTGGATCTTGCAATGCATCAGTCACCTGTGTCAACGATCGTTCCCTCACAGGGGACGATCGTTCCCTGTGGGCGCTCCGCCGCGTAGTGTTCGGGCAGCAAAGTCCCACGACATCAGGAGCCACCAGTGGAGCTGCCTCTCCCCGAGACCCTTCGACGCCTCAGAGCGCACACGGGCGAGCAGGACCTCAACCCGCAAGTGCTGGCTGCCAAAACGGCCCTGCCAGAGAGCACCGTCCGAGCCCTGCTCCGCGGCGACGACCTCCCGCAGGACACGGTCGAGGAACGCGTCTGCGACCGCATCAAGCGGCTCGCGGACGCCTACCTGAGCTCCCGTGAAAAGAGGTTGAGTGACCTTGTTCTGGAGGTGCACGAGAGGCTGGGCATCTCTACGAAGTGGGCCCGACAGGTGCTCAAGGGGGAGAAAATGCCCAGCGTTCCCCTGCTGCACGACCTCGTGGCCTTCTTCAGAGTCGAGGGAGGGGAGGCCTTTTTCACTGCGCCGCCGGCCGACGCTCTCAACCGCGTTCTGCTGCCAATCCTGACAAAATATGAGAATCCCGAACAAGACCCAGTTACGGCGCTTATGGAGAAATTCGGCATAAAAGCCATGGATCTCCGTCATCACGGCAGTATGACGCGCGGGCAGCTTGAGAACCTCTTGGAAGGAGTCATCAAGTCGGTCATGCCGCCGAAGGGAGACACCAGCCGATGAGCACCCGTGCGATGAAGGCCCTGCTGTCCTCTCTGGGCAAGGAAGCCGCCAAGACCATCCAACGGCCGGCCGAACCGCAGGTCGTCATGCAAGCGTTCTGCCGAGCACTGAGCGCCCACCTGGAGCGCCCCATCGACCTCGCGTTCAGAACCTTCCCCGCCGACCTTCCCGTACCCGTCTCCGGCATGCGCATCGACTTTGGCGACCGCTCCATCATCGTGGTGGAACAGCACATGCACCCCGAGGCCCAACTGGTCATCCTGGGCCACGAGCTGTGGCACGAAGCGCGCGGTGACTCCTGCTACCACCTCGCCGGAATGAACGCCGCGGCCCGAGCCCTCCCCACCGACCAGGCGCCCGACGCCATCCGACGCGCCGCCGAACAGATCCTCAGCACCGAGGAGATCCCGCGTGACGCCATCCTGGCGGTAGCCGCTCGGTCCGAATCCGTCGCCAGCGCCGAAGTGGACGCCGAAACGTTCGGCCTGTTCTTCGGCCGCGAAGCGCGTACCTGGATGACCGGCCGCTACGCACAAAGCCCCGCGAACCCCGGCACCGTTGAGGGCCGCCTGAACCTGTCCCTGCTCAACCGTGGCGGACGCATCCTCTGATGAGCCCTGACTTCCACATCCCCTACATCCTGCCGACCGCGCTTTTGGCCATAGCCCTGCTGCTGAAGGCGCCCACCTTCCTGCGGGCCATGAAGGACGCCGACGTACGGGCGACGACCATCCTCCTGACCTGCGCAACTGCCGTCCTGGTCGTCATCACCCCCGCCAACATTCATCGGCTGAACGTCTGGACGGGCATCCCGAACATCGCGGCACCGTGGGCGTACAGCTTCCTGACCGCCTTCTGCGCCACCGGCTTGACCATGATCATGCGCTGGAGGGAACCCCCCTCGAAGCGGCGAGACAGGCGCATGCGCGCGATCTACTGGATCTACGCCGGCATCATCCTCGCCCTGTGGGCAACGTTCCTCCTGGCGGACGTTCCAGAGCCGCGGATCTACGACCTCGACACCTACTACGCCACCACCCCGTGGATGCGCGAGCACACTCTGCTGTACGTGACCGCTCACATGGTGTCATCCCTGATCGCCGCGTACATGCTGTGGAAGTGGTACCCCCAGGTCACCCACCGCTGGCTCCGCACGGGCCTCGTCTGCCTCCAGGTCGGATACGCCTCCGGCCTCGTATTCGACGTGGCCAAACTGATCGCCGTAGGCGCCCGCTGGACCGGCAACAACCTGGACTGGCTCAGCACCAAGGCCGCACCCCCCTTCGCTCTCCTGGAGGCCGTCCTGGTGGCACTGGGCTTCATCGCCCCCCAGGTCGGGCCCTGGTGTCAGAAGGTCTGCCGGGAACTGCGCGACTACCAGCGCCTGCGGTTCCTGTGGCGCACGGTCCGCGTCGTCCAGCCGGCCGCGGCCACGGCCCGCTTCGGCTGGTGGGTCCCTCTCGACCTCCGTGTCCTGCAACGCCAGCAGCGCATCCACGACGCACTGCGCCTGCTCGCCCCGTACTTCTCCCCCGAGACCTACCAGCGGGCCCACGCCGCCGCCGTCGCCACGCGTGGAAAGGCAAACGCCCGAGGCATCGCCGGCGCCGTCGCCCTGCAGGACGCCACCGACGCCTACCGCCGCCAACAGCCCCGCCACACCGGCGACGAAGTCCCCCAGATCGGCCCCGACGTCATCGACTACCTCGACGCCGTAGCGCAGGCCCTGTCCCGGCCCCGCACCCTCGACAGCATCCGCCAGCAGGTGACCAGCACAGAAAGCGTGACCTTCCATGCCTGAGCAAGCCACCACTGGCCGACCCACCGCGATCGTCATAGGCGCCAGCGCCGCCGGCCTGTTCGCCGCGGCCGCGCTCACCGAGTTCGCCGACGTCACCATCGTCGAACGCGACCCCCTGCCCAACGGGCCGGAACCACGCCGAGGCGTCCCCCAAGCACGCCACGCTCACCTCGTGTGGAGCGGCGGCGTGCAAGCCTTCAACACGCTGCTGCCCGGCGTCATCGAGGAGATCGTCGCCAGCGGCGCGCGCCTGGTGCACATCATGGGCGACATGGTGTCCCGGGCGCCCAACGAGATATGGTTCCGCCGCTTCCGGTCCACCCACCACCGCAACCTGGTGTGCTCCCGCCTCCTCCTGGACGCCGCGCTCCGAGCCCGGGTCCTGAACGACGAACGGATCACGCTCCACCAGGACACCACCGCGCTCGCCCTCGAGGGCACCGCTACCCGCGTCACCGGTGTTCGGGTCAGAGCCGGCAGCGACGAGCACACCCTGCACGCCGACCTCGTCGTCGACGCCTCCGGCCGCGGCTCCCGCGCCCCCCAGTGGCTACAGGCCCTCGGCCTACCCGCGGTCACCGAGCGGGAGGTGAACGCCGGCGTCACCTACGCCACCCGCCTCTACCGCGCCCCCGGCTCCACCGCGAGCGCCGACTTCCCGCTGATCAACGTACAGGCCAACCCCGCCAAGGCACCCGGCCAAGGCGGCATCATCCTGCCGATCGAGAACGCCCAGTGGATCGTGACCCTGTCCGGCACGCGCGGCGGCGAGCCCACCAGCGACCCCGAGGCCTTCGTCGACTTCGCGCTCGGCCTCGGCGACCCCATCATCGGGGAACTGCTGAAAAACGCCGAGCCGATCAGCGAGGTAGCCACCACCCGCAGCACAGCCAACCACCGCCGCTACTACGAGAGAATGGACCGCTGGCCCGACGGGTTCACCGTCATCGGCGACGCCATCGCCAGCTACAACCCCGTCTACGGCCACGGCCTCACCGTCGCCGCACAGTGCGCGCTGGCCGTCCGCGCGGTGCTGCACTCCACCCCCCTCACCACGCCCGGCACCGCCCGGCGCCTCCAGCGAGCCGCAGCCCGCCCCGTCGCCGCGGCCTGGGACCTGGCCGTCGGACAAGACGCCCTCTATCCGGGCGCCACCGACACCCCGCCCACCGCTGCGGAAAGGCTCCTCGCCCGCTACGTCGACCGGTGCGTCGAGACCGGCGCCAGCAACCCGCGCGCCTTGGCCGCCCTGCTGGACGTGATGAGCCTGGAGAAGCCGGCCACCCGCCTGATCTCGCCGGACATGCTTTGGCCCATGCTGTTCGGCCGGCGGAAGCCTCACCTCGTAGAACCGCCCCTGCGCGGCGACGAGCGAAAGACGGCCTTGAGCTAACAAGATCATTCTTGCCCAATTGGGCAAACGTCCAGGGCCCCGTACGGGTGACGTACGGGGCCTTACCACGTACCAGATCCCGCACCGATACGGGAGCGCCGCCCGACCCCGGCCGTCCGTCTGACTATCGTCCCTCCCATGACGAACACCACCGCGGGGACCTTCCTCGACCCCCGACCACGAGCCGCGGAACTCAGAGACCGCGTCGCCGACCTCATGAACCGCGACGGCCGCCCGGTCATCATCGCCATGTGCAACCAGAAGGGCGGCGTCGGCAAGACCACGCACACCATCAACCTCGCCGGCGCGCTCGCCGAGCACGGCCTTCGCGTCCTGATCGTCGACTGCGACCCCCAGGGCAACGCCACCACCGCCTTCAAGGTGAAGCGGCCGAACCCTGCTGGCTTCACCCAGAGCACCGCGGTCCTCGAGGTCCTCGACGCTCACCCGCTCGTCGTCCAGACGCAGGTGCCCAACATCCAGCTCCTGCCGGCGAGCATCGACATGGCGCTGCTGTCCAGCGGCCTGCGCGACACCGGCATGGGTCTGACCCTCTACCGGCGGATGCTCGAGCCGTTCCACGGCGAGGTGGACGTGATCCTGCTGGACATGCGGCCAGCCCTCGACACCGACACCGACGCTCAGACCGCGGCCGCGGACTTCGCCATCATCAACGTCGACGTCGACGAGTGGGCGATGGAGGGCGTCCGCCTGCAGATCGCCCAGCACAAGAAGATCATGAAGCTCGTCGACCGCGACGACTTTGACGTTCTCGGCCTGATCATCGGCCGCGTCACCAAGCCCATGGGCGCCTTCGACCGCGAGGTGTACGACGTGCTCCGCCAGCACCCCACCATCCCGCTGCTCGGCGAGGTACCGATCCGGTCCGCCGACCTCAAGGAGGCCCGCCACGAGGGCCTGCCGGTCGTCCAGTTCCGGCCCAGGTGCGACACGGCCGGCTTCTTCCGCGACATCGCCGCGAACGCGGGGCTGGTGAAGGCCGCATGACCAAGAGGTTCGATCTGGGCTGGGGCGACGAGGAGGAGACGGACACCACCGCCAACGCCCTGGTCCGCACCGAAGCCGCCCGCACCGAAGCGACCGAGTCCGCCGTCACGGCGCGCATCGCGGATGCCGTCGAGGCGGCCCGGCCCGGCCTGCACCAGATCCCCGACCCCGTTGAGCCCGCCGGGGAGGGCGAGCTCACCGCCGAGGAGAAGGCACGCCTGGACGCCTGCGTCGGCGGCGTGGAGCTGCTGACGACGGCGTACTGGATGGCGGGCAAGTCCCTCGACACCATCGCCACGGGCCGCCTGTTCCGGCGCATCCCCCACAAGATCAAGCCCGGCGAGTATTACACGACGATCGAGGAATGGGCCTGGAACGAGTACGGCATCAAGCAGTCCCGATGCTCCAAGCTCCGTGCCGCCTGGCCCCTGGCCGAGGCCCTCGCCGCGCGCGGCTACAACGCCCCCGAGGGGCAGGTCCGCGAACTCGTCCCGCTCACGAACAAGTACGGCCTGAACGCCGGCGTCGCCCTGTACGAGATCGCCGTCGAGCAGCACGGCGCGGACAAGGTCACCGCCGAACGACTCCGGGACCTGGTCAAGCTCCTGCCCGACGACCTGGCGCTCAAGGACGACGAAGACGCCGACCAGATCACCCGCATGCTCGAGGGCGTCATCGAAAACGCCGAACCGAAGGCGCTGCCGGCGAGCACCGGCATCCCCCCGGCCGTCCGCCGCAACGTCGAACGCCGCGCCCTCGCCCTGGCCGACGCTCTCAACCGCGGCCGCATCCCGCGCGTCGAGGTCGAGCGCCACCTGCTCGAGGCCTTCGTCGAGGACCCCGCCGTATTCGACGCGGTCCTCGCCCGCATGAAGAAGGAAGCCAAGTAGGCGCACCGCATAGAACGCGCGAAGGCCCGGCCATAGCAGGTGGCCGGGGCTCCGCGCGTGTGTGTAACAGGTGTGCAGCATACGGCAGTTGTGTAACCCGAAAGAGGACAACCGATACCCGGCTGTCTGGGGGAAGTGCTACGGTGAAACCGCCTCGCCCCGCAAGGGGACGAGGGTGGCACATCGCGCACCATCGGCGCGGTTGAGAACCGGGATCGGGTTCCCGGGTGAGGATCGCAACGCAGCATCCACCGTGATGGGTGACAGTTGCTCACCAGCACAGATGGCCCCGGACTTCGGTCCGGGGCCATCGTGCATCACGGGTGCGAGCGCCTTACGCCGCGGCGGCCTCGGACCGCTCCAACTGCGCCTGGCCACGGCGCCACTCCCTGCACCCGGTCCCCCGGCAGGCCGGCCGCGGCGACGTCCCACCCGGCTTCCCGCGGTAGCCGCTGGCCGTGCTGCAGGCCGGGTCGGTCTGGCCCAGCACGCACAGGGACCACGCGGCCTCGTCCAGCTCCTCGGCGAAGGCCGCATCCCACGTCGCCCGGCCATAGACCTGGCCCAGGGTCACGCCGACCTCGGCCGCGGCCTCGGCCACGGGCGTGGCGTCGGCGACCAGGGCGACGAGCCGGTCCCGCTTCTCCTTCGGGAACGCCTCGTCGGCCAGGGCCCGCTTCCGCTCCTGGCTGTCGGCGCTGTGCGCCTGCACGCAGGTCGGGCACCGGCAGCCGACGCGGTACAGCGTCGACGGCGCGTAGCGCTCGTGGTCGAACCTCACCCGGATCGGGCGCGCGGCCAGGCGCAGCAACTGCTTGCCGGTCCAGGTGTAGGTGCGGCCGCCGCGGCGGTGGGGCTTCATGCGGCTGCCGGGGAGCCAGCCGTAGCGGGCCATCCCTGACACGCTGGAGGGGGCAAGCTCGAGCAGCTCGGCGAGCTGCCGGAGCGTGTAGACCTTCGCCGCGTCGATACGGTCGGCGTACTCGGCCAGGGGGTGAGGCTGAGCAGGCATACGGGGCACCTTTCATCCCTTCGACTTGACCCTGCATGCGCGGGGAGCACGCCCGAGCGGGCCTCACAGGAGGCACCGGGGCTATCCCCGCGCTGCGGGGAGCAGGAAGCCGCACCATGGCCGTGACAGGCTCAGGGCGGGCACCCCCGCGTCGGCGGGGACAGCACTCGACCGATCAGCTGAAGAGGTTCAGTGATTGGGTCACCCCCGCGTCGGCGGGGAGCAATGAGCCCACCATAGCGAACCGCCCGCGCGGCGGCGGGCGGTTCGGCGGAGCACGAGAGCTGTCAGGGCTGGGCGGCGATGGCTTCGCGGATGGTCTTCACGTCTGCGGCCGGGACGTCGAACGTGCCGATCGGGAAGCCGTACGGGGCCTGAGCCTCCCCGGCGGGGAACGCGTAGATCAGCTCGTCCGGTTGGTCCGGGCCGTACCCCACCTCGCTGAAGAACGCGTCGATCTCGGGGTGCGGCCCGTTCAGGAAGCTCACCTCTCGCCCCTGCTCGGCGAGGTTGGACAGCTCCACACCGGGCACCTCGTCGCCGACGCGGGCGTTCACCAGGACGATCTGCCCCGCATCGTCGGGAACCGGCCCTTCGCAGCAACCCGGGGCCGCCAGCCAGGCGTCCACGGTGGGCCGCGACTTCCCCGACCAGGCCGTCATGTTTGCTTTGAAGCCGCGGCGCAGCCTCTCGCCCTGTTCGCGCGCGGCGTTGCGCATCAGCCGGCCCAGGCTGTCCTTGGTCTGCTCCACCTGCGCCTCCAGCTCGGCCAGGCGCACGCCCTGCACCATCACCCGCTGCTCCGCGGTCAGCTTGGGGGGCCGGTGGGTGTCGAGGAAGGCCGCGAGTTCGCGGGCGGTCGCGTCCCAGTCCCGCACGATCGGGTCGAAGTTGACGTCCGCCTTGTTGCGCTTGAGGCCGCCGATGTGCGCGTCGGACAGGTAGTGACGGCGCAGCGCGGCGCGGTGCATCTCCTCGACGGTCTGCCCGAGCATGGCCGCCTGGCGCTCGGCCAGTTCCCCGGTGGGCACCGGCTCCTTCTCCAGCAGGGCCGGCCAAATCTCGTCCTCGGGCCGGAGCGGCGGCCAGTCCAGCTCACCCGCCTCGGCGATGACGTGCCAGTCGTACCGGGCCGAGTCCTCCTCCGTCCGGTCCGACGCGAGGACGGGGCACGCCCATGCCATCGTGAGGCTCGGCCTGATCAGCAAGGTTGCCGCCCACTTGGGGGTGGGGGAGGTGTGGCCGAGCCGGGCGTAGGCGAGGCGGAGTTGTTCCTGTGTCACGTAGTTCGCGGTGTATGCGATCTCTGTCATGTAAGACATCTTACCCTAACCGTAAAGCTCTTTACAGTATTTTGGGAGCCGTGCCGCCCGGCCGCCGCGCTTCCCCGCGGCCACCGGGCTCGTCGTCTCACCAGCGGCAGACCAGGGCACGGCCTGTGGGCTTACCGGTCACGGCGCGGCGTCCCGTCCTGCGCACCTCGGCGGCCGTGCAGTTCCGCACGGGCGGCCTCCCAGTCCTCGGCGCTGGGCGGCAGGATCTGCAGCGCACCAAGGACGGCCCGCAGGATCGTGCCCGGGTCGGCCCCCGGCTCGCCGGCGGCGTCCTCGATCGCGTGCCACGCCCGGTCATGCTCAGCCGGGGTGAGCACGTACGGCTTCCGCGCGCCTGCAGCGATGCGCTGCTGCGCGAACTGCGCGGTCGTGGCGAGCGCGTCGCGCAACTCCGGCAGCCGGCCGGTGAGGACGACGACGGGCACCGCGGCGGCCTCGTCGTCGTCGTTCGCCTGCCGGGTCACGGTGAACGTGGTCCAGGTGGCGCCCGGCGTCACGCTGAGGCTGTCGCCCGTGTGGTCGGTGGCGCGGTACTCGCTGCCGGTGTTGAGCGCGGCGTCGAGCTCGGCGACCTGCTCAATCGTCAGCCACACGGACACCTGGGCGCCGCCGTGGGCGAAGTTCTCGGCGTCGACCCACACGTACGGCTCACCGTTCCCGTCGACCGCGGTGTGCAGATTCAGACGGTGGTTCTGGCCGTCGGTGTAGCAGTACGGGTAGGTGAGCCGGCCGGAGTCGGCAGGGGTGGAGCTGGTCATCGTCTTCTCCTGGTGAACAGGGCGGGCGGAGTGAAGGGTGGCCTCGGGCTTACCGGCCACGGTGCGGCGTCCGGTACTGGTGCTTGATGAGCCCGCGGCGGTGCGGGAGGGCCTCGGCGACGACCGCGGCCCAGTCGACGGCCTGGTGCCGCATCTCGGCCTCCGGCGACCGCTTCCAGTCCGGCGCCCCCGTGTGCTCTTGAAGCAGGGCCTCGGCGAGGCACTCGCCGCACACCCCGGTGACCTCGCTCTGGTACCGAAGCAGGTTCTCCTTCCGGTCCGGGTGCAGCTCCATGTGACGCCAGGACGCCTCAACGAGGAGACGCCGCCAGTCCACGGCCACGGCGACCCGCTCGAGGATCGCGGCCATCGCCTCCGTGACCGCCTCGTACGGCTCGACAGGCATGGTGGCGATCTCACCGAACGAGTAGTGATGGTTCGGACCGATGACGTCCTCGCGGAGCGACCGGACGACGGCAAGCTGGTTAGGCACGGGGGTGTTCCATTCTCGGGACGGCCGCGGGCGTACGCCGCGGCGATGGGCGGGCGGTCAGGCGGGACGAGGGACGGACAGGCTGAGGAGCTCGAGCAGCCACGGCCGGCGGCGGGCGTACTCGGTGCGGTCGACGGTCCAGCGGCGGCTGTTCGGCTTGCGGCGGCGGGGCGTGACGGTCCATCGCATGGCGGTGCCTCTCTGGGCGTGGGGTGATCAAGCGGCTTCGGCGTCGGTCGGGTCGGGTACGAGACGCAGATGACGCGGGCGGGCGGCGCGCTTGCGCTCGCGGCTGCGCTCCCGCTTGCGCTCCGAGTCCTTGTCCGGCAGGTGCCACCCGCGCTGTGCCTCCTCCAGAGCGGCGCGGCGCGCGGCCTGCTGCTCCGGCGTCGACGTCGCGGCCGACGTCTTGCGCGCCTGGCTGTCGACGTCCGGACCGCCGAACTTGCCGGTCGGGATGGCCTCGGCCATAAGGCGCTCGTACGGCGTCATCTCGCAACTCCTGCCGGGTCTCGGGCGGGTGAGGAGCGGGCCGGGCGCGCGGGGCGCCCGGCCGGGATGGGCTACTTGGTGGGCGTGCCGCCGGTACCGCACTCGCACTTGTGGGCGCAGCGCGCGCAGTCCTCGCAGACCTGGTGCGGGCAGCAGCCGCACGGCAGGCGGCGGGTGGGCGGCAGGTTGCAGCGGTGAGCGCTCCCGCCGTCGAGCGCGGCCTCCAACTCGTCGTCGGTCTGCTTCTTGAAGGCGAGCGCCTTGATACAGGCCAGGCACGTCACCTCGGCGTCGGGGTCCTCGAGGCTGGACTCCATGTCGCGCGGGAAGTACACCCCGCACGCGCCGATGTCGCCGATGCCGTCGTGCATCTGCCTGGTGGCGTGCACAGCGCGGCCGCGGGTCCCCTTCTTCCGGCTCGGGTAGCCGTGGGGGTCGGCCTGGCGCTCGAGCTCGGCCAGGGCCTGGCGCACGGCGTCGGCGTCGGAGTCGCTGCGGATTCCGACGGCGCGCAGCGATCGGCACGGCCACGGCACTTGACCACCGATGGTGTGCTCGCTGCTCCGGCACTCCGGCCGGTGGCCCCTGCAGAGCTTCGGCGGGGCGCAGCACCCGTGCCGGGGGTTGTCGGTCCTCGGGTGCAGGGCGAGCATCGCGCCCTGGAGGCGCAGCATGCCCACCGCGGCGGCGGCCCGGACGGCGTCCTCGTGGGCGTCGAGGAGCGCCTTCGCCTCCTCGTGCCACATGCGCCCGCCGGCCCCGGGGGCGACGAGCTGGTTGAAGATCGGGCGCCGGGTGTCCTTCACGCTCGGGTCGGGGGCCTGCCCGCCCAGCGCGTCGGCCTCGCCGTCCAGCCGCAGCGCGGAAACGAGGATGGCGTCATGGGTCTTGGGGTCCGCCGTGCTCGGCAGCTCCAGCTCCGTGCGGCGCAGGTACCGCGCGGCCCGGCGCAGGGCAGGGATGTCCCTCGGGGTGAAGTCGACGGAGTCCATCGGTGTCCTTCCATGGACGTGGGTTGCGGAAGATGCCGGGGCGCATGGGGGAACGTCGCGCCCCGGCAACCTGTGTCAGGACAGGCGGGAGCCGGTGAACGCGGCGAGGTAGGCGGCGATCTCCTCGGCGACCTGGACGGAGTCGGTCACGCAGTCCACCGACGCGGTGCCGGGGTGCTCCAGGAGCGCGTCCCCGATCGGCTCCCCGTTGGCGGAGTGCCGCCACACCGTCCAACCCCGGTGCTCCGCGGCCGGGTGGTCGATGGTCGCGTCGTCGCTGCCGGAGATGGTCAGGTACTCCGTGCCGTCGGCCGCGGCCGCGGCCGCGGGCAGCGGCACGACGTAGCACGACACGTCAGGCTTGGCGGTGATCCCGTACGTCTCCAGCGCGTCCAGCAGCACACCGTCAGCGGTGGCGGCCGGGGGCGCGGTGAGGTAGTCCGCGATGAACGCGGCGCACTGGGTGGTGTCGGTGGCCGGGTCGGTCCGCTTGCCGGTGAACACGGGCGCCTCGGTACGGCCGTTGTTGAAGTTCACGCGCCAGGTGGCAGCCCGGCCCTCCAAGGGCTCGTCGACGAACAGCGCGTCCTTTTCCCAGTCGTAGACGTAGGCGACCAGGTGCGGCGTGCCGATGCCGGGAAAGTCGTCGCCGTCCAGGTTGATGAGCAGCCAGGAGTTACCGGCGTCTTCGTCGTGGTGGACGGTCACGCCCCACTCGGCAAGCGCGTCGGCCATCTGCTGGCCGGCGCTGCCGGGGGCGAGCATCGACGCGGGACGCGATCCCGTGGGATATGCATTCTCTGAAAGTGCGGGAATGCCGGAAAGGACAGCAGAAGACATAGGGGTTTCCTCGCTTTGTGGTCCGTCGGTGGTTGCTCTCCACCAACACATGAAATGGTACACCCATAAGAATGCTTGGGGTAGGGGGACGTCAGAAACAGAAGCGGGGGCCGTCCACCAGGACGATCCCCGCCGTACGCTCCAGCCGGTCCGTCTACGGGCCCACCGGCGTCAGGATCACCGCGGGCCGGCCGTCGTCGTAGCGCAGCCGCAGCGTCCGCCCGTCCGCGTGCCGGTCCAGCCGCACCCCGTGCACAGCGAGCACCTCGGCCACCTTCTGCGCCACCTGGTCCCCGGGCACGGCCTGGCCCTCGTCGACGTCGCCGACCGTGACCCGGTAGGTCACGCCCTGGTCGACGATCTGGGCCGCCATACCGGTGCGCTGGTGCTCCGCATACATCGGCTGTCCCACGGCCTCCCGTACCCACTCGCGCGGTGGCAGGGCGGGCAGGCTGAGGATCTCCGGCCAGCCGTCGGCCAGCCAGATGGTGGTGTTTTTCACGGGCCCGCGCTTCCGCCGGGCGGGTGTGCCGTCCATGCGGAGCCGGTCACCAGTCACCCACACCACGCCGGACGCCGAGTCGGGCGACATGCGGGCGTCGGTCACGCGGAGCTGGTACGGCCGGCTGTTCGGGATCCCCGACAGGGCCTCCGTCACCGTGATGGTCCGGCCCACCAGGGCGCGCACCGCCTCCGGCCGCTCGTCGAGGTCCTCGGGCTGCTCGGTCATCGTCGTCTCCATCAGGAAGAGGGGGGGCAGTCTGCCCGCGCCGGACCGGGCCCGGCGCGGGCATGGTGCGAATCAGGCGGCCACGCCGTACAACGCGGTCCGGCGGGCGCGGTACTTGCTCGTCACGGCCCGCCCGACGTGCTCGGCCATCGCTGTACCGACCGGCGGCCGCGCGGCGGGGCCCTCGGCCGCCTCTAGGGCCTGAGCGCGCCGGATGATCTCCGCCATGCTCAGCCCCTTCTTGAAGTCGGCCCCCACGGTGATCTCCATCCGGGCGTACGCCTCGGCGAGCTCCGGCACGCGCCGCGCACCGTTCACCAGGTCGCTGTTGCACCCGAGGACACAGAAAACGCAGCTCAGGCGCCGGTTTGACCAGTCATACGCCGGGTGGTACGGCAGACGGGAACGGGCGATCTCCCGCCACACCTTCCGGTCGCTCCACGCGTGGATGGGCCGCCAGGTGGTGACGTGCCGCTTCCCGTTGCTCGCCCCGCGGTTGATCTCCACCTCGGCGAGCTTCGCCCGCTGGTTGCTCTCCGCGGCGCGTTGCCCGATGCACTCCAGGATGCGCACCGGGCGGCCCAGATGCGCGAGCTCCGCGACCAGCCGCGTGTAGAGGGTCCGGATCGGGCCCCGCTTCACGTCCGGGGTGCACCAGCGCGCTGAACTCGACGGCCAGGCCGGCGGGACCTTCACCGTGGCCGGGTCCTCGCCCCGCTCGAGGGCCTCCTGCTGCGCCTTCGCCTTGAGTTTGCCGTAGCGGATCTCGACGCGGTCGAGGAGATCGGCGCCGGACGCCTGGACCACCTCGAACCGGCGGACCCCGGCCAGGCGCGCCTGGAGCTCGGCGAGCTCGCGGGTACCCGCCCACTCGACCCGGCCCAGGTCCGCGTGAACGACGACGACCTTGTCCAGCATCCCCAGGGCCCGCGCACGCTGGACGACGTACGAGAGCATGGCCTGCGAATCCTTCCCGCCCGAACTCGATATGACCACCCAGTCCGCATCCCGGATCAGCTCGTCCGGCACGGTCGTCCACGGGCTGAGCGGCACCGACGGGTGCACGGCCCGTATCTTCCGCTTCGGCTTGGGCTTCGCCGGCGCGGCGGCCGCCGGGGCTTCCTGGAGGGTCTGGATGTCAGGGAGGTCGAACAGGGTCGCGGTCTGCATGGCGGGATCCTCGAGAGCGTGGCAGGGGCGGAGAGCGGGGCAGCGGGCCCGGGGCGCAGCGCGGGAGCTGCGCCCCGGGTGGATGGTCAGCGGTACCAGTGGCCGAACTGGTTGCGGGCGGTCACGTACATCTCCGCGTGCTCCTTGTCGCGCCACTCGGACGGAGGCAGCTCGTAGCGGACGACTGCGCCGAACCGGCAGGTGGATACGACGGTCGCAGTTCCGGTGTCCACGACGGTGATCACGTCGCCGGGCTCGAGCCCCAGGTAGTCCGGCGTGGGCACGCTGGCCTCGGTCCGCCACCAGGCGTACCACGCCTTCGGCTCCGACGGGGACGGCGGGAGCGGGGGGAACTGGTCGCCGGGCCGGTGGTCGACGACCGCGGCCGTGTTCGCCTTCGGGCTGTAGAGGTGATCCCGGTCGTACGCGGCCGGGACGCTCGAGACGGGCAGCTCTCCCAACGGGAGCGGCACACGGCGGGGCTGGGCGGCCGGCTCCAGGGCGGTCGGGACGTTGAACAGGGCGATGGTCTGCATGGCTGGCCTTTCGTGGGTTGAAACGGTCGGCGGAGGGCCGGGGCGCAGCGGGGGAGCCGCGCCCCGGCGGGTGTGTGGCTAGCTCAAGAAGCGGTCGACGGCCTCACCCGGGGTGAGCTCCTCACCTCCGGGGAGGACCCAGCGCAGGGCACCCGCCGCGCGGCTGTACTTCATCCCGCCCGGGACTCCGGCCGCCTCGAGCCGGGACGGGATCGACCGGCCGACGTACTCGGAGCGGACCGTGTCGGCGCGGCGGGCCGGGGCAGCGGCCGGAACCGTCCGAGTAGGCTCCACGACGGCCGGGGCCGGGGAGAAGCGGGGCGCCCCGCGCAGCTCCCCGACGGGGACGGACAGTTCCGAGGTACGCAGACGGCGCACGGCGAACCCCTTGTCCCGGCGGACCGCCGCGACGACCGCCGGGTGACGCTCGGCCGCCTTCCGCGCCCGGGGGTCGTCCTCGGCCTGCACGCGGGTGAGCTCCGCGCCCTGGGCGTCCGTGATCGTCCACCAGTCGGTGATCTCGCCCTCGGGCTCCGGCGGCAGCTCGGGCAGCTCCTCCAGCGCGGTGAGCGGTGCACGGACCGGCGCGCCGCCCTGCTTCATGCTGAGCACCTCGACGGTGCCCTCCTGGTCGGGTCCGGAGGTCACGACGACGACGTCCCGCGCCGTGGCGCCTTCGGGGGTGAAGAAGGCCGCGGCACCGATGGGGTACTTCTGGGCGAGCTGCGCGGTGAGTGCCCGCTGGGCCGCGTTCACGCCGTGGTGGGTGAGCACGAAGTCCCGGACGCTCGACTCGATGAACGAGGCGCTGCTGTCGAGCCGGCGGGGCCGGACCCACTGGCGCAGGCGCATGATGTCGACCGTGCGGGTCTTGGCGTCGGACGGGATGCGGCGCTGGGAGTCATCGAGCGCGGCGATCAGAAGGCGGGCCTGGTAGGCGGTCGGGGTGGCGTCCCAAGCGGCACGGGGCATGACGGGGTTCTCCTCGGTGAAGTCGGATGGTCTGGGGAGGTGCCGGGGCGCAACACGGAGCGCGCCCCGGCGGAGGCGTTAGAGGCCGTAGCGGGCGCGGTACCGGGCTGCGCGGGCCTGGATCGCGGTGTTGACCTGGGCGGGGGCGAGTCCGCCGCGGATGAGGTTGACGAACTCCGGCCAACCCATGACCAGCTCGCGGAACTCCCACTCCGCAGGGTCGTCTCCGGGCCGGTACGAGGTCCGCCGGTTGGGGTCTCCCCAGATGACGGCGCCGGCGCGGTCACCAGCGGTCGGCATCCAGAAGGCGACGGGGACGGGGTTGGTAGTGAGCTGTCCGGCAAGGACGGTGATCAGGTGGCCCAGGGCGGCATCAGGGGTCACTGGGGCGCTCCGATGGCGTGAGTGCGGTTGAAGGGTGCCGGGGCGCGGTGGGGGCACGCCCCGTCCAGCGGGGAGCTGTTACGCGGGATGGCGGACGCTCAACGCCACATATCCGGCCCGGTGCACGTGCACTCGGCACGTCGGGCCAGCAGCGCGCCGATCTCCGCCCAGGCGTCGTCACGCTCCCTCGTGAGGGCTGCGCGCCGGGCGTTACGCTCCTCCGGGTAGGCGGCCCAGTAGCGGGCCTCAACGCGGTCGCTGGTCATCGAGCGCAGCGCGTTGTTCGCTCGGAGCTGGGCCTGCTCGGCGCGGAAGATGGCGCGCGCGGTGATCCAGGCGAAGCAGGTAGGGGCATCGGGCTCCTGCATCCAGGACCGGCGGCATTCCGGGTAGGTGGGGCGCTCGATGGCGGGGGCGGTGCTCACGGGCGGGTCTCCTCGGTGAACGTGCGGTGAGATGGGGGAGGGTGCCGGGGCGCGGCGCGTACGGTCTCGCCCCGGCGAGAGAGGGACCAGACCCGGTCAGATGACGTCGGTGACGTCGTAGAAGCTGGCCAGACCGCGCGTGAACCGCTTCACGGACATGGGGAGTGCCGGGTGCGCGAACTCTGCCCGGACGGTCTCCTCGTAGGCCTTCTCGGCCACGGCGCGGAGCGTGTGGTCGATGACCACACGGGTGCGCAGGGACCAGTAGTCGACGGCGTACCGGTAGGTGAGCGAGACGGGGTCGGTGTACGTGAGGAACCGGATGCTCAGCCGCGTACTGCCGTTGTTGGCGTCGATGCGGCTTTCGCGGAGCTGATCGGCGTGCATGAGGTAGTGCCGGTACGCCTGGCGCTTCTCCCTGGGGATGCTGCACTGCTCGGGGTCGGGGTGCAGAACCATCCGCATCTGCCCGTACTGGGCCAGGAGTTGCTGCAAGGGCTTCATGGCAAGGGCAGCGTCCATGGGGGCGTTCCTCTCTTCGTGGTCTTGGCGGGTGCTCTCCCGCCAACACAGAGAATAGTATACCCACGTAAATCATGTCTAGGCTTTCCCTGGTGAAAGTTGAGATTGCGCCTGTTGATTCACTAGGGGTGTCCATGTATCAAGTAATCAGGAAGACATCCCCGATGACTCGCGCCCGGTGGATGATCGGCGCCCCGCCCGTCAGCCGGCGCGGCTGAGGAACGGGCCGAAGCGGCGGCGGGGGAGGGCCGGTCGAACAGGGGGACGACGCGGATGTCCTCTCCTTCGTGGTGCGGCGGTGCTCTCCGCCGCAGGGGGACCGGTCCGCGCGGCGCGGACCGGCCAACCGGGGCCGCTCGATCGGACGGCCCCGAAAGCGGCATCACTGCTGTGCGAGGGCCTGCGCCTTGAGGACGGGCGCGGCGTTCCGGCCGGAGCCGAAGAGGCCGGCGGGGACGTAGAGCATCGAGCCCAGGCCGATGATCCCCTCAGCGCCCACAGGGAACGGCGTAACGCCGGTGCGCCCCAGGGTCTTGATCATCTCAGCTACGTACTGGGCGGTGACCTCCTGTCCCGCCATCGTGTATCCCGACTGCTGCTCGGCGATCACCACGCGGTACGTCCGGCCCGGAACGGGCGCCACGCCGGCCGCACCCTCCCGCCCGCCGGTAACCGGCACGTACCGGCGGTTGTCGACGCACACGGCCCTCTCGTCGTCCTGGTGGACGAGCCACCCGCGGGCCCGCCGGTTGTTCACGATGCGGCGCACGGTCGCGGCCGGGATGCCCTTGTACCGCAACTTCCCGTCGATGTAGAGCGCGTGCGGGGCCGGTACGACGTCTTCCGGCAGGGGCGCGGCCTCACGGGCGTACCGGGCAGCATCGTGCCCCAGACGCCGCACACCTTCCTCGACCAGGGCCAGGGTGCGCACCTTCTGGGAGCTGCCCCCGCTCCACGCCGTGGCCTCCAGCATGCGGCCCCGGGCGCCCTTCCAGTGACTCTTGGCCCACACCACCGTCAGGGTGTCGTCCTCGATGGCCCGTCCCAGCTCCGTACCGGCGTACGCCACAGGGACCCTCATCCCAAACCGCACCGTGAACCGGGTCTGCGCCGCCTCCTCCTGCCGCTCCACCGTCACGGCCAGATCGAACGCACGCGCCAACGAGATGATCTCGTCAGCGACCTTGATACCGGTCCTCAGCGCATCGACCGCAGACGCCATTGGGTGCTCCTCACTTCGTGGTCCATCCGGCGTGCTCTCGCCGGAACTACGCCGCACACAAGCGGCTTACGTCGCCGCCGGGACGGGCCCGGCAGACGCGGTTTCCGTACTTTCTGGACCGTCCACACGCGCGCGGGCGCGTATGGGGCCCGGGGGCGCCGCCCGACCCGTTCGGCCGGGCGGCACCCCCGAGGGGGGCTAGCGCGTGGCGGGGAACGGCTGGAGCCAGTACGACGTCTTGGCGTCCGTCGGCTCGATCTTCACGCCACCCTCGGTGGACGGGTAGACCTTCGCGCCAGCGTTCAGATGCTCAGTGATCAGGTTCAGCGCAGACTCGCGGAACACGGTGCGGCACGGCGCGCCCTGACCCGGCGTGAAGTCGTGGCGGATCCACTTTGCGCCGGGCCCGAGGATGTTGGCGGCCTTCTCCTCGGCGGTGGCCGGCGGCCACACCAGCAGGTGCAGAACGCGGCGGGTCTGCGTGTTGGACGATGCGACGTGGTAGACCTTCCAGCCCGCCGCGCGGAGCGTCGCGGCGTAGGCGTCGAGGGCCTTGTTCCGGGCGGTGCGCTCCTCGGTACGGCGCTGGGCGTTGCGGCGGGCCGTGGCGGATTCCTCGGCCCAGCCATTGGCCAGGTAGGACACGCGGCTGCCCGTGTTGCCCTGGCCTCCCTCGGGGGTGACGAAGGCCCCGTCAATGTTGGCGCCCCCGGTCCGCAGGGCGAGAGAGCCGAGGGTGTGGCCGGCGGCCTTGAGTACGGCCAGGGCGGCGGTGACGTCCTGGTTGTTGGTGAACCAGGGGGCGGTGCCGGTGACGCGGGGGTCGGGGCGCAGTTCCCGGGGGCGGCACGGCCGGACGCCGTCGGGGCCGTGCTGGTCGGGGTTGGCGGCGCGGACGTTGTAGTGCGTGCCCGTCCAGTTCACGACGGTGCCCGCGTACTCGGGGAGGATGCGGTACTTGCGGGCCGTCGGGTTGTAGACCTCGGGGCGGACGATGACCGTGTCGCCGGGAGCGTACTGCTCAGCCTCGGGCTTCCAGTCGGCGTTCTCCTGAGCCGTGGCCGGGCGCAGCTCCACAACGCCCCGATTGTCGCGGTACTCGATACGGGCGCGGGACCCGATGGCCGACATGGTGCGGACGGCCTTCTTGCCCGGCAACATCATCGCGTTGTTGATCTCGGCCAGGGCCTTACGGGTCTCGATGCGCTCGGGGGTGCCGCCGTTGACGGTACGCATGTGGAAGCGGTCGGCCGGCTGCGCCTTGCCGGTCTGGTTCGTGGCCATCGGGTGCTCCTTCGTTCGTGGTCCGGTCGGGGATGCTCGCCCCGGCTTCGCCTTGTGGCGTGCCCTGACCGTACAGCCACACCGGCAGAATATGCAACCCACCTAAATCAATGAGGTGTGACGCTCAGAGTTTATGGCTTCTGACCTGCGCATTTTTAAAAATTTCGACAGTGGGTGTTGCGCAGGGTTCATGTTGGGGTACTGTCTTCTCCAGCGGTTCGCCCCGCTGGCCCCGGAGAGCACCGGGACCCGACCACGAAGCGAGGAACACCAGATGGCCACTGCCACCATGCCGACTCTCACCGTCGCCGACGTCACCCCGACCACCGACCACATGGGCCGCGTGTACGCCGTCATCCCCGACGACGTCGCCCGCCTCCTGGCCGCCGCCGCCCTCGAAGGCGTGGGCCTGAACGCTCGCGGCTACTTCCCGCAGGAGTCGGTCGCGCACCCGGCCGACTCCTGGGCCGCCGCCACCGTCCGCACGATCTTCGACGCGCTGCTGGCCTCCCCGGTCGTCACCGACGACGTGCACCAGTGGGGCCTCAGCCAGTACCGCACATGGGACGGCGGCACCTTCCACGGCTTCATCGTCGGCGAGTCCGGATGGGACGCGAACACCCGCTGGTGGCGCGACTACGACCACACCGGCGACCTGCGTGTCCGGGGCAACGCCACCATCGCCCCCCGCTCCCGCCGCCACCTCGCCGGTACCTGCACCTTCTGACAGACCCGCACCGCCCGCCGCCACCCCCACGGCGGGCGGTGCACCCCGCCCCCGAACCGGCCCGGCCGGCGCGGGCGCAGGGCGCACCGCCCCACCGGCCCCGGAGAGCACCGGGACCCCCGACCACGAACGAAGGAACACCCCCATGCGTCGCTTCCCGCACATCCTGGCCCGCCGCCCCCGCGCGGCGTCGGTCCTCGCCGCCGGCGCCGCCGTGCTCATCCTCGGCACCCTGGGCACCCTCGGCGCCTCCGACGCCACCCCGGCGGACTTCCTGCCCGAGACCGACCGCAACGCGGCCGACACCGCGTATAGCGAAGGCTGGACCGACGGGCGCGCGGACCTCATGGGCGACGACAACCGAGACGGCATCGTCGACGAGGACGAAACCGGATGGGACTGCGCCACGATGGGCAACCGCCAGTGCGGCCCCGACGTCCCGCCGCAGTGCCGGGGCGAAGTCGAATACGCCGACCTGTGCACGACCGTAGCCAAGCGCGAGGCGTACGCCTACACCGACGCGGACGGCACCCCGCACGCCGTCCCGGCCGGCCGGAAGCTGATCGCCCGCATCAACGCCGTGCCGGGTACGGAGGAGTTCGCCGCCGCCCTGTTCGCCATCGACACCCAGTGGGCCCAGCACAACCAGCCGTGAGCCGGCCGCCGCGCCACTGAATCCCCACAGCTCCCCGCCGGGGCGTACCGACCGCGCCCCGGCTCCCGCACCGCACGAGAGGAACCACCACCCCATGAGCAACACGCCGTTCCCCACCTGGACGCCGCAGACCCGCACGAACGGCGCGGGCCACTTCACCCGCGAACAGTGGGCCATCGTCGACTCCGAGACCGCGAACGAGCGTCAGGCCCGCGTCGAGGAGCTGCGCGCAGCCGTGGCCGCAGCGGAGCGGGAGGGACGCGCGACCGTCCGCCTGCTCCACAGCGCCCTGAACCGCGCCGCCCACGTCGCCGAGTGGGCCCTCACCCACTGCACCAACTCCGGGATGCGGCGAACGGAGTGCACCACCTGCGACCACACCCGGCAGCTCCGCATGATGGCGGACCAGGAGCGCGCCCCCTTCACCCCCGCTCAGGCCGCCCGCACCGCCTGACACACCCCACCCATCCCGCCGGGGCGCCCATGCCGCGCCCTGGCCCCGCACAGCACACGAGAGGACCGACCGCATGGCCCGGAAGATGAGCGCCACCGAACGAGCCGCCCGCGACGTTGTGAACAAGTACGTCCGCGACGGCCTGATGGAGCGCGGGCAGGCCAACGCCGCGATCCGCGACGGACTGCACATCGCTGAAACGACCGTCCGCCGCGAGTACGTCGAGAACGGGTGGGGCTCCGCCCTGTACTACGGGCAGAAGGTCGCCGCGGCCCGTGAGGAGTTCGACGCCGCAACGGGCATGATCGACCGCCGGATGAAGGCCGGGCGTCTGCTGGCCGCTGAGATTTTCGCGGCCGTGTTCGCCGTCGTGGAGGCCGAGGAGGGCCCCCGCAAGGACTCGGAGCGGCTCACGCCGGACCAGGCCGAGGACGTCATGGCCACCGTGCGCGACACCGCCCGCGATGTGCGAGAGGAGGCGGCCGCCCCCCGCCGCAGGTTCACCGCCGCCGCCTGACAGTTCCCCGCCCGCCGGGGCGCAGCACCGCACCGCTGCGCCCCGGCCCCCTGCACCCAGACAGGAGACCCGGCCCCGTGCCCACCGCAGAGCAGATATCCGCCGCCGTCGCCGCTGACGGCATCCTCGACGGCTTCACCCTCGCCGTCCGAATCAGCAGCCGCCGCCGCACGCTCGGCGTAACCGTCGAGCCCGGCGGTACCACCCTGACCATCGCCGTCCCGGCCGCCCTCGACACCCAACACGTCATTGCCGGACTGCACCGGATACGGCCGAGGATTGCCGGGCACGTCGTCAAGGCCCGCGAGAACGCCCCCGACTTCCACGTACCCGCCCTGACCGACGGGGCAGGGTTCACCTGGCTTGGCCGGTCCCTGCGTCTGCGGACCCTCGACGGCCGCGCCCCGGCCGCCCGCGACGGGGAACGCCTCACCATCGGCCGTGACCTCCTGGCACGCGACGGGGCGAAGCCGATCATCCGTTGGTACTGCGAGCAGGGCACGGCGTGGCTGGAGCAGGAAGCGCCGGCGCTGTGGTCCCGGCTGATGCCGCCGGGCACCCCGCCGCCCGAGCTGCGCGTCGCCGACATCGGCCGGAAGCGCTGGGGGAAGTACGAGCCCGCCCGGCACCGGGTGACGTTGGCCTGGCAGACGATGCAGCTCCGGCCGTCCCTCGCCCGCTACGTGCTGGGGCACGAGCTGGCCCACGCCACCCGGCCCGCCGGAGCCGCGCACGGCCCTGAGTTCTGGCGCGTCACGGAACGCGTGATCCCCCTCGCCCGCGAGGAACAGCGCCGCCTCGCCCGGGAGGGCCGCACCGTCTGGATGGGCGACACCCGCCCCTGACCCGCCTACCGCCCGCCGGGGGCGCCCCGCGTTGCGCCCCCGGCCCAGACCGCTCCCGGAGGAACCCGCCATGTCCCGCGTCTACAAGGGCGCCGTCCTGGTGCGCACCGCGTCCGTCACCACGACCGACGGTATCCGCCTCGACCTGGAGCACTACCGGTACACCACCGAAAGCCACCGGGCCGCAGTCGCACACCGGGAGTGGATCACGCATACCAAGTACGTGGACGGCGCCCGCGTCTACCACTCTGCGGAAGCCTTCACCGGCCGCCGGCTCGACCGGCTGAACGCCGAATGGGACGAGTCCGTGAGTGCCATGAAGGAAGCCGGACCCGTCACCCTCACGCAGCACTCCAACGACCCGCAGTCGTGCCGCTGGCTCAGCCGGCGCGACCGCCACGCCGACCACCCGTTTCAGGTCGTACAGACAGGAGAGACCGCCTTGACCACTGCCGCCGATTCCCAGGGCCGCAACTGGGCCACCATGCGCCGCTCCGACTTCGAGGAGGGCGCGCCGCTCGCCCTGGTGGACGACAGCGAGGTGGCGCGCCCCGTACCGGCCGTGGCGCACGCGAACGGCACCGAAGCGCTGTTCGGGGACGAGCCGGCCGCGCCCCGCGCCCCGCGCCCCCGCCGGTCCGCCCCAGCACCGGCCCCTGCCGCAGATGCCCTGTTCTGACCGCCCAGAACGGTAACCCGAAACGAATAAGCCTGCCCGCGCCGGATGAAATAAGGGGCGGTTCTACCTGCGGAAATGCTGGTTCATCCACCGCCCCGCTTCCCATCTGATTCGTAAGGGTGTAGTATTCGAGGTGTTGGCGGAGAGCACCGCCGACGACCACGAACCGAGGAGCACCCGATGGCTTCTGCCCGCACCCACAAGGTGGACCCCCGCCGCGCCGTCCTCCGAGACCGCGCCCGCACCGCCCGCAAGATCCGCAACGCCGTTAAGGCCGTGAACGCCGGTCCCGCCGCCGCTTCCGACCACATGATGGCCGGTGGCGTCGCCCCGCTGATCGCGCACAACTACGCGGCCATCATCACGAAGAAGGCCAAGGCCGCCGGCCGCGTCCCGGGTGAGGGCACCACCGTGAAGAAGCGCAAGGGGAAGAAGGGCCTGACCATCCCCCGCACCGGCGACTTGGCCCGCAAGAAGCGCCACCGCGTCATCCCCGCCGCCCAGTGGACCCGCGAGGACATCCGCGCCGTCGCCCTCTCCGGCTTCCGCCCGAAGAACGAGCAGGTGGCCGACTTCCTCGCCGCGCTCGCCCTCGGTCGCCCGGCCGCCGCCCGCGCCGCCGCCTGACCTCCCCTGGCCGCCGGGGCGCGGCCCTCCCCCCGCCGCGCCCCGGCCCCCCCCCTTCACGCACCGGAGACGGAGACACTCATGAGCGCCACGCCCAGCCCGTACGCCGCCGCAGCCGAGCGCGCCCGGATCCTGGCCCAGATCGCCCGCGACCGCTTCGCCCCGCCGGAGACCCTCCGCGTCCTCGGCGACATCGCCCGGCACCTCGACGCCGCCGCTGACACGCTGGCCGCCTACAAGCCGAGCACCATCCCCGGACTCGCCGGCCACGATGTGCCGTCCGAAGCCTGGGAGGAACTGTTCATCGCCGACACGCTCGCTCTCGACCACCCGGCGACCCGCTTCCCCACGGACTTCACCGACTACGTGAAGCAGCCGATCACCGGCCGCCGCCTGCCGTTCCCCGACCCGCTCAACCCGCTTGCCGACTGGCTCGCCGAGCGGGAAACGGCCCTGCGGGACCGGCTGGAGCAGCTCCACGCCGACACCGCGCGGGCCGACGCCGACGCCGCCGGATGGCTCACGGACGTGTTCACCGCCTTGCGGGACTGGATGAAACTCGCCGGCGAGATCGCCGAGGACAACCGGCGCGCCTACCACCACCGTTGACCTGCACGGCCGGGCGGGCGTGTCACAGGACCCGCCCGCCCGGCGTTCCCCCCGGCGAGAGCACGCCGGGCCAACCACGAACCGGAGGAACACCCGATGCGTACCAACCTGCTGGCCGTGCACATCCACGCGCGCACCGGCGGGCAGCCGCAGGGCTGCACCTGCCCCCGCGCTGCGTGCGGCGGAGCCGAGCAGGGCCCCGGCGTCCCGTTCGCTGGCTGCCAGGCTCACGGCGCCATCACCACCCGGACCCACCGCGCGTTCGACTGCCCCGCCCTCCCCGCCGACGCGGACCTGTCCCGCCTCTACATCCTGGTCACGAAGTGGACCACCGGCGGGCCGGTCATGCTCCGCGCGTTCCCGTTCGACCGCGTCCTCCTGGCCGACCTGCGGGGCAGCTCCGCCCTGTGGGACGTCTCCGAGGGGGACACCGCAGAGGACGCCGTCCGAGCCTGGCAGGCCCGCGTCGACGAGATGCGCGCCGACGCCGCCCGGCACCAGGCCGCCCAGATCACCGCAGCCCAGGAACGCGCCCGCATCCGCCGGATGGCTGAGGACGCGCTCCGCAAATCCACTAGGCGCGCCGCCCGCCGCATGTACGCCGACCCCGGCGCCCAGTAGACCCCGCGCCCCCCTCGCCGGGCGGGCCGGCTGTCACAGGACCCGCCCGCCCGGCGTTCCCCCCGGCGAGAGCACGCCGGGCCAACCACGAACCGGAGGAACACCCCCGTGAACGACATCGCCCAAGACCCGGGTAACAGCACCTCTACGGCCCGCTGTGCCGAGCACGCCCGCCCCGCATGGGAGCTGTACGCCGCCACCCACGGCCGCGTCAGCATCGCCGACCTGATTTCCGATCTCCTGCACCTCGCCGACCGTGACAAGCAGGACGGAGACGCCGAGACCGTCCTTGCCCGCGCTCAGCGCGACTACTACGCCGAGCGCGGCAACTGCTCGCCCGCGCCGGGCACGGAGTACCGATTCAGCATCTCCGACATCGCGCGCGCAACTGCCCGCATCCTCGGCGACGGCTGGACGGCGGAGTCCGGATTCTGGGGCGTAACCGGCGTTGTGGCGCCTCCCCGCGCCACCACCGTCTTCGAGTTCACCACGGACTACCAGGGCGACCTGAGCATCACGTACGAGGCACACCCGCGCGACAACTTCCCCACGGCGCCCGCCCTGCCGGACGGCGTGAAGGCGTACGACGAGGGCGTCTACCTCGAAGGTGCCAGCGCCACCGACGGGCTCGACGCGCTTGCCCAGCGGTCCGCCGCCGTGATCCGCGCCATTACCGGGCGCTGAACCGCCGCGCCCCGGGGCCGGACGTACGAGCCGCCCCGGGGCGCGGCCCCCACCACCACCCACCGCAACACCCCGAAGGGACACCCGACATGAGCAGCGCGACCACCCTGCCCGACCTGGACACGCTCGACGACCACGAGCTGGCCAACCTGCACTCGGAGGCCGGGCGCATCCTCCGCGAGCGGATCGAGGCCGAGCTGCCGACCACCATCCGCGACTCCATCCGGGAAACGCTCGACGAGGACGACGACACCCGCACGCCGGTGCGCGCCGTGTTCACCACCACCAAGTGGGACAACGGCTACTTCTGGGACGAGTCCGGGGCCGAGGTCACGTTCTCCGACGGCAGCACCGACACCCTCGACCTCGACGACACCGAGGCGGACGAAGCCCTCATCGAGCACCAGTCGTACCTGGTCGACCCGCTCAACAGCTCCGACACCCTCACCGTCACCTTCGACCCGCCCAGCCTGCACGTGGGCTGAGGGCCGGCCCGCGCGCCCGGGGCCCGCACGCCCCGGGCGCGCGCGACGCAAGCACCACCCGCATGACCAGATCCCCCGGCCGGAGAGCACCGCGCCGGACCGACCACGAACCGGAGGAACACCTCGTGTCGACTCTCATTTCCCACGCCGAGACCGCCGCTCCGCTCGCCGCCCTGCTGCCCGCCCGCCGGGGCGTGCCCTGGACGGTCGAGCCCGCTCCCCAGCTCATCCGCGCGGGCGGCGCGATGTCCCGCCTCGTGCAGGGCAACCGTGCCCTGGACGTCGTCGAGCTGGGAGGCCGCGTCGAGGTCTACGCCGACCGGGACAGCATGGCCCCCGTCGCTCCGGACGTCGTCGTCACCGAGACCGGCCCGGACCCCGTCGCCGAGCTGTCCGCCCTGGTGCTGCGCATCGTCCTGCCCCGTATGGACCGGGAAGCCGCCCGCGCCACCCGCAGCGCCCACGGCCGTGACCAGGTCGTCATCGACACCACAGCCGACCTGAACGAGATCGGGTTCTCCCTGATCGACCACGGCGCGCACCTGGACGTCGTCGCCCACCCGGACGGGGTCGGTCTCACCTGGACGCTGGACAACGGCGCCGAGTGGGGGCTGTGGGCCATCACCAGCACCGGCAACCTGACCGTGTCCTACGAGGGGCCCGTCAGCGGCCTGTACGGGGTCCTGCCGGTCCTGCTGCCCGCCGCCGGGCCCGCCGGATCCGACGACGTCGGCAGCGGGTTCACGCGGCATCTGACGGACCGGTTCCCGCAGGTGCGGGCCGTGGACGCCCACAGTGTCGAGTTCGGCCACCACGACGACGTGAACGGGTACATCGCGCTGCCCGCGAGCGACGAGCCGGCCACCGGCGCCGACAGCTCCCGCCGGGTCGCCGCCCACTTCGCCAACGTCGGCGCCGACCTGCTGCTCAGCCTCGCTCCGCTCCTCATCTGATCCCCTCCCCGCGCCCGGCCGCACCCCCGGCACTCCCCCCTCGGGGGTGCGGCCCCCTCCTGGAAGGTTCCACGCATGACCGTGCCCGTCACCGCCCCGTCCCTCCCCGCCAGCCCGGCGCAGACCCTTGCCGAGCACGTCGCCGCGCTGCTGCCTGCCCGCGCCGGCGTGCCCTGGACCGTCGAGCCCTACGTGCCGTGGTGGACCGCCCGGCACCCCGCCGCCCGCCTGGTGCAGGGTGAGCGCGCCCTCGTCCTGGTCGCCCGCCCGTGGGAAACCGAGATCGGGTGGCAGCTCCCCGGCCGTGAGCCGTACCGGCCGGACCTCACGCTGCCCGTCCTGGCCCCTGCGAAGGTCGCCCGCGAGGTGCTGCGCCTGGTGCTGCCCGTCGTCGATGACGAGGCCGCCCATGCCCGCCAGGACGACGACCCGGCCCGCGCGCGTCTGGCGCTGCTCTACGAGATCGGCGCCGCGATGCGTGCCCAGGGCGCCGCCACGTACGAGCGCGGGGGACTGCTGCGGAACACGTCGACCGTCACCTGGTCCTCCAGCGGGCTGCGCTACTCGGCCACCCTGAACGGCACCAACCCCGTCGCCGATGTGCAGATCGAGGGCCCGGTGCGCGCCGTTGAACGGGCCGTGGCCCGCTTCCTGCCCGCCAAGCCGGCGGAGCCGAAGACGTGGCCCATGCGGGCCGTACGGGGACGGCTGCAGCGCCGCGTGGCCGCGTTCCTTGCGCAGTACGTGGACGTGGAGCAGACGGAGGGACAAGGCGGGATCACGTTCGGGTCCGGGAGCGGCCCGTACGGGTACGTCGCGCCCGCGCCGGACTCCGCCGCCCGAGTCCGGGACACCAGCCCGGCCTCTGTCGAGATCCACGGCGTCGGCGTCGACTTCCTGGTCTCCCTCGCCCCGCACCTTGCCCGCTAACCCACCTGATTCGGAAGGAACTTCTGCCGTGACCACCGCCCCCTCCCTGCCCTCGGTGTCCGTCCTGGACGACGCCCTGGCCGAGGCGCGCGCCGCCGCCCAGACCGTGCTGTCCCTGGTGTCCGCGACGCTGCACGCCCAGTTCCCCACTGCCGCGTACCTGGTCCTCACCCGCTCCCCGTACCTGTCCGAGTGCGACGAGCTGAGCCTGGACTCCGTCCGCGATGCCCACGGCGGCATCCTGCGGGACTTCGCGGACGGCCCGCGCGCGATGGAGCAACTCCCGGCCGTGCCGCAGGAGATCGCCGGCCTGTGGGGCACTGCCGACCCCCGCAACCCGCACGAGGTGCTTGAACTGCTGCAGCGTATCGAGGACACGGCCCCCCGCGACCTGCTGCTGTTCCTGCCGCCGGAGGTGATGCACGACGGGGAGGAAAACGCCGAGCGGACGCCCCTTGGGATCCCGCTCCGGTCGGCCAGCTGCCCGTTGCACGGCGCGCCGTGCGAGCCGGATGACCACATCGAGCCGCCCACCGTGCGCGGCGAAGCGCTCTGACCCTGCCCGCCGCGCCCGGGGCCCGCCCCGTCCCGGGCGCGTCCTTCCCTGAACCGGAGTCCTTCCTGTGCTGACCCCTGCCACGCCCGAACAGCTCGCCGCCCTGGACGCGCACCTGCGGCCCGGTCTGCCCGCGTCCATCGTCGCCGTCTTGGACACCGCCGAGGTGCACGCCGAGGCGCTCGCCGGGCGCCACACGACCGAGGCACTCGGCCGGTACTGCCGCACCGCGCTGCCGATGCTGCTGCGCCGGCTGCTGGCCGCCGAGTCCGACCTTGCCACCCTGCGGGCCGCGGTCGCCGAGCACGTCGCCGCCACCGACCAGGGCGACGAACCGACCCCCGGGGAGCTGCTCGCGGACCTCGTGCGCCGCGGTATCGACCTGCACGCCGACGTAGAGGCCGCCGCCGCGGTGCTTGAGGCGCAGGCGCACGCCGCCGCGTTCGGCTGATCGTCTCCCGTACCCACTGCCCGAAGGAGTCCACCCGTGCGTAACCGTCCTCGTCGCCGTCTGCGTCTGCGCTTCCTGTCGTGGCCGAACCCGCGGCTCGTCCTCACCGACACGCCGCGCCCTGGCTGCCCGCACTGCCGCGGGCAGGGCTGGTTCTGGTCCGGGCATCCCGGCGCGGAGGAGCCCGACATGTTCCCCTGCGACTGCTGGAACTACAGCGACGTGCAGACCCTGGTCCGCCTGCCCCGCTTCTGGGCGCGGCGCCAGGCCGTGAGCGATGAGCCGCCGTTCTGAGCCTGACGACAAGCACCGGAAACCCATACGAGAACGCGCACCCGACGGAAAAGGGTGCGCGTTTTCTGTGTTCAAGCGACGGCTGATTTGTATGGGTGTACTATTCGGGGTGTTGGTGGAGAGCAACCGCCGACACGGACCACGAAGAGAGGAACACCAGGTGCGGACTCTGCCCCCTGCGGTCGCAACCGCCGTTCACGTCGCCACTCTCGCCCGCAAAGCTGGCCGCCCGATCCCGCCGAAGGTGTACGCCGTCCTGGAAGCCGCCGCCAACCCGTGGCCCGCCGAATGGCTGCTCGCCCCGCTGCCGGGCGACCCGATCCGCGTGGTGGAGCTGTTCGCCGGGCCTGGCGGCTGGTCGGAGGGCATTGCCGCCGTCCTGGGCGTCAAAGTCGACGCCGTCGGCGTGGACATCTCCCCGGACGCCTGCGCCACCGCCCGCGCCGCCGGCCACCGCCGGATCTGCGCCGACGTCACCACCCTGGACCCCGAGCACATCGCCCTGCGCCACACCGGCGCCGTCATCATCAGCCCGCCGTGCCCCACGTTCTCCCCCGCGGGCAAGCTGTCCGGCCTGGAGGCCCAGAACATCGCCATCCTGTGCGAGGCCATCGGGTACGTCAGCGAGGCCGCCGGGACCATGCCCATCACCGACATCGACTGTGACGACCTGTACCCCGACCTGGACGAGTGCCCGATGTGCGCAGAGCACGGCTACCACGTCGGCTACCGCGAGCGGTCCGGCGCCACCTGGGACGAGGTGCGCGCGGAGGCCGCCGGGGTCACCGACCCGCGGATCGCGCTCATGCTCGAAGTCGTCATCTGGCCGATCGCCCTGCAGGCCGCCGGTGCGCCGATCCGCTGGATGGCCATGGAGCAGTCCAGCAACCTCCCCGAGGAGATCCTCGACGACCTGGCCGTGGAGTTCTACTCGTCCGAATGGAAGTACGCCAGCCGCGAGGTGCTGGAGGCAGCCGACTACGGCCTGCCGTCCCGCCGCAAGCGCGTCTACATGATCGCCACCCGCTGGTACAGCGGCGCGACGAGGACTGTCCGCATCCGGCCGCTCCCCGCCACGTCCATGGCGCAGGCCCTCGGCTGGGAGCCGGGGGAGCGCATCAACACCCGCGGCAACCGCCCCGTCGACCCGAAGACCGGCCGGGCCAAGGGCGGCAACACCTTCTCCGCCGACGGCCCGTCCTGGTGCCTCACCGGCAAGTCCCGCACCTGGAAGCGCGAGCGCGACGGCTACCGCCTCACCGCGGCCGAGGCCGGGCTGCTCGTCGGCTTCCGCCGCTCCTACCCGTGGCACGGAAGCCGCTCCAGCGCCTTCCAGCAGGCCGCCGACGTCGTCTCCCCGGTCATGGCCGCCGTCGTCCTCAGCGGCGTCCTGGGCGGCCTCGGCGAGGCCCTGGTGCGCGACTACCTCGCCCAGCTCTACGCCATGGACGACATGCTCACCACGGACGACTACGAGCTGGTCACGTAACCCCCGGTCGCGCCCGGCCCCCGCCAGGGGCCGGGCGCCGCTCCGGGACGTCCTGATTCACCAAGGAACGCCCCGGCTGTCAGTGCCATCCGCTACACCTGAACCACCACAATCGAGGGAGCGAAACCATGGCCAGCACCACCAGCATCAAGGCGTACGAGGACAACGCCGGAGGCGTCTACCTCACGCGGGGGGAAGGGGGCACCGTCTGGTTCTGTGGCCCGGTCACGGCCGACAGGGAGGGCCAGTTCGCCGACGACGCCCAGGCGTGGCACGAAGGCGACTGGGAGCCCGGCGAGGCTAACGGGCAGAGCCCGGCCGCCGACGTCTCCGACCTCGCCCACATCGCCACCTGGACCCCGGAGAACGGCGTGCAGATCGAGAGGAAGCCCGTCGGCGACGTGGTCGCCGGCGCGGGCGGGCAGGCGTACCTCGGGATCGACGAGGACTAAGCCCCGCCGCCCCCCCCGGCGGGGGCCGCCGCCGTTGCCCCGGGCATGACCGACCAGACCACGCGTTGGGCCGACGCTGCGATGTGCAACGAGCCGGAGCCGGAGCGCTGTCGGTCACTCGAACTAGGCTCCGAAGCATGAGCACCCCCACCCCCGAACCGGCCCCGTTCGACCCGCACGCCTTCCCCGCCGACCTGCTTGTCGCCCAGCGCACGGCCGCCGAGCTGTACGCCGCCCTCCACACGCTGCAGGCCCGCCTCCCCTGGTCCCGTGAGCCTCATGACGGCTGGCCGGAGGAGACGGAACGGGGCCGGGAGCACCCCGGACGGCCCGCGTCGCCCGGCTGGACGGAGGACGACGCCGCCGAGTACGATCGGCTGTTCGCGGCTCTCCGCGACGCCACCGCCGCCGTACAGGGCCATGGGTGGTGGGAGCGCTGCAAGGCGGAGGGGATCAAAGGCGCGGACCTGGTCGCCGCCCGCATGGCACTCAAGCATGCCCCCGGGGCCGTTCCCCTGGTCCGGGACGACGTCGACAACGCGGCCTGAGCCGCCGCGCCCCGGGCGCAGGGGGAGAGGGGCGGAGTCTCCGACCCTCTCCCCCTGCGGGGTGGTCACCGTCGACGGTAGACGCACTCCCGGGCGAACAGGACCGCCGCGGCCAGAGCGAGCAGAGCGCCCGCCGCCGGTCCGTCGGGGATGAGACCGGACAGGTGGGCCGCCTCGATCAGGGCGAGACCGAAGAGGCCCGCCGCGGCGCCCGACGGCTTGTGTACGCGGAACAGCTCCGGGTTCTCAGAACCTGTGATCTCGCGGTGCGCTGGCATCATGGGTGTACCTCCGTGGTGTTGGATTCGAACGGTTCTGCGCCGGCGCGGAGGAGACAGGAGGCCGCCCCCCGGCAGGGGCGGCCTTCTTCCGTACCGACGGCCACGTTCTAGTGAAGCGCAGGTCAGAGGGGCCGTGTGACGGCCAAGTTCGCTTATCGAGGCCGCCTCGGGTAGGGGTTGGCAAAGTGCTCTGTCGCGCGCTGGCGAAGGGGCCTGACCTGGGAGAATGCCCTGAAAGCAGCGCCTTGTTTTACCGGGTCACGGTGAATGGCGTATGGAACGCGATCTGCGCGGCGGGTGACCTGCAGTGATGCGCACGGGGACGCTTGCCTCTTTGTGGAGTGGCGATGATGCCTTTAGATGCCTTAGTCACCGCGAGAAAGTGTGACGCATGTCATATCTGTGGGTGCTGTCGTGGTGGTCGTGACTCCCGCCAAGGGGTGACAGCCCGGCACCGGCGACGTCAGCGCAGGCACCACCGGCTGAGGACGGCACGGCCGGCGAGTCGGAGGAGCTGTTCGAGTCGTGCGACCAGGTGGCGAAGCCCGCAGCCAGCTGACCGACCACGCCAAGAGCGGACGTAAGTATTCCGCTCTGTGCAGGGTGCCCCTCCTTGCCCGCGGTGCGTCCTGCGGCCGCAACTCCGCGGCCCCGCCCCGCAGGCGGAAGGGAGCAATGTGCAGCCGCACGTCAAGGAAGCGCTCAGGGACTGGACCGACGCGTGGGACAAGCACCAGCGGACCGCGCAAGCCGCGTTCATCGCGGCGTTCCCCGCCCTGACCCACGCCGCCAGGTGCCAGTGCTTTGGCCCCACCCTGTGCTGGAAGACGCCCGGCGAAGGCTCGGGGAAGGTGTGCCTCGACGACCACGGGCGCGCCACGATCGAGTTCGAGCACGTCCCCAAGGCCGCGGTCGGCCACGCGATGAAGGAGACGTGGGGCGCCGACTGGTTCGACGAGGGTCCCGGCGGGTTCGCCGAGGCGGAGCCAGGCAGTTACCACTACGACGACGAGCAGACCTACGCGGAGTACGCGTTCGACGTCCACGACGACGGCACCGTCACCTTCGGGATCTCCTACGTGAAGATCGACGACATCGTGACGATCCTCGACGAGCTCGAGCAGGCGCTCGCCGAGCAGCGCGCCGCGTGATCCGCGAGGTGAGGTGACGTGGTGCCCCAGGCCCGTATCGCGTCACCTCACCTTCGGTACATCACTATGCGGCCAGCCATCCATGCCGCGGCCGCAGTGACGAGGACAGCCGGAGTGGCGATCAGCGCAGCTATGACTTCGGACTCCATGCGCGCGGAGTTTGCCAGGCCGCGACACAAGCCGCAGCCGTCGCCCACTCTCCCCGCCTCGCCCCGGCGCGCACCCGATCAGGGCCGTGAACACTGCGGCCCGGCGCCCGGGGCAGGTGAGGAGACCGTGCTGTGGCACGACGACGGACCGGCCCGACCGACGTGGTGAGGGCGATCGTCTACGAGCGGGACGGCGGCGCCTGCGTGCGCTGCGGCGCCCGGGAGGGCCTGACCATCCACCACCGCGTGAACCGCGGGATGGGCGGCGCCCGGGAGGAGTGGATCAACCAGGCGCACAACCTGCTCCTGGTGTGCACCGTCTGCAATGGCTGGTTCGAGGACAACCCCAGGGCGTCGTACGGGGCCGGGTGGAAGGTCCGCCGGCCGCAGCTCCCCAGCGAGGTTCTGGTGACGTACGCCGACGGCCGCGAGTACCAGCTCACCCCCGACGGTGCTCGCGCCCTGATGGCGGTGACCCGATGACCGCCCCCGGCCGCACCCGCGTGTTCCCGCTGACCGCCCGATTCCATCTCGTCGGGTGGCGCAGCAAGTACCGCCTGCGCGCGAAGGTCATCCGCGCAGACGTCGACGGCCGCGAAAAAATCCTCGGCTTCGCTGCGACGGTCCTCGGCTACACCGTCGGCCTCGGCATCTTCCCCGAACCGTGCGGCACCACGTCCGGCTGGTTCCGCGACTTCGGCCACCGGTTCGGCCGGTACACGATCGGTGGCTGGCGAACCGTCCGGCGCGTGCCGGTGTCGACCGGCTGGGCGTTCGGCGGCAACGGCAGCCGTATCGGCTGCTACGCCACGGTCGCCTCTCGCACGCTGATGTTCGCCAAGTTCGCCACCCGCGCCCAGGTGCGCGCGCATCGGGAACACCACGGCGACCTGCACGGGAAGGCCGGCCGATGAGGCGCCGCAAGCGCGCCCGCCGCGCCCATGCCAGCACACCGCAGCGGTCCGGGGCCGGGTGGATCGCCGATCTCTTCGAGGACCTGGTCGACGGGCTCCTCGACTTTCTCACCTCGTGGAGGCCGTGATGCGCCGTCGGCAACGTCAGTGCCCCGTCTGGTCCTGCTTCTTCTTCACCCTGCAGTGCCAGCGGCTCGCCGGGCACCAGGGCGCGCACGCCGCCTCTGGGAGCGAGCGGCATGAGCGGCACTGGGCATGGACCGACGAGGACCCGCACACCATCGATCACCTGCCCGGCACGGTGCGGTTCCCCCGGCCGGGCCCGTCCCGTGTGGGGAAGGCGGCCCGGTTCCTGGGCGAGTGGACCGCGAACGCCCTGATCGCCGCCCTGCTGTGGCAGTGGGTATCGCTGGGCTCCGCCCTCGTGTACCTCGTCGTGCAGGTGCTGCTGTCCGCGCAGCGGTCGCACTTCGTCGACTTCGGCCGGTTCACCGTCGGCGTGTGGCCGGCGAGCCCCAACGTGCCACCCGCGATCTTCGCCATCTCCTGGTTGTGGCACGGGCAGGGACGGAACGCGAAGAGGGCCGGTCTCGAGGTCGTTCTGGGCCGCGTATCCGTGGGGGCGCACGCGCTCGCCCCGCGGAAGGAGTGGGCCGCCAGCAAGAGGGAACGGGCCGCACTCCGCGCCGCACAGAAGGGGCACCGCCGGTGAGCCCCCGTGTCACGCTGCAGCGCCGCCTCCGGCGCCCTCGAGGGCTGCGCCTGGGTCCGTTCCTGCTGTGGGTCCTGCGGATCCCGGGCGGGCCGACTCTTGGGGCCGGCCGGATCGCCACCACTGACACGCCCGGCAACCCAGCTCCCGGACAGAGCGTCGTACGGGATGCCCACGGGAAAGTGGTGGTGGTCGCCGGCGTCGCGTTCGCGGTGCTCCGCAGCAGGTCAGTGCCCCTCCCGGCCCGGCACACCTGACACCGGTATTTACTCGGGTGTACCATTCCCGTTGATGCGGCGGCATGGGGTTGCCCCAGTCGCCGCTACGGCGCACAACCGCGCCACAGCGAAATGGAGAACAGCCGTTATGCCCAAGGCTGGAGTCAAGTACGGGCCGCGCATCAAGGGCCCGGACTACGAGCAGATCGCCAAGGAGGCCGAGACCGTGGCCCTCACGGCTCTTGGTCTTCGCCCCGAGCGGCCCGAGGACCTGATCGTCAGCGCCCGTCCGGACGACCTGGTCGTGAAGGCCGCGGAAGCCGTCCGCCAGGCTGACGCCGAGATCGCCCTCTATCAGGGGGAGCGGGACCGCGCGCTGGCACACCTGTGGTTCTACGAGCAGCGTCTCGGACTGGCCAAAACTGTCGGTCTGTCCCCGATGGGGTACCGGCGGAACCTCGCCGCGACCGTGTTCGGCGACAAGACGCACCCGCTGCCGGACGCCGAGACGAACGAGGACCTCATCCGGTTCGCGGAAGAGGCAGGCGTCGAGCGCGTCCAGGACGCCGAGACCAAGCTCCTCGAGGCGGCCCCGATCGTGCACGCGGCACGGGCCCGCCGTGAAGTTGCCGTACGCGTCATGCAGGCGGCCGTGCTCGCCCTGTCGCAGCCGCCCTACGAGTGGAGCCCGGAGCAGATCGCCGAGCACGCCGGCGTCAGCCGGACTCTGGCGTACCAGCACCGGACGGCCGCCCGTAAGAGGTACGGCCTGTAGAGCAACACCCCGCACCGCACCGGTCCCGGCATTGTCGGGGCCGGTTTCTTCTTGCCCTGCCCCTGGTCACACCGGGGACCGATTCCTGGTCCCCGGTCACCGGGGACCGGTTTTCGGTCGCCGGTGAATCGGTCGCCGGGTAACCGGGTTCCGGGAGGCTGGTCCCCTTTAGTAACAAGATCAAGCACCACCATTAAGTAGGTTCCGATGCCTTCGCTTCGCTCAGGCATCGGCGCGAGTCGGGGGTCGCTACTGTCCGTTCCCGGCCTATGTGAATAGCTGGACGACATGCGACCAGCAGCCGGTCAGTTCTGCCGGGACGGTCGGGCCCCGAATCGTCCCGGCAGAACTGCGCAGAACACTTGGTGGGCAAATGTGATGGGGTCGGGGTGGTCAGAAGGCCAGCCATCGCCCCAGGGCCACCGCGCCAACAATGATCGGCGAGAAGATCCCAAGCAGATTGACGGTCCTCATCAAAGGACCGTCGCCCCTGCGCCTACGTACGTGAGTCATGTGATCTGCTCCCTCTGGACTTGGCTGCTGTAGTCGGAGCCATCGACAGCATTCCACCTCCAGAACGTGCAGACATAGGTGCTTCTTTGTGCTCTCCCAGGGGACCGGTCAGTCCTTCGATCAGGACGAGTGGGACTCGGTCACTTCTGCTGGGAACGGACAGCTACAGCGCGAGCGCCACCAGCCGCGGCAGCAGCTGGGGGAGGGGTGTCACAGAATCCGGCCCCTGGCGTTCCCCCCAGCATGACGACGCGAACCACACCTCCGCGCACCACGCTCCCGCCCCACCTGACCCGGCACTTCTACGAGACCCGCCGGGCCTTCCTGCGGCAGGTCACCGGCGAGGAGTCCACCCCATGGTTCGCGCTCACCGCGCTGGAGCGCGCCGTCGTCGAGTCGGAGATGACTCTGTTCCGGGAGGCGATACGGCGGGCTGAGGAGGAGCAGGACCTCCTTGCCAGCCTCGACGCCGCTGCCGGCACGGCCCCGGCCGCCGAGGACACCGACGAGGAGGAAGACGCCAGCGATGAGAACGCCCCGGAGGACTGCAGCTGTCCCGGCTGCTCCGCCGTCGCCGCGTTCATCGCGCTCCTCGAGCAGACGGGCAAGAAGCTGGAGGCCTCGGTGCGGCCGTCGGCGACGAACCCGAACGGCTTCCCGTTCAGCGTCGGCGAGGTCACCAGCGTGGTCTTCGAGCCGGCCGGTACCGTCCCGCCCCTCCCCGAGGACACCGAGCGGCTGCGCCAGCTCGCCAAGGACGCCATCGACGAGTGGGTGGCTGCGGGCAAGCCCCTCGAGGCCGTCACGGACCCGGCCGCGCTCGGCAACGCCATCTGGACGATCGACATCACCCCGGCCTGGCTCACCGTCCCCACCGGCCTGGACGACGACCCGGCGCAGCGCCAGCACGAGGAACGCACGCTCCGGTACTTCCGTCAGGGCTGGCTGCGGCCCTTCCCGCCGAAGGTGTAACAGATTCGGGAACCCCGACGTACTACAGGGTGCGGCTGGCTCTCTCGCCCTGAAATCCCCCCGGGGAAAGACGAGCCAGCCACGCACCCCCCAAGAGCCGGGGTGACGGTCCTGCTCCACCTCCCCGGAGAGGACCTCACCCCGGCACCGACTTCCGGCACGGGCGCCACCCCTGACAGGCAGGGCGTGCAGTTCGTCATTGCAGTGCCGGAACCTCGCGGTCTGGCCGGCGGCCTGGGCATGGGCCCCGGCCAGGCCGCGACACTAGACCCCAGCGCGCTGCACCTTCCCCGGCATGTCCCGCACGCAGCCCCCGCCCCCACGCCGCGTGGCCCCCTCACGTCAGGAGCTGCAGCGCGCCCGCCGGCCCGGCGTGAAATCCCGCGACGCCGCCAACGTCGCCGACATCCTGCTCCGCGCCCCCGTCGCCGCGCGCCGCCGCGCCTTCAAGCAGGAGATCACCGCCCGCGAGCGGCCGTACGTCATGCGGGAGGTCGAGCGCGTCACCGGCTCCCTGTACGGCCTGTGGCGGGACACCCCCTCGGGGTTCGTCGAGGACGTTCTCGGCGAGTCCATATGGAGCCTGCAGCGTGACGTCCTGGACGCGATCGTCACCCACAAACGCGTCGCCGTCCCGGCCGGCTTCGGAGTCGGCAAGACCCACCTCGCCGCGCGCGCCGCCGTCTGGTTCGTCAACGTCTACCCGGTCGGCACCGCGCTGTGCATCACCACCGCGACCCGCTTCCGGCAGGTTCAGCGGCAGCTCTGGCCCCACATCCGCAAGGTGGTGCCCCGGGCCGGACTGCCCGGCTACTGCGACACCGTCCAGTACAAGATGCCCACCCCGCAGGGGCACGACTTCGTCGCCGCGTACGGCTTCTCGGCCCCCGCGAACGACGAGGCCGCCATGCAGGGCATCCACATGGCCCACATCCTGCTGATCGTCGACGAGGCCGGCGGTATCGCCCCGGCGATCGGGCACGGCACGAACAACCTCCTCACCGGCGGACACGCCGCGATGCTCGCCATCGGCAACCCCGCCATGGACGACCCCGCGTCCTGGTTCGAGGAGCTGTGCCTGGAAGGCGAGGACCCGGACGAGCCGACCACCGTCACCATCCCGATCTCTTCCCTCACCTCCCCCGCGATCACAGGGGAACGGGTGCCGTACTGCACCGACTGCCCGCCCAACCCGAACGACCTGCACACCCTCGCCCGGCACATGCCAGACCAGGACTGGGTGGACCGCACCATCCGCGCGTACGGTCCCGATCACCCGTACGTCATCGCCAAGGTGTACGCCCGCTTCCCGAAGGGCGGCGGCGGCCTCGTCATCCCGCCCACCTGGATCGAGGACGCCGTCAACGCCGAAGACCCCACCGGGCCCGGCTGGTACCGCCTGTGCGATCTCGGGCTCGAGGGGGAGACCGCCACGCACACCGTCCGCGAAGGCGCCTGGGTCCGGCTCGGCGTCGACGTCGCGGCCGACGGCGGCGACGAGTTCGCCATCGCCCGCTCCGTCGGCGACGTCATCGAGAACCGGCACGCCTCCGCCGGCGCCGCCAATGACAACCAGGTCAAGGTCGCCAAGAAGGTCCTCGAGGAGATCCACGCCGCGCAGCGCCTGGCCGACGCCCTCAAGTCCCCGCACCCCGTCCGCGTCAAGGTCGACAAGAACGGCATCGGTCACGGAGTCGTGTCCATGCTCGAGACCTGGGGGCAGAACGGCGAGCACCGGGCGCAGATCGTCGGTGTGATGGTGTCCGAGAATCCCTCCCAGGACGACCCGGGCGCCGTCATGCGGCCCTACCGCAAGCGAGACGAGATGTGGCTCGCCACCCGCAGCCTCCTGCAGCCGGACCCGTCCACCGGCCGCGGCCGGTTGCGCTACCGCATCGACAAGAAGTCCGCGGCTCAGCTCTCCACGCCGAAGCTCCTATCGAACGCCGGCGGGTACTCCGTCGTCGAGTCCAAGAAGCAGATGAAGGGCCGCGGCATGAAGTCCCCCGACCGGGCCGAGGCGATCCTCCTGGCCCCCTACGAGCCGGAGCCGATCAACCCGCCGCGCCGCCGCGGCCTGCTCAACTAGGCCGGGCATCGTGCAGCCGCAGGGGCGGGAAGAAGGCACACTCTTACGTCATGAGTTCGCCCGCCCGCCCCCTCGACGACAGCAGCGTCCGCCCCGCGCCGGCGGCCCGGCTCGTCGCCGTCCCCTCGACCGCGCCCGCCCTGCGGGAGCTCGAGCGAGTCCTGGACGCGTTCCGCACGGTCAACGGCACCGCCAAGGACGTCGTGTCGGACGCTCGCCTGCAACAGCTCGAGTGGGTCGCCAACGAGCTCGCCCTGGCGCTCCCCCTGGGCCTGACCGAGACAGCCGGCGACTCCCTCGCCGAGCTCCTCGCCCCGGACGCCGTCCACGCATACCTGCTCTACGGCCGCGGCGGATACCTGCGCACCGCGCCCACAGTGTCCACCGACCCCACCAGCCACGACACCACCGAGCGGATCCGGATCTTCTGCCTCGAGCGCATCGCCGAACAGGCGCAGATCCCGTTCGAGATGCCCGACCTGCCCCCGTGGAAGCTGCGGCCCACCGTCTCCCCGAACATGGCCGACCTCATCACCGACCACTTGGAGGAAGAGGCCAGGCAGTGGCCCGAGGCTGACCGGCCCGACGCCGTCGTCCGCGGCCTGGCCATGTGGGCAGTGATGCGGGACGTCCTGCCACGCCTGGGCGAGCTCGAATCCATGCTCGTCGACGACCTGACCCTGGAGGGAGAGACCCCCCACGCGCTCACCCTGATCCGCAAGCCCCAGGGCGGACTGCGCGGGAAGATGCCCCAGCCCGAGACCATCCCCCTCAGCCGCGACACCGGGCGCCGCCTTCAGGAGTGGCTCCCCCGCCGCACCGAGCTGATCACCCGCCTGCAGGGTGGCGTGCCCCGGCATCTGTGGCTGTCGACCCCGCCTCACCCCGACGCCGGCGTCCCGATCCGCCGCCGCGGCATCAGCAAGTGGTACAAGAAGGTCGCCGACGCCGTGCAGATCAAGCAGGACGCCGCCGGCGTGCCGGAGGAGGACCTGGTCCCCACCCGCTGGGAGACGATGCGCCGCACCCTCCTCGCGCAGCAGCAGGCCACCGGGAGCGCCTCGTGAAGGCCCCTGACGGCCCCCAGGACGCTGGTACCGTCCCCGCATGGACACCGCGCACGCCCAGGCCCTCACAGTCGCTCTGACGGCCCCCGAGCTGGACCAGGTGCAGCACGCTGCGGCCGCCGCCGGCCAGAGCATCGACGAGTTCGTGCGCACCGCGGTCCTCGAGGCCGCGTATGACCCGTTCCTCGTCGCGCTCGATCAGGCCGCCGACACCATCGCCGCCCGCGCCCAGGCTGACCGGATTCAGCACGACTACGCCCGCTGAGTCCTGTCAGCCCCGTACGCTGCCGGTCATGGCCGAATTGACCACCCTCGCCGACGCCTACGACCTCGAGCGCGTCCGCACAACACCTGCCGCCGGCCTGGACGCCATGGCGCAGGTAGCCGCCTACGAGGAGCGGAAGCGGACGCACCCAGACCGGTCCCACTGGTCGCTCGTCGACCAGAACGACCCGGGCGACGACGGCCCAACCGAGGTTTTGGACGGCGACCTCGACCGCTGGAAGCGCATCAAGAGCGGCCCCGACCGCGGCATGTGGCGCATGGTCGGCTTCTCGTCCTCCAGGCACGAGGCCCGCGCCGGCGAACCCCAGACGTGGCAGCAGCTCGCCTATCACTACGCCCCGCTCACCGAAGCCACCGCGGAGGACCGCTGACCATGAGTGACATCAACGGTTTCCTCGGCTCTCGCATCCTTGCGGTGGCGCAGGCCCGGAAGAACCTACAGGCCGCGGCCGCCCAGGTCGTTGAGATGGCCCGTGACGTCAAGGACTTCGGGCCGATGGGCACGGACGAGCTGCCCGCGGCCATCGCCGCGTTGGAGTCCTCCAAGTACGTCGACGAGGACGACGCTGGCGCGCGCTGGGTCTCCCGCGCATTCACCGCGACACCGGCCGACCTGATCAAGACGGGCGCGGCCGGGCTCGTCTTCGGTGGGGCCGTGTTCATGCTGCGCTCGGCCCTAGCAGACGTGGATGAGACGATCGCCGCTCTCGGCCCGGCGCCGGGCCCTGCCGACCCTGGCGGCGCTTTCTCCGCCTGAAATCTTCTGATCTTCCGATGGTGTAACCCTCAACATCGTGGGCACACGCACACCAGTTGCCACCTCAGCGGCCTCCCCCCTGCCGCAGCGTGGCAGGCCGCGTCAGCCGGACGCCCCCCTCCGGCTGGCGCGGCCTTCAAGCGCTCAGGCCCTCTCCGCATGTGGCTCCGAACTGTCGGTCCCTCTCGCTACGGTGGCCGTGTGACAGGCCAAATCTTCCTTGCCACCCGCGCGACCGTCGACAACTGGCGCCACCTGGCCGCCGTTGCGCGCGCCTACCACCGCAACCCCTACCTGGAGGCCGAGCGGTTCGCGCGCACCCTTCACCGCATCGCCCGTGGGGGCGACCCCAACCTGGGCGGCACGGGCGTCGAGGTGGCACTGTTCGGCGCCACGCAGATCACGGAACTCATCGAGCAGGACGGCCACCACTGGGACGAACTACTCGACCACTTCCCGGACCTCGACACCCTCGACCCCGACGTCCGGCGGGCTCTCGGCGCCCTGCGTGATGGCAGGACGGACGTCTTCGAGTACCTGGCGAAGTCCTTCGACCGGCTGAACAGCGGGAGACTGTCCAAGCTGCTGGGCACGCTGAGCGGCATCGCCTCCATGATCGACCCGGACGGCACCCGCAAGACGCTCGTTTTCGACGGCACCAAGGCCGCGCCCTGGTCGGTCAACCCGAAGAAGATCCCGGAATGGCGAAGCCAGCTCGTCGCCCGACTCATGGCCGACGAGACCCCGGAGAACACCGCCAGGGAGCTCCCAGGCGAGGAACTGCAGGCGATGTTCCCCGGAACCGATCCGCTCGAGGCCGCGTGGCTGCTGTGTGGCCAGGAAGCCGACCGGTTGAGTCACGCCAAGCTGTTCTACGCGGACGCCGACACCAGCGCCGTAGCGACCCGGAAGGCATCCCAGCCCCGCAAGGCGCCGCTCAGCGAACTCCGCGTGCCCAGCCCGTACGGCATGATCGTCTTTGAGACCCCCATCGACTGGTCTCCGGGATTCGCCCCTCTGGTCGCGGCGTCCTGGGGGCGAGAGGAGCAAGGCGGCCGCGTCCACTGGTGGATGACCCATTACGTCCACACGGCTGGCGCACCGCCGCTCTCCGCTCACGGGTTCGCCCGGGTCGCCGAGGGGGACGTGTTCGCTGATGACGAGACATACTCCAAGGACGAGGGCGCAGCGCTTGCCGTCCGCGCGGTCGTCGCCTGCTGGGACGTGATCACCCAGGCTCGCGTGGGCAAGGCCATCACCGATGTCGCCGAGGAGCGACGCCAGCCCAAGAGGCTGCGCAACGACCGCCGCCGCGGCGTCGTCGACGACGGCACAGTCCGCGTGGTCACCGTCCGCGGCCGGCGTCCGTCGACCCTCACGTCCCGGCGCCCCGGCGATACGGGCGCTCCGTCCCGACGGTACGACCGCGGCCGCTGGTGGGTCACCGAGCACACGCGCAGCCAGTGCATGAACCCTGCGCTGCACCAGGCCAACGGCTGCACACACGAGGACATCACGATCCTCGAGCACCCCAAGGGCCCGGCTGACAAGCCGTTCCTCAACACCGTGCACCTGATCCAGGGCGCCGGCTGACCGCAGCGCGAGGGCCCCGGGACTGCAGTCTCCGGGGCCCTTGGCGTGCTTACTGGACGGGGTGCGCGTCCAGCCAGTCGGACAGGTCGTGTGCGGACCCGAAGACCTCGTCCCGGTTCGACAGTTTCTCTGCCATCTCCAGGTCGGCGACCGGGACGCCCTGGTCCTCGCCCACCGCGATGCCTTCCTCCATGGTGTCGATCAGCGCGTACGCCTCCGACCAGAACTCAGGCCCCGTGCCCTCGTGGGCGTTCGCAGCCTTCCGTAGCGTGCGCGCGGACTCCATGAGCGTCTGCATCTGCTCCCAGCACGTCCCCGACGCCTGTTCAAGGCATCCGCCGTCAGTGTCGAACGTCGTCACCGCGGTCTGGAACGTGGCCGCCGCCTCCGTCACGGTCACCGTTTTCGGCTTCGCGGCCGGCTTCGCGGCGCCCCCGTCGTCCGAGCTGCTGCAGCCGCTCACGGTTGCCACGGCCGCGGCCAGGATCAGAGCGCCGGCCGTCTTCCCCCACTTGTGTCTCCCCATGACGCGGGATCATCGCACGCTCCGCCGACAGGCACACGTCAAGGGCCCCGGCCGGCTGGCCGGGGCCCTGCGATCCGTAACGGCTCACACGCGTGTGGAGGACCTGCCCCACAACCGGTTGTGGTTCGTGATGTGGACCGTCTTCCCGCTCCCTGACGGGGACATCTTCCAGGCGAGCAGCAGCAGCGCAATCGCCACGGCCGCGCTGCCCACGCCCGTCATGGCGCTGACGAGCTGGCTGGCCCCGGCGAGGAACTCCCCGGCGCCCCAGCCCGCGACCCCGGCCCCGACGCCGCCTCCGAGCATCCGCGCGGCGAGCGGGTCGATGAGCGGCTGCGGGCTCAGGTCCCGCGGCGGCGTCGGCAGGGTCGGCTGCAACGCCGAACGGCGCACCGCGACGGACCGGTTCGGATCGTAGGGGTCCTGGACCAGGACGATCGGGTCGTGCTCGTCGTACAGCTCGACGGGGCCCGCGGCCGGGGCCTGGACGCCCACGGCCGGGGGACGGGTGCCCTTGGGCTGGATGCCCGTCGGGATCACAGGCTCGTACGGCATGCGGTGCTCTCCTCGTCGGTGACGGACGCTTCGGGGGTGGGGGCGTGCCGGGCCGCGGTGAGGACGTAGACGACGGCCCGGTCGCGCTTGCCGTCCTCCTGCACCCAGCCGGCGGTGATCCACTGGGCCAGCCAGGGGGCGATGGACGTGTGGTGGTTGCAGATCCCGCGGCGGACCGCCTCGGGCTTCGTCAGCCCCTGCGGCCCGGCCTGCTGCAGCGCCTCCCACAGCGGCTGTCGGTTCTCGGGGATACGGGAGCCGTCCGGGAACGTCGGCACGGCACGCAGCCGCGGCCGCTCCCCGCCCCCGCCGCCGGGCCCGCCGGAGGGAGGTGTCGGCGGTTCCGGATCCGGATCGGGGTCCGGCTCGGGCTGCGGGTGCGGCCGCGCCTCCCCGCCCTCGTCGTCACCGGCCGGCGCGTGCTCCAGCGACGTCGCGAGGATCTGCTCCTCGTCGATCCAGTAGCAGCGGCCCTCGCGCGGCTCGGTGTACCGCTCGGACGAGACCATCGTCTTGCCGGGCAGGTCCAGCTCGTCCAGGCGCCATCCCTGCCCGTACGCCCCGGTCCCCATGATCATGTTGATGGGGGTCGGCTCGTTCACCGGCAGACCGATGCGGGTGCCGAACTGCTGCCGGGTGTCGGTGCCCTTCCCGCCGAACGCCTGCTCGCTCGGCGACTGGGTCGCCGCGATGATGCGGATGCCCATCGCACGGGACACCTGCATTAGCGTCATCAGCTCGGCCGCGACGTCGGGCGCCTGGCGCAGCAGCTCGGCGAGCTCGTCGATGATCAGGACGATGTACTTGCCGTGCTCCCGGGTCCACTTCTTGACCCGCTCGCCCTTCGGGCCGCGCAGCGTGGCCAGGTACTTGCCGCGCCGCGTCATTTCGCCCTTGAGCCAGATCAGGACCTGGCGGGCGGTGTCCGGGTCGTCGGCGAGCGCGACCATGTTCTGCTGCCACGGGCCCAGCTCGAGCGCGCCAGGCTTCATGTCGATGCCCGCCAGGGCGACATCGTCACAGGCCACCAGGTTCGCGGCCAGGACGTTGACGGCCCCGGACTTGCCCTTGTTCGTGCCGCCGGCGATCAGGACGTGCCCGTCGACGAGGTCGATCAGGATCTCGGTGCCGTCGGGGTAGATCCCGACCGGGATGGGCTGCTCGATCGAGGAGACACGCACCCCCGGCCAGGGGATGCCGGGCCCGGCGAGCGGGTCAGTGGTCTGCAGACGCACGATGAGCTGGTTGGCCTGCGCGCCTTCGGTCAGGCGCAGCCGGCCGGGCAGGTTCAGGTTCGCCTGGAGCTGCTGCCGCTTGGCGATAACGGCCTGGGCGGAGGTGTTCTTGCCCGGAGGGAGCGTCACCGTGGCCCACCAGCCGGTGTCCGTGAACACGATGCGGGAGACGTCGACCGCGGGCACGCCCAGGGCCACCAGCGCGCGGCGCAGCGCGGTCTCCTCCTCGGTATCGCCCGTGACGCCCGGCTGGCCGACGTTGACGCCCATACCGTCGGGCAGGGGCGCGGTCTTCGCGGCCTTGATCTGCAGGGCGATCCGGTCGTGCCGGGCCTTGACCAGCCAGGGCACGTACACCGCGTACGAGGAGATCGTGACGACGCCGCCGGCGATGAGCGACGGGACGGACGGGCCGGTGACGGCGCCGATCGTGGCGTTGATCAGGGTGCCCGCGGACGCGACGCCCAGGGACGTGGCGACGGTGCTCTTGAACTTGAGGCCGCCCCAGACCAAGCCGCCGGTCGCGGCGATCCCCAGGCCGTACCCGGCGTACGCCGCCGGGTCGACACCGACGCCGTGGTGCAGCCACCCCAGGCACGTCATGCCGAAGGACGTGGCGGCCGGCGCGAGCTCGTAGCGCAGGCGTCCGCACCAGCGGCACACGGCCTCAGCCATCCGCCGGGTGCGGCCGTGGGGCGAGGTCTTCTCTACGGGAGAGGTGACGTGATCAGACGGGTCTCGAGGGATGAACACGTCACGTCACCTCGCCAGGAGGGACGCGGACAGGCGGACAAGGGCTACGGTGCGCGGGGGCATCGGGGTGTTCCTTCACTTCGTGGTTCCGGCGGTTGCTCTCCGCCGGGAGGTGGCCATGACGCCAGTGTTCGGTTATCGCGGTGCGGGCCGGGCGGCCCAGCAGGAGTCTACGGGGCGGCGGAGCGTGCGGGCGGCCCGAGCTTCACAGGCCCGGATGGGGTACTCCTTCACAGGGCATTGCCCCAGTAGCCGGGCAGCTTCGTGACGGGGATGCCCTCCCGCTCGGACAGGTGAGCCAGGCCGGGGTCAGCGCTCCACACACTGAGGTGCGGGAACTGGCGGTGCGCGGCGCGCAGCCGCTCCCGCTTCACCACGGCGCTAGGCCGGTGGTCGCCGCGGCCGCGCATCAGGACCAGGGTCGAGGGCACCCTGTGGCGGGTCAGCCACTGGGCCACGACGGGTGCGAGACGCTGGTCCCCGCCGGTCATGACGATGACGGTCTTCCCGCTCTTGTGTGCTTCCTTGGCGGCCCGCACGACGTCCCGGTTTGCGGGGCACTTGAGGATCGCCTGGTAGAACCTGGAGGCGTCGCTGGCCAAGCGGTGGATGCGCGTCACGTCGGCGAGGCCGCCCTCGAGGTCGAACGCGACCGCCTCACGCGGCGGGGCGATGACGGTGGTCACTCGGACTCCCCGTTGTAGACGCGGACCATCTTGACGGCTTTCTCCATGCACGAGGTGCATGCCCGGTGGTTGTGGCCGGGGCCGCATATCGCCGCGGCGAGCGCGTCAACGGCCCCGGTGGCGGTGATGCGGAGCAGGGCGGCGCCCTTCCTGCGGTGGCTGTCGCACGCCCGCGTCTTGCCGGGCCGGGAGTTCTCCCCGCACGCGATCAGGGCCAGGCGCTGTTCGAGGGCGGCGAGGTCACGGGTAGGGGCGAGGGGAGGGGTCATCGGTTGCAGTCCTTCGGCGCGCGTGACTTGTGGTGGACGATGGTCCGGAGTTCGCTGCCGACTTGCTCGTAAGCGGTCATCTCCTGGCAGGCGGTGCACCGGTAGGCGATGTATCGGCGCAACGGGTCGGTGCGGGACATGAGGTTGCCCTGGCGGCCGCCGGCCATCTCGCCGGGGCCCGGGTCCCCGCACCACTCACACGACGGGTCGTAGTGGGTGATGACGGGGGACGGCGCCCAGCTGGACCAGGTGATCGGGCGGCCGGTGTGCTCGGCGGGCAGGGGCGCCTCGGCGTACGTCGGCCGATCCGGGACGAGCCGCAGGTGACGGCCGCGGCGGTCCGGCTCTGGCTCCGGCAGAGGCTCGGAGACGCCAGCCAGGACAAGCCGCGGCTGCTCGGGCTCCGGCTCGCCCCGCAGGGAACGGAGGCAGGCCGGGCAGAGGCTGGACTCGGTGACCGGCCCGTCCCACGGCCGTACGCCTGGTGCCTGCTCTGCGTCCGGCACGCACTCCAGAGGCACGGTGAACACAGGCACCGCCGGGGCCGTGACCTCCTCACCTGCGATGTGAAGCACGGGGCGGCCCGCAGCACGCACCACCAGGCGGCCATTCCACACCGGCGCGGCGGCCGGCGCCTCCACAGCAAGAGCACCCATCACGGCTTCTCCCCTTCGACGAGGTGAAGGGCGCCAGCCACGTTGGCCCACATGTTTGCGACGTTGATCAGCTCGTCGCGCACCTGGGCCATGTCGTCCACCGTCTTCCGCAACTCGGCGATCCGGGCCTGTGAAAACCCGCGCTCCGCCGTCGCCTGCAGGTTTCCGAGCCGGAAGGCTTCAAGGGCCTCGTGGGCTTCTTCAGCGCAGGCAGCGAAGCGCGCGGCCTTGCGCGCGGCCTCGGCCGCCGTGATCTCGGGCTCGTTCATCGGGTCCTTCCAACGAGGAGTGGCACCAGAGTGGTCTTGGCATTCCTCCGGTACAGGTCCCGGCGAGCGACATGCACGTTGCGCCGGGCCAGGCACAGCGTGCCGGCCGGGACGTGGCACTCGGGGCAGGGCACGGAGTAGGCGCCCTGCTGGAAGCGGGCGGCGGTCGCGTGCGCGGCATCGTGGGCAGCGTCAGCGGCCGGCGAGGGGATGACGGCGGTAAGCAGGGGTATCACGCGCGGCCGCCCTTCCGGTCCGGGACGGTGATGTGCGGGCGCGCGTCCTCGGGAACGTCCTCGACGAGCCGATACCGCCACAGTCCCTCGCTGGTGGGCTCGTTGCCCCGCTCGTACCGAGCTTCGCCGCGGCCGGGCGCCGTGTCGTCGCCCCACTCGATCGGGACGGTGATGAGGCCGGCCGGGTGCGCCTGGGAGTGGATCGCCTCGCCGGGGTAGGTCAGGATGACGCCGCGGTACGGGCCATTGACGAACTGCACGACGACGTCCTCCACGGGCCCGTCGATCGCCGCGGCGGTCTTCTCCTTCTGCTGGCGGGCCCAGTCGAAGACCTCGACGGCCGTGGGCGTGGGGGAGTAGCCCAGGAGGCCGCGCAGGGCCGCGACGGTACAGAGCAGTTCGCCGTACGCGGCAACCGGGAAGTCGTCCCTCCAGCGGTCGCGGAGCAGCGAGCACGCGGCCTTGTCCGCGATCCCGGCGAGGTAGCTGTCGACGCTCTCCGCGTCGAGGAGGGTGCCACCGCGCGCGAACGCGTCGATGACCGTGTCAACGGAGTGGGCGCGGTCCCAGATCGGGGTGTGCGGCAGACCAGAGCGGACGAACGTTCGGACGTGCTGTCCGGAGGCGGTGACGACCTGCTCAGTGTCTTCTGTGCTCATGGAGGGGCATCTCCTTGTTCAGGCGAGGGCGGGCCAGCCCTCAGTTCCTGTACGTCGAACTGCCGGTTCCCGTTACGGTTTCCCCGTTTGCGCTGGTCAGCGGGCCGTGTAGTTCGACGATGACGAGAGACATGCGAGCGAGGCCGGTCTCCACGGGCGCGCCCATCTCGGGGTACGGGCCAAGCAGGTGCTCGTGATCGTCGTCCGGCAGCAGGTGCCGCACGCGGGGGAGGTCCGGGCTGGGGGTGACCAGCCCGTCGACGTACGCCTTCACCGTCGGGGCCCAGTTCAACGGGTCCCGGGAGCGGTTGAGCTTGCGCGGGTGCAGCACGTAATAGATCGCCGCGTACTGGAGCCGCGGGACGAGACCGAGGCCGATGAGGCTGGTGGCGTCCGCGCGGAGCTGCTTGCGGATGCGGTGCTCAACGCTCCAGTGCGGGTACCGCTTGTTGCTTGTCAGCATCTCCGCGGCGTAGGGCATGAGCAGGGTCCAGTGCCGTCCTGGGTTGGGCAGCCGGGCGAGGAGCGGCTCGACCGCGGGCGCGGGCGGGGTGGACGGCGGGCCTGGGTGCGCGGGCGGCTTCTTCCGGCCCTTCTTCTGTGGCAGCGCCACGGCGGCCGCCGCGGGCTGGGTACCGTGGCGGCGCGCCATGATCTGCTTGTACTGCTCGGCGGTCATGCGGACCACGGGGGTCAGCCCTCCAATGCGGCGATACCGGCTTCGGTGAGCCGCCAACGGTGGCCCGAGCCTGCCGTTTGCGTCGCGCTGTGCTCCTGGTCCTGGACTACCCATCCCTTCTTCTCCAGCTTCCGCACCGCAACGTCGACCTTCCGGCCCAGGTGCCCCCAAGCGGCGTTGCTGCGCTGGCTGGTATCCCGGATCGTGACGCATCTGCGGACATGGAAGGTGACCACCGCGCCGCTGTTGACGAGTCCCAACAGTTTCCGCTCCGCCGCGGTGGGCGGGGCCGGGGCGTTGAGGGTGCGGACCTTCTCCATGTAGGCGAGGCAGCGGCGGCAGTTGGCCGGGGCGTTGACCGGCTCGCTCAGGTGCAGCGGGTTCGTCCGGCCCGGCGTCTCGCACAGGCCGCGGTCGGCGAGGTGCTTGCGGGACCGGCCGGAGACCAGATCCTCCTTCGGTACCGCGTGCCGCAGCGATCCGCCTACGCCCGCGTGCCGGGTGTTCTCCCGGACGGTCATCTCGACGCCGGCCGCGGCCAGGGCCGCCTCCCAGCGACGCATCTCCCGCTCGAACCGCTCCCGCGTTCGCTTCTCCCGCAGCTCCTGCGCATCCCGGGCGCGCTTGCGGTCCTCAAGGACGCGCGCCGGCAACTCCGGGGTGAGACCTCGCTCGTCGGCGAGGATCAGCATCCAGCCCTCCCTGGTGCCGGTGGAGCGCAGGCCGCGGAACGGCCGGCCCAGGACAGCGGTGCACCAGTCGCCGCCGCGGCGCTGGACAACCTCCTGCATGTTCTGGATGGCCTGTTGGCTGATCGGGCCGTGGCTCTTACGCCGGGCCTCCGCCTGGATCTCCTCGTACTCGGGATACGTCGGTTCGGGGTCGGGCTCGGGGAGCAGGGCTGTGACGACGATGCGACGCGACATCGCGGAGTGTTCCTCTCTTCGGGGTGCCCGACGGTTGCTCTCCGCCGGATGGCGCCACAGTGGGCGCCGTACGGTTGCGCAGTGCGCGGGAGTTGAGGGGTTACCGGTCCTCGGGGCCAAACGCTTCATCGACGAGGGACTGTCGTCCCGATCGCAGGAACTCGGCGGCCTCCGGGAAGCCGGCAGCCTCGAGCTGATCGGCGGTCTCCAGGTCATGCATGGCCAGCACGGCGCGCGCGTATATAGGGGAGAGCGACGACCGCATGCCGCTCTCCTCGAACTGGCCCTTCACCACGCCGTACGCGGTCGGCTTGTCGGCCGCGGCCGAGCGACGCGCGGGCGGGCGGCGAGTGACGCCCGCCCGGTACGACGGGCCGCGGGAACCTCGGGGGACGGGGTGCTGCCTGATCCACTCGTGGCCGCGGGCGGTGAGCTTCACGGGCACGGTGTCGTCGTTGCCACCGGTGACGTACGGGCCGGCTTCGTCGGTGAGAGGGAAGAAGGTGCGGCGGGCCACCCGGTAGTCGGTGCCGGCGAGTCGGTAGTAGCCGCCGGTCTCCCAAACGAACGCGGCTCCGGTGTCGCCCTGCTGGGCGATGGTGCGCAGCAGTCTCTCAGTGGCCGCGGAGAAGTCGGGCATGGGTGTGCTCCTGAAAGGGGTCGAGCGGAGAATCGTTCTGGGCGAAGAATCGAACGGTTCGAACGGCAGTTGCGTTACGCCTTCTCGGGAGCGACCGCAGCGACCGAAGCGACCCACGAACGGCATAGCCACCGCAGAACGCCGGGGAAGGCGTGGAGCAGAAGCAGCACGGACGCGGCCGTGAGGGTCAAGGAGGCGTTCGCCAGGGCCCACCCGATGATGCCGGCCACCACGGCGGCCGCCATGACGAGGCCGATGCCGACCACGTCGAGCACGAGCGGGACGAGGGCAGGGTCCGCGAGGGCCAGGAGGACGAGGGCCCAGGCGAGGAGCTGCAGCTTGGCACGCATCTCAGCCCTCCTGCCGCTGGCCGTAGTAGCCGCTGGCCGGGTCGGTGGTGTCGGAGAGGTGGACGCGGAAGCCGTCGGCCGCGCAGATGTTCCGCTGCCCGTTGTGGTCGCGCTCGAACTGGACGCGGTTGATGAAGCCCGCCATCAGGTGCTCCTCGTCTTCGTGGTTCGGGCGGTGCTCTCCGCCCTCGGAAGAGACTCTACTGTGTTACTCGTCGGTAGCCGACAATAACTTCAATTGTTGTCGGTAATCTTGGCGAGACGTCAGGTTCCGATGAGAGGCGACCCCGTGACCGAGACCACCGCCCGCCCTGAGCCCGCCGACCCGTGCGGCAACACGGCCCCGCACCTGGCACACCGCAACTGGCAGTCAGAGCAGTGCGGCGTGTGCCCCGGCCGGGAGCAGGCCCGTCCGTCCCGCTATCCGCACCGGCTCCGCCTGTACGGCGGCCGGAACACCCACGCCGCCGAAAAGCTCGCCATCTCCGGCGACTTGTTGACCGCTTGCGACTACGACGCGGGGGCCGCCTACCACCGCATGCCGGACACCAGCGCCGTCACCTGTCGTGCCTGCCAGCGTGTCCTCGCCAAGGAGAAGGCGTAACCGATGGAGGCCCCACCGACCGCGTGGCCGGGGCACCGGACCGTCGCCGTGGTTCCCGGCCAGACCATCGCCGAGGTCCGGGAGCCTGCGGCATGAGCCTCCACGACGACGAGATCGTGGACGCTGAACTTGTCGACGACGGCGGCGCCCTGGCGCTCGTCGAAGAACCACCCGCGCGGCCGCGTGTCGACGCCAACACCGTGCTGCGTCCCGGCCAGGCCGTGCCCACCACGGCGGACCCGGGGACGCAGTACACCGAGCGCGACCTGTACGTCAGCGCGGAGACCGCGCGGATCCTAGACGAGGTCGACCCGGGCGATTCCGGCCCGATGAAGGCCTTCAAGGCGTGGTGTGCGGAGCAGGGGCGGGTGGCGAAGCCGTGCACCACGGCGACGTTCACCGAGTACAGCCGGTACCTGATGGAGCGGGGCCTCAAGGTCTCGACCATCAAGAACTACATGTCGCGGATCCGGACGGCCATGCCCGCAGGAGCGAAACCGGATAACAGCCTGTACCTGCGGCTCTTGGCCGACTACCGGAAGAAGAACAGGCGCGCGGTACGCACCCGGCAGGCGTTCCCCATCACGCTGCCGTACCTAGTCCCGATGATGGAGAAGGCCGAGGCGGACGGCCGGCCAGTCGGGATCCGCGACGCGGCCATGCTCGCCTTCGGGTACCGGTTCCTCGGGCGCAGCATCGAGGACGCGAACCTCGAGATCGAGGACCTGACCATCATGGACGACCGAATCCTGGTCTGGCTCCCCGAGGACAAGACGCACAAGGACGAGGAACAGACCATCCCCTTGAGGGACCGGCCAGACCTCCAGCTCGTGCCGCGGATGCGCCGCTGGCTGGGGTACCTCGCCGAGCAGGGCGTCACGACCGGCCCCGTCTTCCGGCACCTCCTGAAAAACGGCAAGCCCGCCACCGAGGCGACCCGGGCGAAGACGGCCACGAAGCGGGGCGTCCACCTTCGGGGGCACGTCATCAACGAGCGGGTGAAGTTCTGGTTCGCCGCGGCCGGGCTGGTCAGCGACGGCCGACCGGTCACTTCACACGGCCTGCGGGCGGGTGGCGCCACCGACCTGGCGCAGAGCGGTGCTACGGATCAGGAGCTGGAGGAAGCCGGCCGTTGGGCCCCGGGGTCATCTATCCCGCGCAGTGTGTACGTCCGCCCGGCCCGAGCCGAGAAGAGGGACCCGTTCGACCGAGTCCCCGTACACGCTCCCGAACGCGAACCTGAGTGATTCTCGGATAAGCGGGTGGTCGCCTCTACACTGTGCTACGCACCGTCCCCTTTGTTGCTGGGGGCGGGTAGGACGATGGAGACGGCCCCCCTCACTGTGCCTGGGGGGGGCCGCCACGTTCAGCGTTTGCAGCGGTGGATCAGGCGCGGATGCCGAGTTCGCCCGCACTGAGGGATGCCACGAAGGCGGCCCACGACGACCGCGGGAAGACGAGCGCGGGGCCCGCCTTGTCCTTGGAGTCGCGGATGCCGATCTCGGACGCCAGGTTCGCGGCCTCGACGCAGTTGCCTTCCGCGCCGCTGCTGTAGGAGGACTTGACCCAGGCCCCTTCGGGGGCCAGGTCGGTGGACTTGCGGGTTCGGTTCACGTTGTCAACCTTCGTTCCAGGTCCTTGCGGACTTCATCAATGAAACTCGGCGTCTCGTGGGGTGTGAGCGCCGCAGCCCGCAGGGCTTCAAACCTGCGGGAGTACCTGCCGACCTCGGGTTTCTTGTCGGTGATGCTGGCCTGGCCTCCAGGCTGGTCGGCTTGGACGATCTTCCCCAGTGGCTCGCCCATGTCGAGCAGCGCGAAGTTCTGGCTGGCTCGGTAGCCCGTCGATGCCGCCGGCAGTATCTGGATCGTCACGGTGTCGAGGGACGCCAGGCGCTTGATCTCCTCGTACTGCTCGGCCATCACCTCTCGGCTGCCGATCGTGCTTCGGATGCTGTCCTCGCTCATGATGACCCACAGCTCGCGCGGGTCCTCCTTGGTGATAAGCGCCTTGCGGGCCATGCGCATTTCCACGTCGGCGTCGATGAACTCCGTGGTGGTCTCGTCGACGGCCTTCGCGGACAGCAGAAGCTCGCGCGCGTACCGCTCCGTCTGCAGGAGTCCGAACACGAGCGACGGCTGCCACGCCGCGATCGACAGGGCGTCGGTCTCCATGCCCACGTACTCGCGCATGCCCTTGGGCAAGTGCGCGGAGTACGGGACCCACCAGCCCTCTTGCAGCGATTCCCGGTGGATGACGAGCAGGCTCTCGACGACCTCGGGATCCTCCACCTGGTAGTGCGCGAGGAGCTTCTTCAAGTCGGTCGGGTTGGGCAGGCTGGTCCTGCCCTTCTCCACGCGCCACAGCTTTTCGGGGGAGAACCCCAGGGCCGAGGCGACGTCCTCGCGTCGCAGCCCGAGGTCTTCCCTCATCCTCGTGAGCACCTTGCCCAGGTGCACCCGCCTGCTCGTCGGTCCCTTCGGTGCGGCCACTGGTCATCCCCTCTGTCGTGCCGAGGCACGCGCCGATCGAGTTGGGTCTGCCCGTCCTCGAGTCCGGTTCATGCATCCCGGAGTCCAGTTCAAGCCTCCCCAAGTGCTCCTTGGCTCTGCTCGAGTTGGAAGTGTGCCACCCCAAGTTCACCTTGCACAGCCAGGAGCTCGATCACCCGCATATGCCATTCGTCGTGAAAATTGCACGCTCCATTGCACGGTAACTGTGTCATGCATGACAGTAGTTGAGCCACGGCGCAGCGTGACTGAAAGCGGTCGGCGTCCCGACTTCGCTATGCCCTGAGTCGTGCCACTCCCCGCTCGCTGGCCGTCCGGAGGTTTCGGAATGACACTCCCCGTGCTCACACGTCAGGAAGGAATCCGGACGGCCATCGAGGTGTCCATCGAGCGGCGCCCTGCCCCCGACGCCGGGAGCCTCTCCGAGAGGGATGCCGTATGGCCGCAGCGTCTCCGCCGGATCGCCCGCGCGGCGCTGACCTACTGGGGCCGGCCTGACCTGATCGACAACGCCGAACTGCTGCTGACGGAGCTCGTGACCAACGCCCTCCGGCACGGCCACGGCCGCACCATCGGTCTCCGCATGTACCTGTCTGGCGGCCGCTTCCGGATCGAAGTACAGGACGCCTCCCCCGACCGTCCCGAGCTGCGCTACGCCTGCCCCACCGACGAGAGCGGGCGCGGCCTCTTCCTCGTGGACGCCCTGGCCGAAGCCTGGGGCGTCAGCGACGACGGCACAACAACTTGGTGCACCCTCCCCTTGACCGAAGGACCATCGGACATGGAACCCGCCGCCGTGACCGCGCCGGTCTTACGCGAGGCGCTGCTGCACCTGCCGACCAACCCCAGTGCCGTGGCGGCCGCCCGCATCTCCGGCCGCACCAGGCTCACGATGCTGGACTGGCCCGGGAACGTGCACGCAGCGATCGACGTCCTCGGCTGCCTCGTCGACAACGCCGTGAAGTACGGCCTCACGCCGGGAAAGACCGGGCAGAAGCTCTCCGCCCGTCTCGGCGTCACCGAGACCCACGAACTCGTCATCGACGTCACGGACCCGAACCCGAACTTCCCGAACTTCACCGACGCCACCGACGGCACGCTGGGCCGGGGCCTGTGGAAGGCGCGAGAGCTCGGCTCCCAGCTCTCGTGGTTCGTCGCTCCCGACTTCGAGGGCAAGACCGTACGTGCCGTCATCAAGCCGGGGGAGGCGGACCGGTGAGCGCCTCGGTTACGGCGCTGCCGACCAGTGCCGAGATGATGTCCCGGCTGGATGAAGCAGCGGGGACAGGTCGGGAGCCGGCCGCTGACATGAGGGATCTCGCGGCGGCGATCCGCGCCCTCCTGGGAGTCGAGGCACGCCGCAACACACGCGTACGCCTGGGGGGCAACGTCTTCGACGTCGTCATCACCGGCGCAGGCCTGCAGGCCCGCCGCGCCGTCGCGGTGATGGACCAGGTTCAAGGCCGGTGCGGGCCCGTCATCGAGGACCCCGAAAGCGGGTGGCTGTACTGGCTGGTCCCGCCCGGGACATCCAGCCGGTGGGCCCCGCACCCTCACGCCGTATGCCTCGGTGCCCCGCACACCCTCACCCTGCCCCCGCTCAACCGGAACGCCCCGCCCGGCCCCTACTGGCTCCGCCCGTCAGCGAGCGACCGTCTCGTACCGGCCGGACCGCTCCGCGACGCGCTCGACCGGTTCCGGCCCGAGCCGGCCCCCCACGCCGCTCTCGAGGCCGTGCTCGGCATCACCGGATAGCCCTCCCGACGTTCAAGGAAGCACCCTCATGCAGAAGGCGCCGCAATCCGAATCACGGCATTCCGACTGGCCACCCCCGCACAAACGGGTGAGGGGAGAGCAGAGACAGCAGTTGGCGCAGTTGTTGAAGACCAAGTACGACGCGGGAGCGTCGATTCGAGAGCTTGCTGCTGAGACCGGACGGTCGTACGGCTCCATAAACCGACTTCTTCACGAGATCGGCGTGACCTTCCGCGGGCGTGGTGGCAGTCGAAACGAGCGCACCGTGAGGTCCAGCAGTCCGCCCTCGAGGAAGCGGAGTTCGCCCCATCGGGTTGCGAAACCGCAGCGGGCGGAGCTGGCGGCCACGTTGAAGCACGAGTACGAGGCCACCCAGGCGACCATCGGCAGCTTGGCGAGGAAGCACGGACTGAATTACAGCCTGGTCCGCACGCTTCTCCACGAAGCCGGCGCGAACGTCCGCCAGGGCGCCCCGGCGTAACCCCGCCACCACTTCCTCTACAGCCGACTCCCGGGGAACACTGTGAACCAACTGATCGTGCCGTACGTGACGCCGTGGACGGGGGAGAGCACGTCGGCCCCGCCCGTAACCGTCACCGCGTCCGGCGTCGCGTACGCCGACCCGGTACAGGACGCCCTCGCGCGCGACGTGGACGGCGTGCTGTGGACGCTGTGCGGCGGGACGGCCACCGGCAGGCCCGAGTACGCGGCTCAGCTGCACCCCGAGCGGCAGCGGACCGCCATGGAGAACCTGCTCTGCGCGTGCTGCAAGAAGCAGGCCGCCCGCGACGATCGGGGAATGTTGTGGCTCCTCCCTCTCCTCGACGACACCGAGCGTTGGGAGGGCGTGCACTCCGCGATCCCGCCCATGTGCGGGGCCTGTGCGGAGTCAGTGCCGCGCCTGTGCCCGTGGTTGCGCGAGGGCCATGTGCAGCTCCGCGTGCGAGAAGCCGAACCCATCGGCGTCCGGGGGACGCTTCACCCCCGTCCCTGCGAGTCTGGCGCGCCGGAGCCGGGCGTCTTCGTTCGGTACGACTCCCCCGATCTGCCGTTCGTCGTCGCGCGGGAAGCCGTGCGCGAGCTGCGAGGCACCACTGTGGTCGCCCTCGTCGCGTCGATCGGCGGGCCCCGGCGAGGAGGCCGATCGGAGTGAGACGCCGTCGCAAGAGGGGACCGCAGGACATGACTCCTGCGGAGCGCCAGGGGTACAACATCGCGCGGATCCTCAACCCCCCGAAGCCCTCGTGGGCGGATCGGCTGAGAAAGCTTCCTTGGGCCGTCGAGGACTGGTGGCATGAACGCGTCATGCATCGTGATCTGTACCGCCGCTTCGCCGCAGCCAGGGAAGTTCTACACCTGCTCCAAGCCACCGAGCTTGGAGAACAGGCCGGAGACCGCCTGTCGCCTTCCCCCGACAAGAGGAAACGATTATGAACTTATCGCAGCCGGCCACCTCGTCCCGCAAGCTCCTTGAGGAGGCCTTGGCCGACGCCCGCTTCGTGGCACGAGTCGAAGCTGGGGACGGCGGCGCCCTGGACCTCGTCGTGCTCAGCCACAAAGCGCCTTTCGACCGTGCCGTCGCGGCCGCCCGCGAGTGGCTGGCCGAAGCGGGCATCGACGGCAGTGCCGCGTTCAACGACCTTCAGGACGTCGTCCTCACCCTGCCCACGTCCGGCGCCGTAGAACGACTCGTCGAGGTCCTGCTGGAGCCGCACATCCGCGCCTACACCACCATCACCCAACTGGGCGAGGCACTGGAAGACCACGGCCTGCTCAGCAACATCACCGCCGGCGGGACGTGCACCGTCGAACTGGGCCTGTCCGACGAAGGCCTGGCCTCAGCGGTCGAGTTGGCCTCTCTGCTCGGCGCCCCCAGCATCAACGGCGGCCTCGACCTGAGTGATCTCGATGGGATGGACCGCCTCGCCGATCGGTTGCAGTGGCTCATATCCGGGGTGGTCGGATCCGAGGTATCCGCGAAGGCGAGCCCCGGGTGCGCCCACGAGCAGGAAGAGATCACGCTCTACCTCACCGTGGAGCAGGCACGCGGCCTGACACAGCGTCTCGTCTGCTCGGCGCGCAACGCTTCAAGCGCCGCGGCAACGGTCGGCGTTGATCTGGTGAGCACGCCCGCCGCATAGACCCCTGTTCGGCGGCCCGGAGAGCACGGTCCTGGGTCGTTGGGCAGGCACAACTCCCGGCGCGGGGACTACAGACCGGATCGTGTCCCCCACGGCAAGGTCGTACAACCCCGCGCCGGGCCTCGGAAGCTGTTTGCCGAGCAGAGAGCACACGACACGAGGAGAAAGCCCTAGTGGAACATTCACCGTCACCGAACCCCGCCTCCGCCGGGCGCCGAAAGCGCGCGCTGCCGCTGCTGACACCCGAGGAGATCAAAGGGCTGAAGCCGAAGCTCTCCGACGTAATCGAATACCGCAAATCCGGACTTTCGCTCAACCACGTCATCGGATGCCCTCTGGAGTGCGGGTACTGCATCCGGCACCTGTACGACAACTGGGCCATGAAGACCCCGCGGCTGCTGATGAGCGACGAGGAGGCCGTGGCCGCACTGACCGGGCACCGGTACTTCCGCCCGCACATCACCCCCGTGCAGGTGTTCAACAAGGCCACCGACCCGATGCTGCCTGGCGTCAAACCGCACACGTTCAACACGCTGCGGCTGCTGGACGAGCAGGGCCTGACCAACCACGTCCTGGTGATCACGCGGTGGCGTGTCGACCCCGAGGACTGCCAGGTACTGAACAGCTACCAGAACCTGAAGGTGACCGTGCTGGTCACGCACTCGAACATCCAGCACCGCGGCATCGAGCCGGTCGACTCGAGCATCGCCGCCAACAGCTTGAAGATTCTGCACGAGCACGCCGACCGCTACAGGGTGATCCTGTACTGGCGGCCGATCGTTCCCGGCCTCAACGACTCCGACGAGGACATCGCCCGCGCGGTCGAGCTGTCCCGCCACGCGCACGCCACCGTCTTCACCGGGCTGTTCTACCGGAAGGAGATCGCTGCCTACTACCAGGAGATGGGCCTGCCCGAGCCCTACGACACCACCGCCCGCCGCAAGATCATGCCGGAGACGCTGGAGTCCCGCATCCTGGCAGCCTTCCACCGCCCCAGCGACAAGGAGCAGCCCTTCGGGCCACTGTTCCGTAAGACCTCCTGCGCGGTCTCGTACGCCCACCGGGTGCCGGACTACAACGGCCACTACGGCATCCGGGAACTGTGCGACATCTGCCCGGTGAAGCAAGTCAGTCTCTGCGCGCAGGCGTGGAAGGCACCTGCTCAGCAGGACGCCGACCGCGCGGCCGCCGAGCTCGGTGCGACCGGGCCGGTGGAGATCACCGATCGGGCGATCATCACCGAGGGCCTGGACGAACAACCGAGGTACTACCTCCAGCACGGCTACGGTTTCCAGGTCCACGACCGAAGCCATCCTCACCGACCGCGGCGGCACGGCCGCGCGGAAATCGGCTGGGAGGAAGGAACCTCACGCCCGTGAACTATGCCGGCTGGCCCCGTCCCCTCCTGGTAGTCGACGTGGAGGGGAACGGGGCCAATCCGCCCGACCTTGTCGAGGTCGCTCTCCTGCCCGTTGAGGACGGTCGGGTACACCCGGACCGGGCCCGCCAGTGGCTCATCCATCCCCCCGTCCCGATTCCGGGCCACATCATCCGCATTCACGGCATCACCAACGAAATGACCTTCACGTCGCCGCGTTGGCCAGCCGTCGCGGAAGAAGTCGGCGCAGCCCTTGAAGGGGCGTGGATCGTCGCCCACAACGCCGGCGTCGAGTACGGCGTTCTTACCCGACACCTGCCCGACTGGCAGCCGGCGGGGGTCATCGACACCCTCCGCCTGGCAAAGGCCGCCCTTCCGGGTCACAAGGGATTCGGTCTCGACGCGCTCCTGACGCACACCAGTATCCCCCTCGACGGCGTCGCCGGCACCCGGCACCGCGCCACCTACGACGCCCACGCCACTGGCCTGCTCCTCCTCCACCTCGCCCAGCACTACAACACATGGCAGGAGATCGCAGCCGTAGCCGTCCCACCCGGCATGCCCGGACGCCTTCAACACGAGGAGAACACCCTGTGGTGACCACCCCCGTTCGCATAGCTGTCGCCGGAACCCACTCCACCGGCAAAACCACCCTCTTGCACCGGCTCGAGGCGGAACTGCGGGCCCGCGGGCACGCAGTGGCCCGCACCCCCACCTCGTTCGCCGCCCAGGCGGCCGACCTCGGCTTCCCCAAGCTCCAGCAGCAGAGCGCCGAGTGCACCGAATGGATCATCGCCGCCTCGGCCGCGGCCTCAGCGCAAGCCACCCTGGCCGCCGGCGTCGTCCTGATCGACCGATCCGCCCTCGATCCGGTCGCCTACTACCTTGCCGCGCTCGAACGCGGCGACCGGCAACCGCCCGCCAGTGCCAGCCAGTACCTGGAAACTCTCGCACGCGCCTACGCCACCGGATACGACCTGTTGCTGGCCACCGTGCTCGACCCGGACGTGCCGCTGGGCGACCACCGCGACCGTGACCTCGACTACCGGGCGGCTGTAGACGCCCACCTACACCGGCTCCTCGACACCGTCCCCCACCAGAAGGTCCGCAACCACCCTTCCGATCTGGAGGCCGCCGTCCAAGCCGCTGTGACCACCGTCGAGAAAAGGGCCGGCCGATGAGCCTCGCTCCGCCGGCGGGCACTCTCACCCTCGCCGGAAAGACCGTCTCCAGGCTCGGATATGGCACGATGCAGCTCACCGGCCCCGGCACCTGGGGCGATCCGCCGGGCACCACGCAGGCCGTCGCTCTGCTGCGCAGCGTGGTCCACGAACACGGCATTACGCACATCGACACCGCCGACGCCTACGGCCCCCACATCGTTGAGCACCTCGTCCACCGGGCCCTGCACCCCTACCCTGCGCATGTGGTCATCGCCACCAAGGTCGGCATGATCCGCCCCGGCCCGAACGTATGGAAACCGCTCGGCCGCCCCGACTACCTCCGCGCCGCGGTCGAGCAGAGCCTGCGCCGACTCGGCACGGACTGCCTGCCCCTGTGCTATCTGCACCGCATAGACCCGGCCGTTCCCTTCCTCGACCAGATCGGTGCCCTTGCTGAGCTCCAGCAGGAAGGCAAGATCGCCCACATTGGCCTGTCCAAGGTCACCCCGGCTCAGATCGACCTCGCCAGCACAGTCATCGACGTGGCCGCCGTCCAGAACAAGCTCAACCGGGCACTTCCCGAGGACGCGGCGCTCACCGTCGAGCACTGCCGGACCCGAGGCATCCCCTACGTTCCGTACGCGCCTCTCAACGCCGGGGCCCTCATCCAAGATGGCGGAGCCGTGGCTGCCCTCCGTTGGCTTCTGGACCTCGGCCATCACATCGCACCAATCCCCGGAACCGCCTCACAACACCACCTCAAGCAGTTGATCAACGCTGCGGTCCGGGGAGAAACCGCGTAAAGGCACTCCCCGGCCGAGGGTGTAACAGAAAAACGTCATCGACGGCCCGGTACTCCTGAAGGTGCGGCCAGGGGACATGTCCCCTGGCCGCACCTTCAGGAGTACCGGGCCAAGTGCGCGGGCCTGTCCTGGCACCCCGGCGACCAGCTTCCGGACAACACCGTCCCGTACAACGCGCTGGGCGTCGCGCACTACCTCAAGGGCGAGCCGTTCTCCGTGCACGGCTGGGAGAAGCCTGCGTAGAGCGCCAGGTGTAACAGAACACGGCCGTTGACGTTCCGGGTGTGAAGGGGGTTGCGCTTTATGTCAACCCCGCAGTGACCTGGAGGAACGGTGACGACCGCGACAGCCCCCCTCTTGACCAGGACCGGCCGCTCCCATCTGCAGGAGAGCCTGTTCGCCTGGCTTGACCCCCAGGACCCGCCGGCTCCGGGGAAGAAGCCGGATCTCTCCCATGTGTGGGTGGTAGCTGCTGAGATCGAGGTGACTCCGAAGATCGCGCGCGTCGCCGACTTCCGGGGCAGCTTCAAGACCGCCGAAGGGCAGCGTGTCGACGCGCTCGAGGTGTATTGCAAGGGCTGCCGCCGCCCGTACGACGAGGTCCGGGGCGACGACTGCGCCGCGAGGATCGACAACACGCACCTGATCGGCGGGGACCAGAGCAAGCGCGCGAAGCGGAAAATCCCCGTTCCGCCCGCGAACGCGCGGATCATCCCCGGCGGCACCATCAACCGGCGCGGCATCGGCGCCTACGTGTCGGGGGTATCCCGCCCCAAGCGCTGAGCGCGCGACACTAACGCCGCACGCTGTTCATGGTGCGCGGCGTGACTACTCAGCGAACCTCCAGGGCCCTCGCCCGCGAAGCCGCCGGCTTGTGCCTCACCGCCTTCGGCGTGCTCGGTGTCCTCGTGGCGCTGGGCACACTCCACTGGGCTGCGGCCTCCACCGCCGCAGCGGGCGGACTTGTCATCACCGGCCTGACCCTCGCCCCCAAGCCGGACGCCCCCCGCTACGCCCACATCCTGCGCTGGACGGTCTGCACGATCGGATACGGCGGCGCCACCGCCTGCGCGTTCGTGGTCAGCGCGCCCATCGGCTGGATCTACGTAGCCCTTGCCGTCATCGCGGCCGGCCTTCGGCTCGCCACCCGTGAGTCCGAGGGGGCCTGATGCCCCGCCAGTTCCTTCCCACGCTCCGCGGCCTCCTCACCCCCAGAACCGCCGAATCCCCGCCCCCGCCCGCGGAGACGAAGGACCTCCTCGCCGGCGGCGTCTACACGTCGATGTCCTACGCCGGCGTCACGAACGTCTGGGGGACCCCGGGCCGCGCGGACGGCTGGGACCTCGAGCGCGTCGTCATCGAGGGCTACGAACGCAGCATCTGGACCTTCAAGAGCGTCGAGGCGATCAGTAAGCACGCCTCCACCCTGCCCATACAGATCGGCCGCGGCGGCGACGAGCGGGAGTTCAAGGAGACCCTTGAGGACCACCCGCTGCTGCGGCTGCTGAACAAACGGGCCAACCCCCTGGAGACCGGCGACGTCTTCAAGAAGCGGCTCAGTGCCCAGCTGTTGCTCAGCAAGAAGGGCGTGTTCATCGAGAAGACCAAGAGCCGCGGCGGAGTCCTGGTCAGGCTCGACCTGCTGCCACCGGACCGCGTCCAGATCATCCCGGACGAGCGGAACGCGGCGTACGTGAAGCATTTCGAGTTCACGGACTACGCCGGGAACGTCCGAGAGCTCAAGCCGGAGAAAGTGATCTGGCTACGCGATCCGCACCCCACCGATCCGTTCTGCGGTGTGACCCCGCTCGAGGCCGCCGGCCTGTCGGTAGACCTGGATGTGAAGGCGCGCACCTACAACATCTCGTTCATCGACAATGACGGCAGACCGGGCGGAATCGTTGGTATCGACCTGGACGGCGTCGACTCCGCCGAAGTCGAGCGGATCCAGCGGCGCCTTGCCCCCGGTGCGCACAACGCGGGCCAGCTCACCCTCGTTGGTACCGGCCCCGGCGGCGTCACCTACGTGGATACCTCCGCCCGCCCGCGGGAGATGGCCTACGAGACGCTGTCCGCCACCGCGAAAAACGAGATTCTCTCGGCGTTCGGCGTGTACGAGTCCGTCATCGGCAACGCCAGCGAGCGGACGTTCAACAACGCCGACCGGGAAGAGTGGAACTTCTGGGCACACACCGAGCTGCCCCACCTCAACCTGATCGCCTCGGCGTTCGACCCGGACCTGCCCGACGACTGGGTGATCCGGTTCGACACCTCCCGGGTGCAAGCGCTGGAGTTCCCCCGCCGCCAGGCCCGCGAGGAAGCCCGTAAGGAGTTCGAGGCCGGGCTGATCAGCATCGACGAGTACCGGGAGATCGCCAACCGCCGACCGTTCAACACCCCCCAGTCCCGTGCCCTGTGGATCAGCCCGCAGAAGGCGCCCGTACCGGCCAACGACAGCGACGCGGCCGCCCTCGGACTCGCTCCGGAGCCCGGTCTTGGTGGCGGCTTTGGGGCCGACCCCGCCGCCGCGCCGCCCCCGGAGCCCGGTGACGGGTCCGCCGCCGCGGACGTCGCAGCGGCCCGTGCTCTTGAGGAGTCCCCGACGGCGGCGGACGACGTCGCCATGGCCCGCGGGCAGGCACCCCGCGAGCTGCCCGCCGGGCCGGCCGCGACCGCGGCGGACGACGTCGCAGCCGCCCGCGCCGAGAGCACCGACACGCTCCCCGGGGACGCGGCCGACGACGTCGCGGCCGCCCGCGCCACCCGCCTACAGCCGACGTCCGGGCCCGCAGCGGAGGACGTCGAGGCCGCGCGCACCCAGCTCGAGACGAAGGCACTCCCTCCGGACGGATTCGAGGTCACCGAAGCCGACTTCGACGCCCTGGCCACGGCCGTACAGGCGGCCCTCGCCGCCCTTCTGGCACGCCAGAAGGGCGTCATCATCGCCCGGCTCCGCGCCCCGAAGATCCGCAAGCACACCCGGTTCTGGCAGCCGGAGAACGAACACGACACCCGCGGCGGCGACGCAAACATCGACGAGGACCGCGTCGTCAGCGCCGCCCGCTGGGCTGAGGAGACCACCAACAGCCTCGCTCCGATGCTCCAGCAGGCCGCGGCCGCCACCGCCCGCAGGCTGAGCCGCGCCCTCACCGGTGCCGCCACCGTGCCCCCGGCCGCGGTCGCTCCCGCCCTCCTCGCCGCGATGAATGCGGGACAAGCCATGACCGGTCTCCTCGGCGACCTCGCTGACGAGCTGCGCAGCATGCAGACCTTGGCGGTCGAGATCACGCTCGCGGACCTGGAACGCACCGTTGCGAGGTTCTACGAGGACGCCGGCCTCGGATGGGCGTCCCGCGTCGCCGAGACATGCGCCGTGTCGACCATCAACGGCGCCGCTGACGCCGCGGCGGAGAGTGCCGGGCCCGGAGTCGTTCGGACCTGGATCACACGCCAGGACGACCGCGTGCGGCCCGCGCACAAGGCCCTGCACGGCAAGACGCTGCCCGCCGGCACCCCGTACGAGATCGACGGTTCCCAGCTCCGCTACCCCGGCGACCCCTTCGCGCCGATCGCGCTGACGGTCAACTGCCGTTGCCGCCTGCACTACGACACCGATCCCAAGGAGTGACCGTGAGACGCATAGCCGCTTTCTGCCGCAGGAACACCAGCGCCCTGCTGTGGGGCGCGTGGACGGCGTTCTTCTTCATCTACGAGGCCATCGCCCTGTTCAACAAGCGGGACGACGACACCCTGAGCGAGAACACCCGCAAGCTGTTCCGGATCCGCAGCTCCAAGGCAGGCCGAGCGCTGTTCACCGTGATCCTCGGCGGAGGCGCGGCGTGGTTCCTGCTGCACATCCTCACCGAGACGATGTGAGGTCAGCGCCGCTTTCCAAGGCTTGGCAGACCACCTGGAACGGCCCTGACGCTGCTGCTCTGGCCCTCGATGGGCGTCACCTTGCCGGGCGGCACATCACGCCACCCCGGCGCCGGTTCGGTGACCCGCTTGATCGTGCCGGAGATCCGCCGCGACTTCCTCCGCCGCGGCCTGGAAGGGGCCGGCTCAGGGATATAGGTGCGCTGAGCCGGCTTCGCCCGGTCCTCCTCCAGCGTGCTGCGCTTCGCCGACTGCCATGCCGGCCCCCGGAACGGCGTGATGATCGCCCGCTCCGCCTCCCACCCCGCGCGGAGCCTGCGCTCCAGTACCCCCCGGGAGACGACACACCGGTCGTCCTTCGCCCAGTTGGCCGCCGTCTTGTTCTCGCCGAATGCTGAGATAGCCATGCCGAGCCCCCTCGATGACGATGTCCAGACCGTACCCAGTTGAGTGGCGGCGCAGGCGCGCTGTGCAGCACGCGACGCTAACCAGCTGTGGTGTGCATGGTCCGCGCCATGCTGAATCGCCCCGCTGCTGCGCACGCTGAGTTGCAGGCCCTGAGCGCCGACCTCGAGGTCAAAGCCGCCCGCCGTAAGTGGAACCCCGCCCTGCATCCGCGCGATCACAAGGGCCGGTTCATCGAGACCGGCGGCGTGGTGCGGCTGTGGGGCGGCAAGCTCGCCCGTGTCGTCCGTGCGCTCCCCCACGACCGCGTCCTCGTCCAGGACCAGAGCGGCCCGAACGAGTTCCGCGGACGCCGGCACACCACCAGCGCCAAGTGGGTGTCCATGGTCGCCCGCCCCGACGGCACCGCACCCACCGACAACGAGGACAAGGTCCGGGAAGAGGACGAGCGGCGCTACAGGGACCCGCGCCGCGGCAACGGCGTGGCCCGGGACGACGACGGCGACCCCGACACCCCCAACGACCCACACGATGCCGACGACCGCGGCCGCCCCATCGGCGAGGACAACGACCCCGTAGGCCCCCGCGAGAACGACGACCAGGACGAGCCCACCGACGGCAAGCTGCCCGTCAACGTGCACGCGCTGCCCAACAGCCGGCACAGCGGCGGCGCCCGCTTCGCGGACACCGCGGCCGTCCGCCAGCACTTCCTTGACCTCGCCGAGCGGCCCGGCCAGAAGCCGCAGATGGCGCAGTTCCTGCGGTTCGTCGCGGGCGACGACGACCCGCTGGAGACCACGCTCGACGGCCGCCTGCTGGCACTCCGCGACGACTCCACCGGCCGCTGGTACCTGACCGCAACCGGCACCGGACAGCGCATGGACGGAGCCGGTGACTTCGCCACCTCGGACGAGGCCCTGAAGTTCGCGCAACAGCTCCGTCTCAGCACCGGGGGAACCGCGATGCGCGGCGGAGGATTCGACTTCTCCGACCCCGATCTTGACCAGGTTGCCCGTACCTGGCGCTCGCCCAAGGGCGAGAACATCCAGGCCACCATCAAGCGGACTCGCCAGGAGTTCGACAGCGCCCGAACGCCGGCGACTCCCGCCTCCAACGGCAGCGCCTCCGAGACGACCGTCAGCCGGAACACCCTCAAACCGGGTGACCGGGTCAAGGTCACCGTGGGCCGCAGCGACATCGAGTGGCCGGACAGCACCCGCGACCAGGACAAGCCGGAAACGGTCACCGTTGAGGGCACCGTCGCGCCGACCCACAGGGCCGGCCCGGGTGTTGTGGGCGTTCCTCTCGTGGACGCCACGCTCACCGGCCCGGACGGCACCGTGATGACCTCCAACGACACCGCCCTGGTCCGCCGGGCCCCCTCCCAGGTCGCAGTGTCCGGACGCACTGACGGCTTTACGCCCGAGGAGATCCGCGCAGACCGTGTTCGCGTGGGCGACGTCGTCGCGCGAGGACAGTTCGGGTACGTCGTCACCGATGTGGCCCGGTACCCGGAGGGCCGCACCTTCACCGTTCGCAACCTCGGCGGCCGCGGTGAGATCGACCAGTTCGGCGCCCGCACCGGCACCATGCTCTCCATCGTCCCGAAGGCCCGACGCAGGCCGGAGGACGTGCAGCGTGACGTCCCTTCCCGCACGCAGCAGCATTCCGACCGCAACGACGCCAAGCGCGCGGCCGCGGCCATCCTCAGCGACTGGGACGCCGCCAGCAAGCTCGCCGAGAAGCAGTGGCCGGACGGGGCGCCGGAGGAATTCCGTGCCCTGGCCCAGCACATGCAGAACGTCACGGACGCCCCCAAGGGCGCCGAGGGCTACCACCAGAACGCCGAGGCCATGAGGGGCGCTCTCGCCGCCCTCGACGAGCTGGACACCGACAACCTGGACGCGCGCTTGACGCGGGCGCTGCACAAGCTCGAGGAGCACCTGGACGCGAACGCCGATCGGTTTGAGGCCGACTCCCGGGCGATCAGGGAGAACAAGCGGAAACGCGAGGCAGAGAGCAACCCCCCGAAGCCTGACGCGCCGCAGACGAGCGGTGACACGGCCACGAACGAGCCGCTCAAGTACGCGTGGGACAACCCCGAGGACCTGGTCACGCTGACCATGCCGGCGGCCGTCGCGGAACACGTCTCCGAAGAAGGCACCTGGCCCATGCAGGACCCGGACACCCGCAAGGCGATCGAGGACGCCACGCGGAGCCGCACCGGCACCCTCAAGGTGACCGCGCCGATCGAGGTGCACGAGATGCTTCTCGAGGCCTCGGAAGTGCTCTCCGGCAACGGATCGGACGTCGAGCCCCACGAGATCCGCGGGTACACCAACTACGCCAAGCGCGTCGGCGCTGCCGCGGAGGAGATCCGGCAGCGCCGGAAGGAGCAGGCCGCCAACACCCCCAGTCCGAAGACGGAGGCGCCGGAAACCGACGACGCCGGCGAGGGTGACGAGCCGTCGCCGGACGCTCCGAACACCGAGCCCGACCGCCAGGGCGACGACGGCACGGTCACTCTCACCCCCGACGAGGTGTCCCAGCAGCTCGACGCCATACGCCCCGAAGGCTCCAAGGCCCCGTCCACCATGGACGACGGGGAGATCCGCGACGAGATCGTCGCCCTGATGGAGCGGGACATGGCCGGGGATCTGTCGGGCGCTGACCGCACCCGCCTGCAGGTCCTCGAGGCAGAGGAAGCACGCCGCGCCGGCCGCGCGCCGAAGCGCGAGGAGAAGCCGAAGCCGAAGCAACCCGTGGAGGAGCCGGGCGGCCTGTTCGACGTCGACCAGCAGGACACCCAGCAGCCCCTCGTGGCCGACCCGAACAACCCCCTCGACCGGCCCGACGACGCGTTCGGCACCCCGGACATGTTCGCCGACGCCGAAGGCCGCGACACCAGCAAGCTGCGCGAACCGCAGATGCGCGCGCCCATGGACATCGACGAAGGGGACCGGTTCGTCGACGCCGATGGCCGCACGCACACCGCGGCGAAGAAGCCCGTGCGTACCGGTCGCGGACGCGTCCTGATCGCCGACGAGAACGGTAAGGAGCACCTGTTCCAGCCCGACGCCGAGGTGCGGGTGCTGTACCCGGACGAGGACGCACCCGAAGTTCCGGCCGCGGACGCTCCCGAGGACGACGCCCCGGCCGCAGACGTGCCGGAGGATGAGACGCCGGCGGCCGACACTCCGGAGACGGAACCCCCCGCACCGGACGACACCGATACCCCGAGCACCGCCGACGCACCGACGGACGTCGAGCCCGCCACAGCTCCGGACCAGGTCGCCATCGACCACAGCGGCACCGGCACTACCGTCCGCTTCCCTACACCGAACGGCATGGTCACTGACAGCGAGTTCGCAGTGCTGCGAAAGCTGGGCTTCAAGGCCAGCAGGGACAGGACGAAGCCGCGGTTTTTCTACCTGCCCAGCAACATGACGCTGTCCCGCCGCGAGGACAAGGTGCGCCGGCTCAAGGAGTGGCTGGACGAGCGAGGCGTCGCCTACCAGGCCCCGGAGGAGAACGCCGAGAAGCCGGAACTGTCGGAGGAGCAGCTCCAGCAGCTCGAGGGACGGTACTTCGCACCTGACGGCACTTGGGCGGTGACCGACTTCCAGCCAGGTGACGAGGTATGGACCGGGTCCCACTGGTACCGCGTCGATTCGGTCGGCCCGAAGAACTTGCGCCTGCAGTCTTGGGGACCGACGCCGTACGACCGCGTTCTCGCCCGCCGGCGCGGCGGAGAGATCCGCACGATGCTCGACGCCCCGGCCGACAACGGCATGCCTCGCCCGGGAGCCACCGACCCCAAGCGGATGCGGGACGAGGAGATCGTCGAGGAGCTCGCCCACCTCAACAGCGCCACCATGCCCGAGGGTAACGACCCGGCGTCCCGGGCCGTGCGTCGCCAGGTCGCGGCCCGGATCCGCGCCCTGCACACCACCCAGTCCGAACGGGACTACGCCCGCCGTCGCGCCGAGATGGACCGCCGCGACCAGTCCAGGCTCGTCCGCGACCCCGCCCGCATCGCCGCGAAGAAGGGCCAGCAGATCCAGGGCCGGGACGGCGCACCCGTCGGCATCGTTTACCAGGAGAAGAGGGGGAAGTGGCGGTTCATCGATCGTGACGGCCACACCCCCACCCGGGGAGGCGACCCTCGCACTTTCCCGACCCGCGCGGCCGCCATCACCGCGCTCAACAAGCTCACCGACGCCCGCAACGCGCGGGCCGGGGAGGGCTGGAAGCACTCGGCGTGGGACGACGTCCAGCCGGGCGACACCATCCGCCTGCCCGAGCTGGGCCGCACCGAGAACAGCCGCGGCCGCACAGTGACCGGCTGGTCGGAGCCGCTCGAGGTATCCGAAGTCCGCCGCGGCGACATGGGCCAGGTCTCCCTCTCCGGCCGCCGCGGCGACGAAGACGTTCAGATCGAGGTGTCCCGCGCCGACGCCACGTTCGGCGCAGCCAAGCCGGGAACGGTGCCCGAACAGGAGCCCAGCGAGGCTGGCGGAGGCCTGCCCTGGCAGCAGATGACCCCGGAGGACTTCGGCCAGAACGACACTCCGACCCCGGCCGGGGACCAGAACGAGTCCCGGCCCACAGACGAGTACGGCACGCCCGACCTCATCGCCAACGGCGCCTCCGAGACCGCAGACACCCCGGCCGACGAGACAGAGGCCAGCGCAGCGCCGGTGCCGCCGCCGATCGGCGAGGCGTCGCCGGAGGGGATGGACGATGCGGAGATCGCTGCTGAGCTGCGGGCCCTCCGGACGTATCGGCAGCAGCACATTGTGCCGAACGGCGAGTTCCCGACCGAGCCCGAGGCGCGGGCAGTCATGTTCCGTGTCTCCGACCGCGTAAGCGATCTCGCGTATGAGCAACTCGATCGAGAGAAAGCCCGTGAGGCAGAACGGCAAGGAACCTCCGGCGCATCGGTCGGCGCGGCCCCCGACAGCAGCAACGACGAAGAGTCCACGGCGCGTATGGTCACGGACCGGCTGCCTGACCTTCCGGCCCTACCGAAGATGACGGGGCTGTCCCGGCAGAACAAGGACGACGTCCGCCGCGTCCGCAGCGACTACGCCAAAATCCGGGAGTCCCTGGACGGCATTCTCGCCGGAGACCCACCGACCGGGGACTCCCGCGAGGACCTGCGGCGCGTCCGCGAGCAACTCGACTACGTCGCCGGGCGGCTGCGGGGGGACCACTTTCCCGACCCTGCCGAGGCACTGCCTGTGCGGGCCAGTCTTCTCGAGCTGGGCCAGGACCTGGATCGCGCCCTAGCTGCGCTGCCCGAACGCGCTCCGGAACCTCAAGGTGCCGGACCCAACGGCGGCACCCTGTTCCACCCCTGGGACCTCCAGGAGGGCGACCTGGTGCGGTTCGACGCAGAGGACCCCGCCGACCCCGACCGCAGCCTCGCCCCGTACTTCGGCACCTTCCACGGTTCTGCAGCGGCGTCCGGGGACCAGGGCCGCACCCTGGTCACCTACCAGGGCCTGCGCTGGAACGACGACCGGCAGCGATGGGAAGAGGAGGGGAATCAGTACGCCGTCGTCATGCCGCCGCGCGGCCTGGTTGAGCGGTTCACCGAGGAGCAGTGGGACGCCTGGCGACGCCCGGAGCGGTCCGGCGCCGACGAGGCGGCGCCGGACACCGCGGAGGTGCCGGCGGCCCCGATCGGTAACACGCCTCCGGTGGCCATGACGGACGCCGAGATAGAGGCCGAGCTGGAAGCCCTCGAGGCGTGGCGGCAGCGGCATGTCGTGCGAAGCGGTGAGGGCCCGACCCTTCCGATGGAGGAAGCGCGGCCCATCATCTACTCCCTCGGTGATCGCCGTGGTGCTCTGCTGGAACAGCAGCGGCTGCGGGACGCCGTGAAGCGTCGGGAGGCGCAGGACGCGGAGAAGGCCCAGCGGAGGGCCGAAGCCGTGGCGCGCGCTCAGGTCGGCAAGAAGAACGCCGACGGCACATACCCGGTGTCCCTGGACGGCGAGCAGATCGGCACCGTCCAGAAGTCCGGCAGCAAGTGGATGTATACGCACGCTGACGGAACCAGCAGCGGCGCCGTGCTCAAGAGCAAGAACGACGCGGTAGCAGACCTCGTTCAGCTCGTGGACTTCCGCCGGTACCAGGAGGAGGAGAGGAAGAAGCAGGAGCGAGCACGCCAGAACACCCCGGACGGGTGGGTTCTCGGTGACCGTGACGACCTCGCCGAAAACGACATCATCCGTGTGCCGCGCATGCGGAAGGACCCGGACGGCCGGCCGTACCCCGAAGGCTGGGGGGAGCCGGTCCGTGTCCGGGATGTGGAGCGCAGGGACGACGGCACGACGGTGGTGTCGCTCATCAACCTCGACGGCTCGCACGCCGGGGAGAGCCCGCTGTTTCTGCGCGGCCCCGATGACACGTTCGCGTGGGCCAGCGACCGCACGCGGCCGGAGCCGACCCCGGCATGGCGGCACGAACTCCGTGCCCGTATGGCGGACATCGGTGACGACGTCGCCAGCCTGCGCCGTACGTCCGAAGGGATCGACGACCAGGAGCGCATGCAGCGCCTGCAGGAGCTGATCCGGCGCGTCGGGGACGGCAACAGCGAGGACCTGCAGGGCGACCTCCGTCGTATCCGTGACGAGGCCGCGTGGCTCGAGGAGCAGTTCTCGAACCCGGAGCTGCCGTTCGAGACCCGCAGGCGCAAGTCCTGGGCCACGGACGCGCACCGGAAGGCGCAGCGGGCCCTCGACTACCCCGACTTCCAGCAGGGCAGCACCGACGAGGGCACTGCGGCCGATGCCAACGCGCCCAAGGAAGGAGCTCCGGAAACGCCGAGCACGGCCCCGAAGCTGGCTGACGAGTTCGCAGAGGTGCGGCAGCGCTACGGCGGCGACATGGTTCCCGCGTCCGAGGTCCGACTCGGGGACTGGGTGCACACCGTCTCCGCAGACCCCGTTTACAACGAGCCGATGCACATGGTGGGGCGTGTCATCGGCGTCACGCCGGTGCTCAGCAACGGGCAGGTCCGCATCGAGGTCGAGGCGAACGTAACGCTCAACGGCAAGGACACCGTCCGGACCGAGTTCGCAATGATCCGCAGCACCGACCTGGTGGAGCGGCTCCCGGAGAACAACCCCGGACGAGAGGACTCCTCCGACCTAGCGCGCCGGATCGAGGGCGAACTCGGTCGGCATCGTGCGGCCAAGGTGCGTGTGCCGGAGGGCTGGCAGGCCGTTGACGGCTCCCAGATCCAGCCCCGCTCCGGCGACCGCTTCCGGATCGTCGCGCGCAGGGGCGGCGGCTCGGGCCCCAACTCGGGCCCCGAGCACATGAACGTCACGGTGGAGCGTCCGGCCGAGCGAGAGGGCTACTGGCGCGTCAAGGGACAGCCGCTGAGCTTCCGCCCGAGCGACATCGTGGCCATCCCCGATGGTGCCGACGTGCGCTACAGGGACGACAGCGCGCCCGAGACCGGCAAGCCCAATGCGCCCCAACCCGTGAACACGACGCCGGCGGGCCCTGCCCGCTTCAGCAGCGTCGGCGACGTACAGGAGCGGTGGAGGGCTGGCGAACTCGACACCCCGAGCCACCCCACGGCCGTGCCGGAGGAACGCTTCCGCAGCCGCTACATCGACAACCCCACTCTGGAGATGTCCGAGGGCGGCCGCCTGGCCCTGGTGAACCCTTCCCCCAAGAACCCCCTGGCCCTGTGGGAGATCCTCGCTCCGGGATCCATGGAACCGCTCGGCCGTGCCTACGACCGCGACGATGCCCGCGCATACGCGCGGATCCTCGAGGGACTGCGCGACGAGAACGGCCAACCCTTCCCCTGGGATGCACCCGACGCGGCGTCCCGCGCCCTCACCTTCCGCGGCCCCAACGGGGCATCCCTTGGTGAGACCGTCGCCCGGCAGATCCTTGATCGCGGCGAAGCAGAGGGCCTGAACCGACGGTGGCGCAACCAGGCGAAGTTGTACCTCAACCGTGAACAGCAGCTTGACAGGTACTACGACGCGTGGCGTGCACAGCAAGAAGCGGACGGCTACACGATCCCCGTCAACGTCGGGGAAGCCCAGGCCGGCGACGACATCACCGCTCTCGACCCGGACAAGGCCGACCGCCCGGTGACCCAGCGCGGCCAGCTCACAAAGCCGCTGGCGGCGCAGCACCTGAACCGCACCGGCACCTGGCCGTTCACGAACGGCACGGACTACAACGCGCACATCAGCGGCCTGACGGTGGCGACGGACCCGGCCCGCGAGGAAAACCAGACCGAAGAGACCCCGTTCTACTGGTTCACCTTCCGTAACACCCCGGACCGGCCGACGGCCTTCCGTCGGCCGAGACCCGGGGAGGATCAGGAGACCACCGAAACCGGCACCCCTGCAGCGGGCCACCAAGGCGACGACCGGGCCGCGCGTGCGCAGACCCTGTTCAGCGAAGGCATGAACGCCGTAGGCGGCGAGTCCCTCCCCGAGATGCAGGAGCTGCGCGACCGCCTGGACCGCGCGGACAGCGCCGAGGACCGGGACGCGGAGCTGCGCGACATCGCCGACCGCATGGACGCGCTCGCCGAGCAGTACGAGCTCGCGGGTCCGCAGGGCGAGCACGCTGCCGACCGGTTCCGCCGCGCCGCCCGTATCGCCCGCGGCGAGCAGGACCAGGACGACGAGAACCAGCAGGACGACGAGCAACAGGACCAGAACGCTCCGGAGAACGAGGACGAGCGGGACCAGGACGACGAGAACCAGCGCCCCCGGGACCGTGACCCTGATGGCGAGCCCGACGGCGGCGGAGCGGACGCCCCCGGCGACGGCGGCAACGGCGGCGACGGCCTCGACACATCCGACGACGAGGAGGACAGCCCGGACGGCGGCGACGGCAACGACACATCCGACGACGAGGAGGACGGCCCGGACGGCGGCGACGGCAATGAGAAGGAGGACGAGGGAAAGCGCCGCCGCCGGCGGCGCCGCGACCGCGAAGGCGGCCCCGACCTGCCGCACCTGAACATGCCGGAGTCCGACATCCCCTCCGCTGAAGACGACGACAGCGGCCGGACCCCGGCCCGGCACCGCGACGTCGACTCCCTGCGGAACGCGTGGAAGAACGGCGACGGCCTCACCCCGGCCGAGGACACCCCCGAGCGACGCGCCCACCTGGCCGAGTTGGCGGACCGCGAAGGCCTCGCCCTGTCCCCCGAGGGCGGCCTGGCGATGTGGCCCGAGCGGAAGGCCGACGGCAGCACCGCCTGGCGCTTCGCTCAGGCCCGCAACGGCACCAACCTGCCCGGCATCACCCTGACCTCCGACAACCCCGAAGAGGCCCGCGAGCTCGCCGCGCGGTTCGAGGACCTCACCGACCGCAACGGCGATCCGTTCGACTGGAACCGTCCCTGGGGCCCGGCGGGCGTTGCCGCCTGGCGCGACGGGGAAGGCCGCAACCTCCCGCAGGCACTGCGCGCGGTCCAGGACGACTACGAGCAGGAGCGCGCTGGCGCGTACACGCTGCCCGAGGATCTCACCACCCTGGACGACGCCGAGCTCGAGGCCGCCTACCTGCGGGGCCTCGGACCGGAGGACCAGCTCCGCGTCATGGCGGAGATGGACCGCCGCGACGGCTACGTCGACCAGAAGGTCCGCGACGCCATGTCGGACGCGCCCCCGGCGAACGCCGAAGAAGCCGAGCGCGAGCGCCAGGCCGTGCGCGCAACTCTCAGCTTCGGCGACACGGACGTCACCCGGCCTGCTCCAGCTGAGCCCGGCCGGCTGCGTCGGGAGTTCGACGCCCTGGATGAGGAGCGTTTCCAGGCCGCGATGGAGGCCACCGGCGGCCGGTTCCTCTCGCCCGAGGCCGAGGCCGCCGACATCGACCCCCGCGAGGTGTTCTCCGGCCGCAGGTACAGCAACAAGCAGGCGAAGGAACTGGCCTCGCCGGAGCTGAACCTCTGGCTGTTCGGCGACGACACCACCGCAGGCAACGGCCGGCTCACCTACGCCCAGTATCGGCAGCGTGAGGCCGACCGTGTGCTGCGTGCCGAGTTCGCCGACATCGACGAGGCCCGCTACCGTGCCGCGGTCGAATTCACGAACGGCTACCTCTTCAAGCGGCAGTACAAGTTCGGCGGCACCGACTTCACCGAGCGCGAGCTGTTCTCCGGCGGCAGCCTGTCGGCACGCGACCGGTGGAAGGAGTACGCCAGCGAGGAACTGCTGGAATGGTTCGACCTCAACGGCGGCCGCCTGACCTTCAACCAGTACAAGCAGCAGCGCCGCGACAACGAGCGCAACGACCGGGACCAGTTCGAGGAGGAGCAGCGCCGCGCCGCCGAGACCGGCGAGACCGACACCTCACGGTCGCTCACCGCCGACGACGTCGACCCCGCCCCGCCATTCGACCCCCTGACCGCCGAAAGCGCCGACGACGCCGCGTTCCGGTATGGAGGCGCCGACCGGATCCGGGAGTTCGCCAGCCGCGCCGAGCTGCGCCCTGACGGCAGCGGCGGCGCCCAAGCCGTGTGGCTGGACGGGCGCCGGATCGGCACCGTCTCCGTCCACACCGCCGAACCTGGCCAGGAACCGGTCTGGGACGCCCGGCCCTTCTTCGGCCTGGGCAACGACCGTGCCAGCCGCACCCAGAATCGGGACACAGCCGTTGCGAACCTCGTCGTGCAAGCCCTGCGCGAGGGCCCGGCGGACCCGGCCAACCCGGGCGATGACGCGTGGGACTCGGTCATGCAGCGCCTGGCCGTCGGCAGCCGGCCCATGCCAGAGCTGCCGGAGTCCCTCCGTGACACCCCCGAGGCCCGTGCCCGGTACGACCGGCTCGCCGCCCTGGTGGACGCGTTCAGCGACGGACGCTCCCCCAGCGGAGACCTACAGGAGGACCTCGCGCAGGCGCGCGATGGCTTCGCGTGGCTGCGCACCGCCCTGGCCGACAACGAAGAGGGTGGACGTCCCGACGTCCTGGCCGATCTCGACGCCCGCGCCTCCTGGGCCGGCCGCCTCCTCGACGGCTTCGCCCCGGACAGCAGCCGCGAACGGCCGCGTAACAGCGACGACCAGCCAGGCGCCACCGACGCGCCGTCAACCACACCGGTCCCGGACGGCAACGCCCCGGACCCGGAAAGCACGGACGACGGGTCACGGAAGCCGGAGCCGGAAGGGAACCCGGAGCCGATCGGTGGGCAGCCCGCGCACTGGGCCCGGGTCGAGGACCTGATCGAGGGCGACATGGTCCGCATGGACGGCACCACCAGGAAGGGAAAGCCGCTCCAGCGCGCCGGGTACGTCTACCAGGGGCCCGAGCGCGTCGATGTGACCCACCGCGGCCGCACCACGCAGATGTGGCGCACCTGGGTCACCGAGAACCCCGACGGCACCGGCGCGGGCGGCAACGTCTACACGACGATCAACGCTACCGCGGCACGCGCCGCAGCCCCGGACGACGTCGTGCCCGGCTCCCCGACCACCGGTGCCCAGAGCACGGTGCAGACCGGCAACATGCCGGAGCAGATCCCCGCCGACCGCAACGGCCGCCCCCTGTTCCCGGGCAGTACCGTCACCGGCGTGCGGGGCATTCGCGCCCAGGAGGGCACCGTCACCGGCGCCACCGACACCACCGTGTCCGTGCGCTGGGACGACGACGACACCGAGGACGGCGTCAGCCCGGCCTCTCTCGTCGTCACCGACGGCACCCGGCCCGACGGCTGGACGTCCGACGGCCACCAGGTGCGCCCCGGACACGTCGTCACCGACACCGACGGCGCGCTCCTTGGGCCCGTTGATGAAGTGGACGGCGACAGCGTCACCATCAGCACCGCGCAGGGCACCACCACACGCAGCGCCGGCGACCTGCGGGTGACGGGCGAAGTCCGCGACACCGACCCCGACACGCAGCCCGTCACCGACATCGACCACCCGGCGGCCGCCGACCTCAAGGACGGCGACGTCGTCGTCCTGGACCACGACGGTGCACTTGCCACCGTGGCGGTCACCGGCACCCGCCGGGACGGCGACCGGATCACGATCGAGTACGCCGACACCACCACCGGCGAGATAGGCGAGATCGACATGGACGCCGCGGCAACCCTGTCGCGCGCGAAGGGGCCGGACGGCAACGCCCCCGAGCTGGGCCCGGACAACGCACCGGACGAGCCCGAGGATCTAACCGTGCACGAGCCGCCCCGGCCCGTGGACCCGGTGACCGGCCCCACCGTCGACCCGAACCTCACCGCAGGCGACCGGGACATCATCGACGACCACGCCAGCGGCCCGGACGACAACCCGGACGCGCAGCAGGCCGCCGTCCGTATCGCCGCGGACCTGCCCGTCACCCCGGAGCAGGCCGCAGCGCTCGCCGCGCGCCTGCGCGAGTCCGCCGACCCGGCCACGCCCGAAGGCCGTGCGGCACTGCGCGCTGCCGACCACCTGGACCAGGCCGCCGGCCGGACCCCACCCGCGGGCTTTGACCGGCCGCGCCCGTCGAACGTGGCGCAGCTCGGCGAGGGCGACCTGGTGGCCATGCCCGGCGAGCGAAGCAGCGGCCCCCTTCGGATCTACCGGGTCGTGGACGTCGTCGACGCGCCGGGCGGCATCCGGAACCTGCACCTGGAAGACGAGGACGGCCAGCGGCTGCACCGCATCGAGCACGGCGCGATGCCCGTGTGGCAGCTCCCCGAGCCGCGCCCCGAGGCCCCGGAGCCGCCCGCTCAAGGCGCCGGCGAAGGCGGGGACGCTGCGCAGCGCATGGCGGTCCAGGCCCGGTACCTCAGCGTCGGCGAGGTGGTGAGCCTGCCCGTGAACGGCGAACAGCGCCGACTACTGGTGATGGAGGCCCAGCGCAGCGAGGACCGTAAGACGGTCCAGCTCCGTCTCGTCGGCGAGGACGGGAAGTTCGTAAACGCCACCGTACGAGCTGGAGACACCCTCGAGACGGTGGAGACTCCTGACGCTGACGGGCCGGGCCCGGTGTTGCGTCAGGAAGGCTCCGCGCTGGTGCCGGTCAACGAGCTCCAGCCGGGCCAGCACTTGGTGATGGGCAACCCCAGCTCGAGCGGCAACTGGTACACGCGCCGGATCGAGTCCGTTGACGTAGGCGACCGGTGGGTGACAGTGAAGCTCGCGGGTGTCGGCGGGGGCCCATCGACCACGGTCCGCTACGAGGTGCTGGGCGGTGTCCTCGCCGAGTCCGTGCCGGTCGCCGGGCAGGAGATGCCGACCGCGTCGTGGTTCGTTCGGAACCTAGACCGCCTGCGGGTCACACAGGCCTCGAATGACGACCCTGCGGCCCCGGAGGCGCCGGACGCCTCGGCCCCCGACCCGGCCCCCACCCTGGACGCGGACGCCGGTGACACCCCCGCGGCGAGCATCCCCGACGAGCCGTCCGTGCCCATCGCTCAGATCCGCCCCGGCAACCTCCGCGTCGGCGACGTCATCGACACCCCTGTCAGCCGGACCGGCTACCAGCTCAACGGCCACCGCCGCCTGACCATCATCAGCGCCCCGCAGCGCAACGGGTGGTGGATGCAGCTCACCGGCATGGACGACGACGGCAACGTGCACGACTTCGGCCTGCACAGCGGCCGCGCCGTGAACGTCTACGACCGCAACCGGCCCACCCCGGCCCTCCCGCCGGTCGGCGAGCCCCGTAACCCCAACCCGACCCCGCAGGCCGCGGCCGACCTGATCGTCGCAGAGAACATCCGCAGCCTGCGGGCCCGCATCCGAGAGGAGGCCATCGCCGGCACCGACCCGGCCGGCGACATCCACGCCCTGCGCGAGCAGATCGCCCAGCGCCTCACCCACGAGGCACTGCAGGGGATCCGCGGGGCCACCCAGCAGGACGGCCTGGCGGCCCTCGACGCCGCAGGCATCACCGGCCGGGACCGCCGCGAGGCACGCCAGCGTCTGCGCGACGCACGGCAGGCCGCCCACGCCGAAGAGGTGCGCGCCATCCTGCGCACCATCAACGACCTCGAGCCGCTCCCCGGCGAGAGCAACGAGGACCTGGCGGCGCGGACGCGGGACCTGCTGCGCCTCATCCCCGACCGCGACGACACCCAGGCTGGCCGGGACGGCGACGGCGAGGTGACGCGTACCGTCACGGCAGACGTCGACGACGCGGTGAACGCGCTCCTGCAGCAGCTCCAAGCCGCCGGCGTAGACCCGGGCGACGCCGAGCAGATCGCCCGCGTCCTTACCCGGCAGCTCGACAGGTCCCGGCAGGCCACCGCCCGCCGGATCGCGCGCCGGGTCGCCGCGGCGTCCCCGGAGGCCGGACGACGGCCGGGCCTCCTCGCCCGGATCGTCGCCCTCCTCATCCGCCTGGCCAAGCGCCTCGCGCTCCTGGTGCAGGCCGGCGTTCGGAAGATCGCCGAGAAGTATCGGTCGGCGCGCGAGCGCCTGGGGCGTCTGCGGGCGTTTCTCGGGCGCCTGGTCCGCCGGGTCCGGCAGTGGCCGGAGTCCCGCCGCCTGGCCCGTCTGCACCGTGCGGTGAACCTGCCCGACGCGGATGGCGACTCGCTGGCCGCGCGAATCTCCCACTGGGCTGGCCTGATGCCGGAGCCGGGGCGGTTCGGGCAGGCGCAGCGCCGGGTCACCTTCTGGCGGCCGACGACGTGGGGGCAGCTCGCCGCGGGCCGGCTTCCGGGCCGGTCGGACCGGATCCAGTGGGTGCCGGACCGGGCGGCCGACGGCGGACCCGGCCTGACCGCACTCCGTCACATGGCGGCCCTGCGGGCTGCCGGCAGCGACGTCGACCAGGACGTCACCCGTCGCTTGGCCGCGGTTCTCGGCGACGACTTCGGGGACGACCCGCACGCCACGCTGCAGCACGCCGACGACTATGTCGCCACCAGCGAGCGGCGCCTGGTCAACCTGCAGGCAGCTCAACGCGGCGCGACCGTCCCGGACGACCTCGAGATTGAGATCGAAGCGGCCCGCCTGGAGCTGGCGACCGCCCGCCGGGAATACACGGACCTGCGCGCCCGGTATGCCGCCGCAGTACCCGACGCCGTGGTCTCGGCCCTGGCCGACATCCGCGAGGTTGGCCCCGGCGGCAGCGCCGGCATCGTGTTCGGCCCGGACACCACTGCGGACGCCGAGCGGGCCGTGCGGGGCGTGCAGCGCGTCCTCCCGCGGTCGTGGTTCGCCGCCGGTGAGGTCCGCCGCGTGACAGCCGTGGACGGTGACGAAGGCCGCTACGAGTCCGGCGCGCAGCGCATCACGGTCGCCGACCTGGCCGACGAGGGACTGGGCACCGCCGGGCACGCCCTGGCGCAGCACCTCGCCCGGCACATCGGGGACCTGGACGCGGCGCAGCGGGCGTTCTGGTTCACCCGAACCCACACCGGCCGGCCGGGCGCCCGCCGCATGCGGCCGAGCGCACTGGACCGGCTCCTGCACCGGCAGCAGACGCAACCGGAGACCGGTGACAGTCTCGCCCGGTCCATTCAGGCGATGTTCAGCGGCGACTGGTACCAGGACGACGACCTGCGGGCGTTCCTCCTGGGCCTGCTGGCCACGAGGTAAGGAGACAGGCAGTGCTCACCGTCACCGGCTCGTTCGACGACGGTGCGACCTACGCAGTGCAGATCACCGGGCGGCCCGACCGCCCGGTGATCGGGTCGTACCGGGCCGCGGCCCTGGTGGATCTCCACCTGGGCGAGTCCGTTCCTCTGTCTCCGACCGGCCCCACCAGAACCGTGTCCGGGGAGGATCCGGCGGCCGTGCTCGCGGTACTGCAGGGGTTCACCAACGTCATCGAGGTGAGCGGGGAGGTGCCGAAGCGGGCCCGCGTACCCGAGGGCTGATCCCGGCGGTTTGCACAATTGGGCAAGAATGATCATGGGGAATGAGTCCACATGTGGATTCATTCCACATTATCCTGTGGGGGTGACCGACCGAGAACGCACCATGGCCGCCCTACGGGCATGGGCAGAACCCGGCCTCCGCGCCCGCCTCATCAAGGCGGCGTGGGACGCCGGAAACCAGAACGTCAACGAACTCGCCGAAGCCGCCCGGGTCGACCGCAAGACCGTGTACGCCGACCTGGCCGCCGAAGGCATCGACCCGAAGACCGACCGCACCCAGGGGGGAACCGTGCTGGAACCCATCAGCATCAACGGCCTGTACGGCGACGAACGTGACGAGCACCTGCTCGGCAACAAGGCCATCGCCGCGGTACTCGACGCCTTCCGCGACTGCGTGCCCGACCAGGCGCAAGCCGACAAGCAAGCCACGCAGGAGTTCCGGCTCAGGATGCACGCCTCTGCGGCCGCGAGCTGGCACAACACCCTTCTTCCCCTGGCCCAGGCCGCGCTGGAGCGCCGCCGTGACGCCGAGCGCGCTCTGCGCCTCTGGCATACCGCGTACGAAGCTCTGGGGGAGGCGAAGACGTCCGAGTGGGCCGCCGCACACCACCGCTTCATCAGGGCGTGGCAGGACGCCAGGCGGGCCGTCGAGGAGCAGCAAACCGCCGAAGCGGCTATGCGCGACAAGGCCAGCACCTACATGATGCAGATCGGGGAGGTAGAAAGGCGCCTGTACGAGGAGAACGTGCCGGCGGAACAGCGCATCACCATCCCCGAGGACGACCACGGTCGGCACCTGGAGATGCTGGAGGACGTGCAGAAGCAGCGAGCGGCGACCGCAGCCCAGACGCTGCGACTGCTCGGCGGACTGGCCGCAGGATGACCAGGCGCAGCCGGTTCCTGATCGACGACGGCAGGCACCTACCGGTCCTTGCGATCGACGAGGACAGCTCTTTCCTGCATGGCCAGGCGCGTTACCGGGCGGCCTGCTCGTGCGGCCGGATGCCCCCTCACCCGGCGGGCAGCCGAGAGGAAGCTGTGCGCGCGCACGCACAGCATGCGGCCACCCGGTTGGGACCCGAACAGCTTGGCCTGCGAGTCACCGCCCTGGCTGTGGCCATGCTGGTCGTCTGGGGCACCTGTTACGCGGTCGGACGTTCCCTGTCCGACTCCAGGACTGTGCTGGCGGTGACCCACCTCGTGGGATTCACGCTGGCCTTCGGCCTCATGGTCGCTGCACGTCGGCTCATCGCGCCGACACGTAGCTGAGCAATGGGATGTGGCGCCCGCAGCCGATGCAGCCGGCTGCGGGCGCCGAGACATAAGCGTAGAGGGCGGTTCATCCTCCGCCCGTGACCAGATACGGATTCGCCATCAAGGCTCTCCCCCAGGGCAGCAAGCCTTTCGGGGAGGAAGACGACGAGAACGACGAGAACGAGGGCACCGAAGAAGCCTCGCTCAAGGGCGCCGAGCCTGGCGTTTCCGACAGCGAGCCCTCCGGGGAAGTCACGGAGGACCTGCCCGAGAATCCCGCCGCGGCCGCCGCCGAACCAGCCGATCCCGCAGCCTCTCCAGCCGCGGACGCGCCACCGGAGGAAGCAAGCAGCGCCGAGGACCCGGCCGCAGCCCCCACACCGCCCGAGGACGACTCCCGCCTCTGGGCTGGCGACCCGTACGACGAGGGCGACGAGACCGCCCCCGAGGATGCGTACTGCGCTTACACCGGCAGCAACGGCGAACAGGCTTGGCTCGACCGCGCGCCGGACGGCACACTGACCGGGTGGGTCCGCGACGAGACCGGGCAGGTGTGGCGGTACACCGATCCGGACGCGTGGGCGACCGACGTGGACGGCGCGCAGATGACCCGCACGCACGGCCCCGAGGGTGAGGACGCCCCGGCCGACCCCGCGGCGCCGGCCGACCCGGCACCGCCGGGAGACCGCGGCGTCCAGGACCCGATGTTCCAAGGCCAGTAAGGAGAGCCGAGAGTGGAGCTCAACCGCGAGACCTACCTCGCCCTGGTCAAGGAGGGCAAGGCCGCGTACGCCAACGGAGACCCCTCCGACGCCTGCCCGTACTCGCAACTCGGCGACAAGGAACAGCGGGTCGCGTACTACGCGTGGACCGAAGGCTGGGGCATGGCCCGCTCCGAGGCTGAGGCGCACCCGCAGGAGCCTGAGCCCAGCGCAGGACACTAGGCAGACGCGAACGGCACGGTGCCCGGCGGCCCACTGTCGACCGCCGGAGGTTCCCCGCCGTGCCGAGCGCTGCTCCATCCATCAGATCCCCACGCCCCACCGCCAGCCAGCGAGGCACCAGCCGGGCTATCTACGCCGTCACCGGCGTAGTCGACGAGGTGAACGACCTCATCGTGCCCGGCGCCTTCAAACGCACCCTGGCCTCACGGCCCGTCAAGACCGTGTGGCATCACGGTTGGAAGGATCCGGTCGGCGTCGTCGTCGAGGTCGAGGAGTGGATGCCCGGCGACCCCCGATTCGCCAGCATCCCCGGCTGGCCACCCGAGGCCGGCGCTCTCGTCGCCACCGTCATCTACAACCTGCGCACCCGCCAAGGTCGTGACGCCTACGAGCAGGTCCGGCAGTGGCATGAGCACCAGCAGGCCGCGTTCTCCATCGGCTACCGCGTGCCGACGGAAGGGGCCACGCTCCGAGGTGACGGCGTCCGCGTGATCCACGACCTGGACCTTTTCGAGGTGTCGCCCGTCCTGCATGGCGCGCACCCCCTGACCCGCAGCCTGGAAGTCAAGTCTGTCACCGGGCACGAAGGCCTCGAGTACAAGAGCACGCCTTCCCACCTGGAGATCGACGTCGCCACCCCTGTGGAGGGGAAGGAGGTCAAGGTCGCGGGCCTGGTGGTGAAGGCCGCCGACACCGGCCGCGTGCTGATGATCCAGCGGGCCCTCGACGACGACGACCCGGCTGCCGGCACCTGGGAATGGCCCGGCGGGCACCTGGAGGACGGGGAGGACTCCCTCGCCGCCGCGGTGCGCGAGTGGAGCGAGGAGACCGGCTCGACCCTGCCCGGCGCCGCGAGCGTCGTCGGCTCCTGGGTCGCCCCGAACGGCATCTACCGCGGTTATGTCGCTGTCGTCCCGACCGAGGCGTCCGTCCCCATCAACAAGCCCCGCGGTGAACGCCGCGTCGCCAACCCGGACGATCCCAAGGGCGACGCCACGGAGGTCACCGCCTGGTGGCCGATCACGTCTCTGCCCGACATGCCGCTGCTGCGGCCGGAGTGCCGCGAAGCCCCGTGGGAGCTCCTGGCCGGCGCCGCCCTCCCGCAGGGCCCGGCCCCGGAGCCGATCCGGCCCGTCCCCCCGAGCGTCCTCGAGGGCATCATCAACGCCACCCGGAACGGTGTGGCCCCCGTTGAGGAGAAGTCCGCGCGCGCCGCTGTACGAGCCGCCCGCGCCCTGCCGCGCATCGAGCACAAGTCCGCCCGCTCCATGGTCACCGAGGCCAAGAGCAAGCACGTTGCCCACCTGGAGGTCCCTGCGATGTCCCCTAAGCCCCTGCCCGAGTCGCAGGAACAGTTCCGCGGCCGTCTCTCCGACGCGGTCCGCGAGCTCCTCAACCAGGACGGCCAGACGTGGACGTGCATCGAGGGAACCTACCCGGACCGCGTCATCGTCTCCGTGCACTCCGAAGACGAACGCCGCAGCGCCCACTACGAGATCCCGTACACGGTCACGGCCGCCGGCGACATCACCCTGTCCAAGCCGCAGCCCGTCGAACTCGCCACCATCGTCGTCCCGGAGGGCGCCACCGCGCACCGCGCTGCCACCGAGGACGAGGACGTCGACGCGCGCGTCGTGCAGCCCACCGTCGAGGCGCTCACCGACGCTACCGCCCGCGTCAGCAGCGTCGCCGCCGGTCCGGAGCAACTCGGCGATGTCCGTGACAAGGTGCGCGAGCTGATCGCGGCCCTGTCCGCGAAGGGGTTGGACGTCGCCGGCGGTGAGAACGACGCCGCTCCCGTGAACCGGTCGGCGGCCAACGCCCCGGCGGGGTTGGACCTGTGGGACGACGCCGCCTTCGGTGACGACGAAGACGCGAGCTGGGTCGAGGAGGACGAAGCCGACGACGCGGCGCCGGACGTCCAGCCGGAGGACGAAACCGTGCGCTTGGACGCGGAGGAGGTGAAGGCAGCGCTCGCCCTGATGCGGAGCTGAGTTGCACTCTCGGACCTGCCGGTTTCCCGCGGAGAACTCCCGCCAACGACAACAAAACAGCAGGTCAACACCTGTGCACTGTCCGCTCTTGACGCCCCGGGCGGGCAGCGCGCGACGGTAACACCCCTCTGCCTTTTCCATACCGCCTCGCGTTGAGGCGTCCCGGTGCTGGCCGGGCGAGCGACGCACGTCAACCGCACCCCAGCATCAGGGAGAGCACCCCCAATGACCACCAGTCGTATCGCAGAGCTGCAGAAGGCGCTCCAGGCGAAGTCTGCCGAGGCCGAGCGCATCAGCCAGACGTTCAAGGTCGAGGACGGCGGGCAGTTCGTCGTCTCCGCCGAGCAGGCCAAGGCCTTCCGCAAGGTTTCCGGCGAGGCTGCGGAGATCAAGGCGCTCATCGACGCCGAGCAGAACCTGACCGAGGTCAAGCAGTACCTCGACGCCCCCGACGCGCCGCCGGCCGCGGCCACGCACTACGGTCAGCGCCCCGGCATCGAGGAGAAGTCCCTCGGTGACCTGTTCATCGAGTCCGGCTCCTACCAGAACGCCACCGCGCAGCAGTTCCGTGACAAGCCGTACATCCGCGCCGACATCGAGGGGAAGTCCATATTCTCCCTCTCCGCCGGCACCGTGACCCACCAGGTCCTCGGCTCCGCGCAGAACCTCGGCATCGCCGAGCGCCCGTTCCGGAAGTTCCACATCCGGGACCTGTTCCCGAAGTCCACCACCAAGAACGCCGTCCTCTACGGCGCCCGAGAGACCGGCTGGACCAACGCGGCCCGCCAGGTCAAGGAGCGGTACGCCGCCGACGGCGTCTCCCCGGCCACCGGCGCGGACACCGACACCTGGGGCCGCGCGCCGCGGTCGAAGCTCACCCTGACCCCGGTGATGTACCCGGTCGCCGAGGTCGCGCACCTGCTCGACGCGCACAAGAACATCCTGTCCGACGAGCCCCGGCTCAAGACCTTCATCAACACGCGCATGGTCGAGGGCGTGAAGTACGCGGAGGATTGGGACCTCCTGCACTCCGTCGGCGACGGCCAGTCCCTCACCGGCATCTACAACACCCCCGGTGTCCAGCAGTACACCGGTCTCGCGGCCGACCAGTACAGCGTCCAGATCCGGCGCGCGATCACGAAGTGCTTGCTCGCCGAGTACGACCCGACCGGCATCGTCCTGTCCCCGACGATGTGGGAGCACGTCGAGGTCGAGGAGGACAAGAACGGCGCCTTCCGCGTCGCCATCGCCGTCGCCATCGGCGCCGAGAAGAAGGTGTGGCGCCTCAACGTGGTCGAGACGACCGCGATGGCCGACACCGACTTCCTCATCGGCGCGTTCGGTCTCGGCGCGCAGCTCCACGACCGCGAGTCCATCTCCGTCACCGTCTCCTCGGAGAACGCCGACAACTACGAGAAGGGTCTGATCACGTTCCGGGCGGACGAAAGGCTTGCTCTTGAGGTGCCCCGACCCGAGAGTTTCGTGATCGGCACCTGGACCACGCCGGCCGCGGGCTGATCCAGCGAGGGGGTGCACCCGGGCGACGGGTGCACCCCCTCACCAGCATCACCACCACGACGAAGAGGGACGCTGGATGATCGAGAAGCAGCCCCTGAGCCTCGCGCACGAGCTGCAAGAGCTCGAGAACGCGCCCGCCCCGTCCCGGGGCCCGCGGTGCAGCGTCGGGGCCTTCCTGGCCGCCGCCGCCGACAACGACGCTGCGGCCCTTCGCCAGGCCCTGGACAACGACCGCATCACCTCCCGTGCCATCGCTGACATCCTCAGCAAGCACGGCGAACACATCACCGCGTACACCGTCGCCCGCCACCGGCGACGCAGTGAGTCCAACGGATGCCGGTGCGAACGATGACCCTCAGCAGCGAACTGCAGCAGCTCCTCGAGCCGGCCTCCGCCCAGCAGGCGCAGCCCGCCCAGGCGCAGCGCGCCTACCCGGCTGCACCGCGCGGCTGGGAGTCGGGGGTGAGGTACGAGCCGGGCGGCACGATGGTGGTCACGGCCCCGCCCGCCGAGACACCGCCCGCAGGCGACGACGAGCTGCGTCAGCGCGTTGAGGAGATGGGCCTGTCCGTCCCGGACGGCTTCCGTGTGCGCCTGGTGGAGGCCAAGCACGATCCGGCCGCCTGGCACCGTGATGCGCAGGGCGAGGACGCCGTGACCCGGGCCGTGTGGCGCTGCCGGTACGTCATCGAACCCGCCGCGCCCGCGTGGATGTCCGAGGGCGACGTCGACGCCCTCGTCCGCGACGCGATGCGCCGCCGCAGGAAGCCGCGTCCGACGGTCGACACCGCGGAGCGGGCCCTGGTCGTCGTATACGCCGACGCCCAGGCCGGCAAGGTTGGGCGAGACGGAGGCACTCCCGAGCTGATCGCCCGGATCGCCGACCGGTTCGACCGGCTCGACGACCATGTGCGCGATCTCAAGGCCGTAGGCCGTGCCCCGACCGTCGCCTACTGGGCCGACGCTGGAGACTGCGTCGAGGGGTTCGAGAACACGACGCAGCAGGCGTTCACCAACGACCTGACCCTGACCGAGATGGTCCGCGTCCACCGTCGCGTCACTTTCGAGGGCCTGGACCGGCTCGCCGGCAAGTTCGGGCGGGTCGTCGCGGCGACGTGCGGCTCCAACCACGGCCGGGTGCGCCGCGGAAAGGACGCGGTCGGCCCGCCCGTCGACGACTGGGGCATCGAGGTCATGTCCCAGATCGCCGACGCCTACGCCCGCAACCAGGACGCCTACGGACACGTCTCGTTCGTCATGCCGGAACGGTGGCGGGACACCGTGAGCCTGGACATCGCCGGGCACATCGTCGGCCTGGCCCACGGCCACCAGTACCCAAGGCCCGAGAAAGCCGGCCACTGGTGGCGCGGGCAGACGTTCGGCCGCCAGCCCGTCGCGGACGCCGACATCCTGATCACAGGCCACTTCCATCACTTCCGCGCCGAGCAGATGGGCAATGGGCGGCTCTGGATCCAGGCGCCGACTCTGGACAACGGCAGCGACTGGTACGCGGTGCGCTCCGGTGAGGTCTCGGCGTCGGGCCTGTTGGTGTTCAGCGTCGGTCCGGACGGCTGGGACGACCTGCGGATCCTGTGAAGGAGACGTAAAGAGGTGGGCGGGTTCACGGTCCCGCCATGACTGAGAAACCGCGGTGGCTACTCACCCAGAACACAGACATGCGGCGGCAGGGAATCTACAACTGGTCGATCCCGGCGTGGGCCGGAACCCTGCCCGACGGCCGCAACTACAACACCTGCCCCTCGGCGGGGATCTGCGCTCAGCTCTGTTACGCCCGGCAGGGTGCCTACCGGTTCAAGGGCGTCAAGGCGCGCCACGAGGCGAACCTGATGATGGTGCTCGATGACCTGCCCGGCTGGGAGGCGCAGATGAAGGAGGAACTCCAGCACAAGCGGTACCAAGGCCGTTGGGTCCGCTGCCACGACGCCGGCGACTTCTTCTCCCGGGAGTACACCGAGGCGTGGATGCGGGTCATGCGGGCCGCGCCGGGCGTCCGCTTCTATGCGTACACCAAGAGCGTCAGCTTGTTCCGCGAGGTCGTCGAACCGGACCCGCCGGAGAACTTCAAGTGGGTGTACTCGCTCGGCGGCCGCGAGGACCACCTGGTCGACGTGACCATCGAGCGGCACGTCGACATCTTCCCCGATGAGGAGTCCCTCGCCGAGGCCGGTTACACCTCCCGCGGCAAGGCCGAGGAGGGGTGCCTGGTGTCCGTGCTGGGCCCGCAGAAGATCGGGATCGCGGCGAACAACATCAAGCACCTCAAGAAGAAGCAGGGCCCCAACAGGTGGAGTGACCTGCAGCGCGCCCAGGACGAGCGTCGCCGCGGCCCCGGCAAGCAGTACCGCAGCGGGCGGCCGTAGTCGCCACGGGGCGTACCAAGATCATTTTTGCCCAATTGGGCAAGTGCCCTCTCTTCCCGACGGTGCGCGACCCAAGCGGGCTCCGCGGCCCATCCTTCGCCCGCCACCCATCCCAGGAAGGAACCCCATGCTCTACAAGGAAGACGGGACGCTCATCACGAAGGAGACGTTCCCCGCGGTCGCCGTTGCGGACCCGCCCATGCGCCTTACCGAGGACGTGTACGAGACCAAGGCGTACGGGCCCGGCGACGGCCGCCCCGAAGGTTCTCGGCGCCACCTGCTCTACCAGGCCGGCACCATCGTCCCCCAGTCCGAGATCAACCACCTCTTCACCCCGGCGGCAACCGTCACGACCATCAGTCCGGCGACCGGCCCGGCCGCGGGCGGCACTACCGTCACCATCAAGGGCACCCGGCTCGCCGGCGTCACCGCGGTCAACTTCGGCGCCACACCGGGCACTGGCCTTGAGGTCGTCTCCGACACCGAGCTCCGCGTCAAGACGCCCGCCGGTGCCGCCGGCGCCGTCAACGTCGCCGTCGCGGCCGACTCCGGCAACGTCACGAAGGCCAGCGGGTTCACCTACTCCTGATCCGCACGGCAGGGCGGCCCCTACGCACGGGCGCGGGGGCCGCCCCAGGACCAAACTACGCCGCCCGCCCCCGGGGGGTAGGCCGCGACACAAGCGCCGCCCGGCGTGCAGGGTGCGCGCCGTCCGGACCCACACCCGAGAGGGAGCCACCCATGGCAGGCACCACCCGTACCCGTAAGACTGCGGCACCCAAGGCCGCCGAGACCACCACCGAGACCGCCGCGGCGGAGGAGACCATCCCCGCCGCGGACACCGGCGCGCCGCTGGCCGGCGACAGCTCCCCGAAGGCGCCCGACGCCGCTCCGCTCGAGCCGCCGGCCGTCCAGGAACCGCCAGCCGCGCCCGCGGCATCCGCGTACGCCACCCCGACCGAGGTCATCCCCGACGACGAGAACCTCTCCGAGGTCATCATCGACGACGCGACCAAGGAGCCTCCGGCCGACATAGACGCCGTATTCATGCCGCTCACGGAGTACGGCTCGGTCCTCGTGTGCACCGTGCGCCTGGTCGAGAAGACGTTCCTCGGACCGCACCTCAGCCCCGTTCACCGGCTGCTGCAGCCCAAGGGTGCACACGTCTCCGAGAGCGTCGCTGCCCGGATCCGGGAGCGGCTGCAGGCCCAGGCGGAGCGGATCGCCGCCAAGGCCGACGAGAAGTAAAGGAGCCGGGGGTGACGACGGTCTACGACCACCAACCCATCTACGCCGGAGCGTTCTACGACCCTGAGCCAGCCGGCGGCGAGGTGAGCCGTCTCGACCTGTACGGGACGGCTGACCGCGGTGGCCCTGTGGTCGCCGCAGCGACCACGGCCACCCGGCTCCGGCCCGGCACGTACCGGTTCGAGCTGCCCGATGTGCCGCCCGGCCGCTACTGGGGCGTGGTCACCTTCACCCCCAGCGACGGGGCCCAGCCCGTCAAGGACACTTCCGTGCGTCTTGACCTGCCCATGGGGCTGGGTCTCGTCACCTCCCCCGAAGCGGTCGCCGACCTGCTCGGCGTGCCCCTGCCGCTCACCGCAGAGCAGCGCGACGCTCTCGAGACAGCGATCCGCGCAGCGCAGTCCACCGTGGTCGGCTACCTGAACCGTCCCCTCGTGCCGCGGACGGTCACCCTGTCCGCCGTCACACCGCGATGGGCCGATGAACTCGACAACCCCGAGACGTGGCCGCTGCCCGAACAGGGCGACCTAGTCGAGGTCAGCGCCTACCGACCCCGCGGAGATGGCACCTACGACGTCACGTTCCTCGTGGGCCTCCACGGCGCCGCGCAGGAGGAAGTCGTCACGTACGTCACCGCGCACGCCGCGGAGTCCGAACGGCAAAGGCCCGGCGGCGTCGGCAGTGCCGGCCGCCGCGTGTCCTCCGTGAGCGCTGAAGGACAGTCCATCTCCTACGAGTCCGCGCCTGCCGCCGGGCAGGCCGGGGCGCTGCCCGCACTGGACTCCCTCAAGCGGCACAGGCGCCTGCTCTACCAGCCGCTCAGCCGGCCACCGCGCCCGCCCTGGCCGTACTCCAACTACCGCGGCCGCACCCGGTACTGACCCAGAAAGGAGCATGGACCGATGGGCGACGTTTACCAGTCCTACGGGGAACTGGCCGGCGGTCAGATCGAGGGCATCGACTATCAGCGGCTGTGGCGTGTCTCCCAGTGCTCCACGCTGCTCCACCTCGCCATCCACGGTGGGGGCATCGAGCCGGGCACCACCGAGCTGGCGAGTTCTGCCGCGGCGGACATCCACAGCTACTACACCCTGGACGGTTTGAAGACGGCCGGGACCAACGACACGCTGCACGTCACTTCCACCCGGTTCGACGAGCCGCAGGCCCTGGGCATGGCGAGGGTCGCCACACACATCGTGTCCTGGCACGGCGCGACCGGCGCGACCGCGATCACCTACCTCGGCGGCCGGGACTACAACCTGCGGGACCAGATCGGCGAGTGCTTGAAGGACGCCGGATTCACGGTGCAGATCGCATCCGAAGAGTTGAACGGCAACGACCCGCAGAACATCTGCAACCGGAACAGTCGAGGGATGGGCGTCCAGCTCGAGCTGACCACGGCGCAGCGGGCCGCGTTCTTCGAAGGCGGCGACACCAGCCGAGCCAACCGCAAGAACACCACCGCGGCGTTCACCGCGTACGTGACCGCGGTGCAGCTCGGAGTGTCCAAGGCGCTCGTCTCCTCTGGGAGGGGATGACCGGTGGCGGTTCTCCTCCCGAACGCTGTGCTGACCGTGTACGTGCTCGCCCACCCCTGGGAGCGCGACGCCAACGGTGTGCCCGTCCCTCCGAATCCGAGCCAGAAGCCGACCCCGCGCGGCACCTGGCCCGGGTCGGTACTCGAACAGCCCGACGGCACATGGTCGGTACGGCTCGCCCCGCAGGCGTGGCCGGTCGAGCCGGGCGACACCATCACCGACGAAGCCGGTCGGTCCTGGACGCTGTCCAGCGCCCGCAATCACACCGTGCCCGGCTGCTCGGATGCCGACTACGTGCAGGCGACCGCCACCCTCAATCCGCCGGAGGTGCCGTGATGGCCGGACCGAAGTTCACGCCGGCGCAGGGCCTGGAGGCGCAGCTCGCCCGCATGCTCGCCCCTGCCGTCCGGCAGATCGCCGTCCAGGTGGAAGTCGAGGCCAAGCGCCTGGCCCCGCCCACCAAACGCTGGGTGACCGTCGGCGACGACCGGGTCCGCCCCACCCACCGCAAGGCACAGGGCCAGGAGGTGCCGGGGAACCTGCGCTTCAAGCTCAACTCGATGGACTGGGACATCAAGCACCGCGGCCTCGGGCCGCACACCTACATGCTCGAGCCTCTCGACCAGAGCTCCCGGGCGGTCGCCAACATCAAGAACTGTCGCTGTACCGCGCACCTGGACCCGAAGGGTATCGCCCGGCACATCACCACCGGCCAGCCCGTCATCACCGGGAAGAAGGTCACCGTCACGGTGTCCGTGGAGGCGCCGCTCGTCGTCGAGGCCGAGGTGGGCACCGTCTACCCGGGCAACCTGCGGGCCGACGGCACGCACTTCATGGCCCGTGCCGCTGCCACCGTCGCCGCCCGCCGCTGACTACTCGTCCCAGTAGCCGGGATCGGCCGGGCCCCAGCCCCGATCGGAGGTGACGTCGTCGTACGACCGGCCGTAGGTGCACGCGGTGTATGCGTCGGCGTACGCCCAGGACTCGGTTGTCGGGTTCTCCTCCCCTGCGTTCCGCAGCCGGGACAGCGCGCAGCGCTCCATCGCCGCGTCGTACTCCGGCCCCTCGGTCGGGTACTGCCGGGGCCCCGACTCGTCCCCGCTGCTGCAGGCCCCTACCAGAAGCAGGACCCCCGTCACCGCTGCTGCCGCCGCACGTCGCGCTCTCATGCATCCCCCCACAGGATCTCGTGATCGGCCGCAGCGTACCGCCCGCCGGTGCGGGCGCGACACAAGCGGCCCGGGTGCGCACAGTACGCGACATGGCTACGAACACCACCACCACGAAGAAGCCCGCCACCATCGCGGAGGAGTCCACCGACATCGTGGAGGCCCGCCCTAAGTCCACCATCCGCCGTGCGCCGGCCGTTGTCGGCCCGCCCCTGGGCGAAGGTCAGGAGCCGGTAACCGTCACCCTGTCGCACCACCACACCATCGACGGCATCGGCTACTCGCCCGGTGCCGAGATCGCTGTCTCCCCGGACTACGCCCGCCGCCTGCGCGCGCAGGGCTTCACCGCCCGCACCTGATGGCCGAGCTGAACCTCGAGGACGCCGACCCCGTCGCAGTCCTCCTGCCCTGGCTCGAGCAGAGCGCCCAGGCCGCCGATGCCCTCGGCGGCCCCGGCCGCGTGTCCGGCATCCCCGAGGCGCCGTGGCCGCATCTCGTCATCGGTCATGGCCCCGGCGGGGACCTGCGAGACCTGACCTGGGCCACCGAACCCGAAGTGACATTTGAGGTGCTGGGGGACCCGGGCGGCTGGCCGGGCAAGGCCGAGCTGCGGCGCATTCTCGTGCGCTGCGCAAAGGCCGCCCAGGGCATCGTCGAGGCGCCCTACGTGCCCGGCCGGCCGGTCGTCAACGGGGTGAGGCCCTCCGGTCTCCTCATCTGGTCGCCGCTCGTCGATGGCCAACCCAGGTGGCTGATGAACCTTTCCGTCACCCTGCATCCGTGAGCGGGCGACGTTAACCCCCCTGCCTCTCCAAGGTGTCCGGGCCCTAGAACCGGACCCCTTGGAGACCCCGCCATGGCAGCCGAGACCAACAGCAACGAAATCGTCATCCCATCGCTCACCAGGATCTACCTGGCCCCCGTCGGGACGACGGCCCCCACCGACGCCACGTCGGCGATGCCCGCGGCCCTGCGCGACTGCGGACTGACCACCGAAGACAGCTTGAAGTTCAACAGCGAACCGAACTTCGAGCAGGTTCGATCCGCCCAGTCCTCCTACCCGACCCGCACCTTCCAGACCACCGACGCCGCGACCATCGAGGTCGACCTGCAGCAGTGGTCTGGCGAGAACTTCCGCGCCGTGTACGGCGGTGGCGAGATCACCGAAGTCACCGTCTCCGGCCAGACGGGCGTCAAGCACTACAAGTTCTCCCCGCCGAAGATCGGCGGCCGCACCGAGGTCATGGCCGTCATCGAGGTCGTTGACGGCGGCAAGCACTACCGGTACGTCTTCCCGCGCGCCATGCAGATGGAAGGCGTCTCCAAGGATCTCGCCAAAACCAAGGAGGCCGTGCTGCCTCTGCGGCTCGCAGTCCAGGGCGGCGACGACCTCGATGCCTGGTACCTCCTCACCGACGACCCGGCCTTCGCGCCCCCGGCGCCGCCGACTACGCCGTGACCCCTCGCGGCAGCGCGCGACACAAGCCCCGCCCGCTTGTCACTGTCCGCGCGCTGCCGCACTCCCGCGACCCAGCTACGCACACACGAGAGGTCACACCCATGTCGTTCGTCATCGACCTGGACGCCGAACGCCGCGAGGTTCAGTACCCCAACGGCATCCCCGTCCGCCTCGGCGGAGAGCAGTTCATCTTTCCCGCGGAGCTGCCGGCCGCAGCCCTCGACCCGATCCTGTCCGACGAGCTGGACCTGGTCGGGCTCCTCGCGGACGTCATCAACTCCGCCGACGGCGACACCGGCGTCTGGGACGTCGTCAACGCCCTGTTCCGGCGTCCGTCCCTGCCGCGGAAGTTCCTGGCCGCGGTCCGCGAGACGTACGCGATCCTCCTGGGGGACCAGCACGAGGAGTTCCTCCAGCAGAAGCCATCCGTGCCGGACTACGTCCGGCTGACGACCGGCCTGGCCAAGGTCTACGGGGTCGCGTTGGGAAAGCTCTTTCGGTCGGGCGACTCCTCCGCGAACGATTCGCAGACGTCGAGTCCGACCTCTCCCGGTACCACCACGGACTCGACGCCCGAGGCGTCTGGCTCCGCCCCGGGCAGCCCGGATTCCTCGGACTCCGCCGGCTGATCTCCTTCATCGACCGTCTGCCCAGCGACTCCAGCGTCCGTTCCGGCCCACTCAGCGGCTGGAGCAACGAACTGGAGCTGTTGGCGCTGATCGTCGAGGAGATCGGGCTCCTGGCCGCAGACAAGCGGCGCGATGAGCCCATCACCATCGTCCGCCCGTCGCGTTCCGGCACCGCACCGCGCAGTGACCCCGGCACCCCGCCCCAGCCGCCGCGCCCCGCCCCGGAACCGTCGGCACCCCGCATGACCGGCCACCGGCAGATGCTCATGGCGGCCATGCAGAGAGGAATGATCCGTAGTGGCTGAGGGCCTGCAGGCCGGCCGCCTCGAAGTGCCGGTCGTCGCCAACCTGGCCGGCTTCGCGGAGAAGCTCCGCACGGCAGTCGAGACGGCCGCCGAAGGCCTGGCCGCGAAGGTCAAGGTCGAGGTTGATGCCAAGGACCTCAAACGGCGACTCAAGGAAGTCGTCAAGGAGGCATCCCAGGGCGTCAGCGCCACCGTCCGCGTCAAGATCGACGAGGACCGTTTCCGCGCGGAACTCGACGGCCTCAGACGCCGACTGGACGACGCCGACCTGAACCTTCCCGTCCAGCCGGACGGCGACGGCGGGCAGCGCGGCGGGGGCTTCCTCAACCGTCTGCGGACCCTGATCTCCGGCGCGCAGGGCGAAGCCGACCGTAACCCGGTCAACGTGCCGGTGCAGATGAGTCTGCCAGGGCGCGGCCGCCGCAGTCTGCGGATGCTCGGTATCGGCGCGATCGTCTCCCTGCTGGAACCGGCGGTCACCCTCATCGGCCAGTACGGCGCCGGCCTCACCGCGCTCGTATCCGCGGCAGCTCCCGCTGTGGGTGTTCTGGGCGCGATACCGGGACTGATCACCGCGGCGGGCACTGCGGCGATCGGCACGAAAGTCGCGTTCAGCGGTTTCGGCGACGCCCTCAAGGAGTCGATCAAGGCGCAGCAGATGCTCGCCTCGGACGGCAAGGTCACCGAGGCGCAGCAGAAGAAGGTCACCGAGGCGCTGGACAAGCTCTCTCCGTCGGCCCGGGAAGCGGTCTCTGCGGTCTCCTCGCTGCAGGCGGCATGGGGCAAGGTCCGCATGTCCGTCAGCGAACGGTTCTTCGGCAAGGTCGCCGACGACATCAAGCCCCTGGCGAAGTCGGTGTTCCCGCTCCTCGAGGACGCACTCGGCGACTCGGCCGGGCAGATGGGGGCGCTCGCGGAACGCGGTGCCAAGGCGATGCAGACCGGCATCTTCCGCAAGGACTTCAGGACGATCGCGTCGTCCAACTCGAGAGTCGTCGGCCATCTGACGGACGGCCTTGCCAACATGGGCCACGCCACCATGGATTTCCTGGTGGCGTCCGGGCCGTTCGCCGAGCGGGTCGCGCGCGGCGGTGAACGGCTGACGCAGTGGGTGCGGGCCTCGGTGCAGGCCGGGCGGGAAACCGGCAGCCTCGCCAAGTTCCTCGACCACGCCGGCGACAAGGCCAACCAGCTGGGCCGCACCACCGGCAGCCTGATCCGGGGCCTGGGCGGGGTCGGCCGCGCCGCCATGGACACCGGCAACGCGCTGCTCAACGGCCTTGAAGGCGGCATGCAGCGTTTCGAACGCTGGGCCAACTCCGGTGCCGGGCAGAAGGCAATGGAGCAGTTCTTCAGTGACGCGGCGCCCGCCTTCCACGAGGTGAACCTGCTGTTCGGGGACCTCATGCGAGGGCTCGGCCGCAGCATGAGAGACGGCGGCGTCACCGACCTGGTCCGCCAGATACGCACCGAGCTGATGCCGGCCCTGGGCGCCTTCTTCAGCGCCCTTGGCGAGGACGTCGGGCCCGCAGTCATCTCCGTCATCTCCAACATCGCTACCGCGGTCGGGAACCTTTCCGCGGCCGGGAGTGGCCTTGGCGTACTGCTCATGGTGTTCAGTGGCCTGCTGAACGCGTTCAACGCGCTTACGTCTGCCTTCCCCCTGCTCAACACAGGTTTGGCGACGCTCTTGGGCGTGATGCTCGCACTCAAGGTGATCACCGGCGTCACCGGCGTGCTCCGCGGCTTCGGCGCCTCCGTCCGCGCTGCCGGCACCTCCGTCCTGAGTACGACCACGGTGCTACGCAACGGCACGACCGTCGCAGGACAGCAGGTGTCCGTACTGCGCCAGATGGGCACCGCTTACCAGGGCGCTGCCGCGCAGGGAAACCGCTTCACGGGCACACTGCGGGGGATCACCGCAGCCAACCGCACTGCCTCTCGCGCCCTGGGCGGCATCACTGCTGCCCTGGGAGGGCCGCTCGGTATCGCTCTCACCGGTATCACCATCGGGCTCGGCTTGTACGCCTCCAGCCAGGAGAAGGCCGCCCGCGCCACCCAGGCGCACCAGGAGCGTGTGCAGTCCCTGACGGACGCCCTGGTCGCGTCCGGCGGGGCGATCGACGCCAACGTCCGCGCACAGGCCGCGCAGCTTCTACAGGACACCGAACTCGCCAACGGCAAGGGCAAGTTGGTCGACGTTATGCGTGAGGCCGGTATCAGCCTGGGCACCCTGACGGACGCCTACCTCGGTCAAGGCACGACCCTGGGAGAGCTGCAGGGGCAGCTCCAGGCGACCGCGGACTATCACGAGAGGTGGATCCCGACGGCCCGGGGCGCCGCGCAGTCGTGGGACGAGGAAGGCATGGCCGCCGTCCGCGCGAGAGACGCCCTGGGCAGCGTGAAGGGGGAGCTGGAGGAGAGCCAGAAGAAGCACAGGGAACTCTCCGACGCGATCAACCAGTCGGGCACCGTCGGCACGGACTCCTACAGCCGTCTGCAGGCCGCGGTCCAGACGTTCAGCGACAAGACCAAAACGGCAGACGATCGGACCGGTGCCCTCAAGCGGGCGCTGGATGCGCTCAACGGCAACACCCAGTCCTTCCACGATGCGCAAGCCCAGCTCAATGCGGTGATGCTGCAGGTCGATGACACGATGAAGGGGAGCATCGAGCGGGCGGACGGCTGGGGGAAGGCTCTCGTCGGCGCGGACGGGCTGGTCAACACTGCCACGCGTAACGGGCAGACCCTGAACACTCAGCTCCAGGAACTGCGCGACAGCATGCTGGGCGTGGCGACCCGGGCGATGGAGGCCGGCGAGCAGGGGCTCATGCCGATGTCGCAGGCGATGGACCAGAGCAACGCGGCGATGGAGCGGTCACGCGCGAAGGCCATCGAACTCGCCACGAGCATGGGTATCCCCAAGGCCCAGGCCAAGGCACTCGCCGATCAGATGGGGTTCATCCCGAGCACCATCAACACCCTGATCACCGCCCAGGGCATCCCGGCGGCGACCACGGAGATTCTGGCTCTACGCGGCAAGCTGGAAGGGCTCCCGCCCGGTAAGGCCGTCCAGATCAAGGCGCCCACGGCCGAGGCCCGCGCCCAGCTCGAGGCACTGGGCTTCACTGTGCAACGCATTCCCGGCAAGAAAAACGTGTCGGTGACGGCCCCGACCGGCGGCGCCCGCGTGAACATCGCCGCCTTGGCGCAGGACATCGCCAACGCGCCGGACAAGAAGAAGGTCACGGTCCAGGCGATCATTCAGCAAGCCACCGGAGACCTCAAGAGCGTCCAGCAGAAGGTTGCCGGCCTGCCCAAGGGCAAAAGCATCGACGTCAAGGCGCCCACCGCGGTTGCGCAGAAAGCCCTCAAGGACCTCGGCTACAAGATCGAAAATGTAGACAAGGGCGGTAAGACGGTGCGTATCACCGCCCCGACCGAGACACCGCTGGCCAACGTGCAGCGCATCCAGAGCGCGATCAACAACCTCACCGGCCGGACGGTGCACGTCACCGTCCAGTACAGCGAGTCCGGCAAGCCGTCCGTGGTCCGCACGCACGCGGACGGCGGCATCGTGACCTACGCCAACGGCGGCATCCGCGCGGCCACCAACAGGATCAAGGCGTTCGCGGCTGGCGCCGAGCGGCACATCGCACAGATCGGAAAGCCGGGCGAAATACGCATATGGAATGAACCTGAAACAAAGGGCGAAGCGTATATACCACTCGCACCGGAAAAACGCAAGCGCTCTGAAGCGATCCTCAACCGTGTGGCCCAGATGTTCGGCGGCCAGGTCGTCTACTTCGCCCAGGGCGCGATGCGCCAGTACGCCTCGGGAGCCATCCGCAGCTCCAGCTCTGCGAGCCCAATCCACGCGCGTGCAGCCGCCGCTCCGGCCGCCACGGCGCTCGTCGGCGGCGACCTGAACCTGACCATGACCGGTGCGCCGATGACGCCGGGCGCCGCTCTGTCCGACGCCCTGTTCGAGCTGCGCCGCATCCGCCGAGGAGGCGCACATGCCACTGCGTGAGGGCGAATGGAACCTCTCCTACAGCGCCAACGGGGTGCACCCGGGCGCGAACTTCACCTTCGGCACGGTCGGTTCCGGCTACTACCTGCTGGAGCCGTACGAGATCACCTACGCCGACGTCGACGCGGGGGACACCCCCATGCCGCGCGAGGACGGCGCCCGGTTCGGGGAGGACTTCCGCGGCCAGGCCACGATCACCTTCGAGGTCGGCGTCGACACCGTGGACGACGCCACGACCCTGCTCGGCCGCCACGGCGCCAACCTCGACGCAGTCTCCGTGATGGGGCAGGCGTGGGACGGCAAAGCAGTCCGCAAGCGTATGGCGACCCCCGCGGTGCTGCGCACCACCCAGGGAGGCCGGCCGCGCCGCTTCTACGGCCGTCCCCGCAAGTTCGCGCCTGCCGCGTCCAAGCTGACGCGGCAGGGCTACACGCCCGTGGTGGCGACGTTCGTGTGCGTGGACTCCACGGCGTACGACGACACGGAGAAGACGCTCCGGGTCGATCTCAGTCCGCCGCCGCACCGCGGGCTCGTCGGCCCGCTCAAGGAGCCGTTGTCGATGACGGGCCAGGGCGCGACGAAGACGCCCGGGGAGGTCGTCATCGGCGGGCAGCGCCCCACCTGGCCGGTCATCCGGATCTACGGGCCGATCAGCAACCCGGCCTGTGAGGTCGTCGGGAGTTGGAAGGCGGAGTTCACGGGGCTGGCGCTCGCGGCGGGGCAGTACGTGACCATCGATCCCCGGCCGTGGGTGCGGACCGTGCTCCGTAACGGCGGCGCCTCCGTCGCGGGGGCCCTGACCCGCAAATCGCCGCGGCTCGCGGACATGCTGCTGCCCGTGGGCCGGCACGACTTCATCCTCCGCGGCAGTGACGCCACCGGACTGTCCTACATGACGATCTCCTGGCGGGACGCCTACCCGTACCTGTGACCCGGGCCCCGGCAGCACGCGACGTTAGACCCTGCCGGGGGCCAGCCTCCGCTGTCCAGCAACAGCAGCGGAGGGAAGACGATCATGGCGTGGGATTCAGTCCCCTGGTTCACCGAGGGCGGCGCCGAGCACAGCTCCGAGGTGGCACGGCTCTTGGCCTATGCCGCGTTCAGCGGCTCCGAGGGCATCATCGGTGCCTCGGACCTGCAGGTGAAGGCGCTCAGCACGCCAGGCTCCAAGGTGCAGGTCACCACCGGAGCCTGCGCCATCCTCAACCGGGCGACCGGCGCCAAGTACCAGGCGTACGCCGCGCGGCTGCCCAGCGCGGACACGGTGGACATCGCTGCCACCGGGGCCGCCGCCCGCAGCGACCTGATCATCGCGCGCATCGAGAACCCCTACAGCTACGGCGAGACCTGGAACCAGCCCGCCAACCCGGAAGTCGGCCCGTACGTCTTCACCCGGGTCATCTCCGGCGTCCCGAAGACCACCACCCGGGTCAAGCAGGTCCGTGCCGGGGACTCGGCGATCACCCTGGCCCGCATCGACATCCCCGCCAACACGTCCACGATCACCCAGAGCATGATCAAGGACCTGCGGGAGATGGCCAACCCTCGCCGGCGCCGCGTCGTGCGCGCACTGCGCGGCGTATGGGACACCCCGGACGAGGTGGGAAACGTCCGCTACCCCTCCAAGGAAGAATTCCCCAACGGGGCGCGCTGGGACATCGAGGTCCCCGAGTGGGCGACGTCCGCCACCATCATCGCCACCTGGGCCGGCCTGGATCAGCGCAACGCCAAAGACAGCTATGGGCACCTGTGGGCCCAGCTCGGCGATCTCGAGACGGGCCTCACGAACTACCACTGCGACTGGACGGGGAGCTACCAGCGGTACACGTTCGTCGGGGGCGGCACCATCTCCATCCCCTCCTCGATGCGCGGCAACGTCTACGACCTGGTCCTCGTCGGGGCCGGCGCCCGCGACACGGCATACACCGGGGTCCTGGAGGCGGACGGCGGGTCGACGGTTTTCGCCGACATCGAGTTCGTGGAAGACCCGACGGAGGACGCGATCTGATGCAGGGGTGGCGGTTCATCGCTCAGCGCGCCCTCGGCGAGGACATCCTCGACTGGGAAGTGCCGTTCGCCCTGACGTCCAATCCCAAACGGGATCTGTCCGGGCCCGGCGCGATGACGGGGACCATCACCCCCGAGTATGCGCGCATGATCGGCTCCGACGGGAAACCGATCCTGCAGGAGTGGGGCACCAAGCTCTACCTGGAGATCGACGGTCAGATCCGCTGGGGCGGCATCGTCACGAAGACCTCGTTCGACGGGCCCCAGTTCACCATCGCCTGCGAGGGGTTCTCCGCGTACCCGCACGGCATCCCGTACGAGGGCTACATCATCTCCGGGAAGAAGATCACCCCGGCGGACCCGTACGCGGGCAAGGACAAGAACCATGACGGCTACATCGACGGGAGCAGGCCGAAGAAGAAGGTTCCGCCCCCGCCGAAGTCGTACGGCGGACCGCGGATCGACGTGTTCGACGGCTTCCGGCACGTCTGGCACCACGTCCAGAGCAAGCCCGGCGGCAACATCGGCCTCGTCATCGACAGCCACGACCTGGGCGAGCTGCTCGGCACTGCTGACGGCGAGGACCCGTGGGAACTCGCGTGGTGGGACAACCCCGACTGCGGCCAGGTCCTCGACACCCTGACCACTCAGACCCCGTTCGACTGGATCGAGACCCACGCCTGGGCGAACTCGACGAGCAACACCATCACCCACCGGATCCGGCTCGGCCGGCCGCGCCTGGGCCGCAAGCGCACCGACCTGCGGTTCGTCGACGGCGAGAACATCGCCGCCATCGCCAAGCCGGAAGGCATGGGCGACGACTACGCCAACGAGGCCATCGTCCTGGGCAAGGGCGAGGGCAAGAAGATGAAGCGGGCTCAGCTCTACCGCGCGCGCGGCGGCCGGCTGCGTCGCGTCGTCACGGTCACCGACAAGACGCTGTCCTCCGACAAGGCGCTGCGCACCCGAGGGGAGAAGGAGCTTGCTGGTCGCACCGCGAATCTGCAGATCCCCGCCATCCAGATATGGGACCACCCGAACGCCCGCTTCGGCTCGTGGTCCCTGGGCGACGACATCCGCGTCCAGGTGCATGTTCCCTGGGTCGGCGACGTCGACGTCTGGCACCGCATCGTCGGCGACGAGATCAGCGCGGATGGCCGCTGCACCCTCACCTTGAAGCGGTCCGACTCCTTCCACTACTGAGCAGGCGACGTTAGCCGTGGCCGCCGTTCATCATCCGCGGCCATGGCGAACTTCCTCGACGATCAGACCGATGCGAAGCGCCTGGCGCAGCTGCTCGACGACTACGACCGGCGCTTGCAGGCGCTGGAACGCTCCACGCAGGCCAGCTACACCTCCATCGAGGGCGGCTCCCTCGACATCTACGACGACGAGGGGGTCCTCAAGGGCAGCGTCGGGGTGCAGCCCGACGGGGGCGTCGCCCTGGTCCCGGTCAACGCCGCCCCGCCGCCGACACCGACCGCGCCCACCGTCCAGCCGGTCCTCGCCGGTCTCCTGATCGGCTGGGACGGGCAGTGGGATGACGCGTACACCACCCCGTCCGACTTCTCCCTCGTGCAGGTCCACGTCGGTGCGGCCGCGGACTTCACCCCGGACGTGACCACCCAGGCAGCCACGATCACCGCGCCACTCGGCGGGACCGTCACCATCGCGGTCGAGGGCTACACCCCGGTGTTCGTGCGCCTGGTCGGGCAGAACACCGCGGCGGTCGCCGGCCCGCCGTCCACCGCGGTGGAGGGCGTCCCGCGGCAGGCCGTCCCCCAGGACCTGATCGACGGCATCGTCACCGAGACGAAGCTGGCCGATGAGGCGATCTCGGCCGCCAAGGTCAAGCTCGGGGCGATCGGCGCCGCCCAACTCGCCCTCGGGGTCGGCAACCTCGCCCCCGACCCCAGCTTCGAGGGTCCGCTGACCGCGCAGCTCATCACCGGCGCCCCGGACTGGACCCTGGTCGAGCCGGGCCGCGACTCCGCCCGCGCGCTGAGCGTGGACTGCACCAGCGCTACCAGGACGTGGAAGAACTTGGAGCTGGCCCGCCTGCCCGTGCTGCCCGGTGAGCGGCACTACCTCGCCGTGGATGCCAAGGTCTCCGCGGACTTCGACGGCGCCGGCGCGAAGGCGTTCCTGCGCTACGAGGACAGCGCGGGCGCCGTCGTCGGCTGGGGCGTCGCCGACATGCCGCTCGTCCCGGGCGGCGACTGGGTCCGGCCTGCCGTGCAGGGGCTGGCCCCGCCCGCGACCGCCACCGCGGTCCTGGTGGTCGAGGCGTCCGAGGTGATCGCCGGCCGGGCCTGGTTCGACAACATCGAGCTGCGCACGGTGGTCGCCGGCGGGATGGTCGTCGCGGGGTCCGTCACCGCGACCGAGCTGGCCGCCAACTCGGTCACGGCGGAGAAGATCGTCGCCTTGGGCGTCACGGCCGAGAAGATCGCGGCCTTGGCGGTCACTGCGGAGAAGATCGCGGCGATGTCGGTCACCGCCGACAAGCTGGCCGCCAACGCCGTCACCGCCTCGAAGATCCTGGCGGGCACGATCGACGCTACGCACATCAAGGCCGGCTCGCTCACCGCGGACCGGCTGGCGCTCGGCACGGACGGCAACGTGATCGCCGACCCCTCCTTCGAGGGAGCCGTCTCCGACCAGCGCGTCGCCGGCAGCACGTACTGGTCGATCGTCACGCCCGGCAACGGCACCCCGCGGGCCCTTCAGGTAAACGCTGCCAACACCGCGGCGATCACCCGGTCCATGACGCTGGCGACACTGCCCGCCGTGCCCGGCCAGAAGCTGTGGCTGAGCATGGACTACCTGGCCTCCGCCGACTGGGACGGCGTCCGCATCAGCCTGTACGGGCAGTGGCTCGACGCCGCCGGCACGATCCTCGGGTACAGCACCGTCACCACCGGGGACGGCCTGGCCGTCAAAGGCGCGTGGACCACCCTCAGCGGCGCTCCCACGGCCGCGGCCCCCACCGGCACCACGCAGCTCCGTGTGGCCTGCTCCAGCGTCGACGCCACCGCGGGCACCGTGCAGTACGACAACGCCGTATGCCGGATCGTCCTGGCCTCCGGGGTCTCCGGGGCCCGCGCGGAGATCAGTCCCCGCGGGCTCCAGCTGTTCGACGACGCCGGCGATGAGGCGGTCGCCTTGGTGACCGGCCGCCCCAACTACTTGACCCTCTCGACGGACGGGGTGCCGGTTGCCACCATCGACCAGGACGGAGGCGCCGGGTTCCAGCGCCTCACGGTCGCCGACAGCCTCACCGTCGGCGGCGCGGACTGGACGACCCACCTCGACCAGCTCGCCCGCGGCATCCAGGCGATCACCTTCCCCAACAGCACCCGCACCGCGTCCGGCACGGAGATGGGCTACGTCGAACTGGTCTGCGACATCGACGCGACTCGGATGTACCGGGTGGTGTTCGCGGCTCGAGCCAACCCATCGGTGTCCGGCGGCGAACTCCAGCTCCGGCTGCGCGACGGCGGTACCACGGCACCCAAGATCACCAGCACTCAGCGGTACATCGCCGTACACCCGATGCCCTCCGGTACCAGCTTCACCGCGCGGCTGGAGTACAACGTCGCCGGCCGAAGTCTTGGTGCCGGAACGCACCGCTTTTTGCTGACCTTCGCCAACGCGCTGGGCCCCTCCGGGCAGACCCTGGACCTGTACGCCGGGAGCGACAACCCCGGCTATCTCTACGTCGAGGACACCGGCCCCTACATCCCGACCACCGGCGGCTACAACGACGGCGGCGGCACAGTCACCCAGCCGCCCACGAAGTACACCAAGACGTACGCCTGCGCCTGGTCCGGGTCGTACTCCAACCGCAGCTCGTACAACAGCTACTTCGGGAACTCCTGCTACCAGGGCTATTACTCGTCGACGAACGGCGTGCAGGCCGCCTTGATCGGCTTCCCCTCATCGCTCGGCACCGACCTGTCCGGCGCGAAGATCGAGAAGGCGGAGGTCTACCTGTACTTCGATCACTGGTACGCCAACGCCGGCGGCCGGGCCGTCATCAAGGCCCACAAGCACACCTCCAGGCCGTCGACGTTCTCCTGCGACGCCGAGTCCCAGACGATTTCCTGGGCCCGCAACGAGGGCAAATGGGTTGATATCACCTCAGTCTTCGACAGCACGTCGTGGCGCGGCATCGCCCTGGATCCGAACTCGACGTCGTCGACGTACTACGGACGCGCCCGCGGCTACGGCCAGACAAACCCCCCGAAACTACGTGTCACCTATACCAAGTGAGGAAGTGCCGTTATGTCCGCTCTGCCACTGCCCTTGAAGACGATGTGTGACCTGGCCTGCGAGGCGTCTTTACTGCCGCGTGTGCGCATGGCCATCGCCGTGGTCGCACAGGAAGTGTTCCGCGAAACGGCGGACACTCCGGGCTACCCACTGCGCTGGAACCTGGCAAAGACGGTCCTGAGCCCCACCCAAGAACAGGCCGCGTCGATGATGGTCGGCCTGATCGTCTCGCCTGCCCTGCTCGCTGTGGCCGCGGCCGCCGACACGACCGATCCGGCGGCGATGGCGGCCGCGATCAGCGATGAGCAACTCCTCGACGCGATACGCGCCGGATGGAACGCGGTCTCCGGCGTCGCACCCGCCCCGGCCGTCGAGGCACAGCAGGGCACGACATAAGACGTCGGGGTGGTACAGCGTGCCGGCTGCGGGGAGCCGTGGGCCATCCGGCCCCGGCTCCCGCGCACCCGACCTGATGACCGTTGGCCGAGGAGGCGCCCGTGGAGTGGCTTACCTCTCTGGCGCCTGTCCTCAGCTCCGTCTTCGGCATGACTGGTGTGCTGGGCGGGGCGTGGCTGGTGTACCGAGGGAACAAGAAGAAGACCGAAGCCGACGCCCAAACAGCGGATGCGAACACGTTCGTGGCGTCCGTGCAGACCGTGACGCAAGGCTTTACCCAGCTCCTGGAGCAGCAGCGCGCGACGAACGCGCAGACCCTCGAGCGGGTCGCCACCCTGGAGAGCCGGGTCGAGCGCCTGGAGGAGGAACAGCGGCAATGGCGTCGCTGGAAGGCCGCGGCGGTGGAGTACATCCACCAGCTCCGGGCCCTGGTCGCCAAGCTGTACGAGCGCCCCGCGCCGCCGCCTCCGCTGGAGATCGCCGAGGACCTGGCCGACGACTCCGAGCGCTGAGCCCAGCGGGCGACGCAAGACGCCGGCAGCCGTCACAGTCCGCCCGATACGCACCCCCAGCGAAGGGCAGGACCCATGTCTGCAACGCTCACTTCCCTCACGACCGGCGCCCAGGTCGGCGCCGTGCTGCCGCTGCTCACCGCGGTGGTGCAGCGGCCCGCCTGGTCGGCGCGGAACAAGAAGATCGTCGCGGTCGCCGCCGCACTCGTCGCCGGCGTCGCTACCGTGGCCGCGGAGGGCGGGCTGGCCCAGTTCCAGCACGGCCAGCTCACGGCCGCGACCATCCTCGGTGTCCTGGCGGCCTCCCAGACGAGCTACGACCTGCTTTGGAAGCCGGCCAAGCTCGCCCCGTGGCTCGAGGCCGTGACGACCAGGAAGACGCCTCAGCGGGCCGAATAGCACCCGCGGCACCCGGCCGGCCCCTGACCGGCGGGTACCATCTGCTGCAGAGGTGGCCGTACAGCTACCGCGACAAGTGCGTTTGAGGTTCCGGTCAGGGTCTAGTGGCGTCAAGACACACTCTCGCTCCGCGTCTTTAAGAGAGTGGGGGTGTTCCTCCGCCCCGTGGTGGCCCTGACCACATGGAATCGAGTAACCGGGTGCGTGTAGAGCACGCGGGGCCGGGGAGCGGATGCTCCTGCGATGATCCGGCACACGCCGTTCGCGCCTGTACGGTCACCTCGCCCTGTTTCACCAGGTGCATCACGACACAGTGGCCCGAGAGCACGGGGCACACCGGAGACGGAGGTCCACCCCCCTATGGCCGATGCGCAGCAGGTTGCCGCCGCGATCAAGCGACTGTCCCAGATGGACCCGGACGCCTTCATGGACGCGGTCGTCAGGCACGTCACAGGCGGCACCGACGGGCGGACCCCGCGGGACGTGCAAGGTGCCGCACTCGCGGATCGCCGGCTCGCCCCGCGCACGCTGGTCGCGTTGGAGACGGCCATGCGGCGGGCGAAGTGGTACAACCCCCTCCGGGAGGGGGAGAGCAAGCGGGAGCAGCAGGCCCGCATCGCGCCGTGGCGGGCGAAGCTCAAGGACGCCATGGGACCGATCCAGGACATCGTCGACGACCTGGCCCACGAGCATGCGAAGGAACTGGCGGCCCTCGACGACGAGGCGTTCACCGACCGGTGGACGGCGTTCGTCCTCGATGAGCCGGTCCCCCCGCCGACGTCCCCGCGGGTTGAGGCCCTCGCATTTCGCTCACCGAGAGTAGCCAAGAGGGCGGCGGACATCTGCCGCCTCATGTTCAAGGAGCCGGCCCGCTTCATGCCCGAGCCTGCGCCCGGCGAGAGCCGCAAGGCCCGGGAGGAGCACGTCGAGCGCTTCCGTCAGCGCGTGGCGTCCGAGGCCGCGTTCCTGCGCTACGCCATCCAGTACGCGGAGGCGCGCCACGGCCGGATGCCCAGCGAGCCGAACCACCGGCTGCAGGCGCTCAAGCTCCTGGGCAAGGCCCACCCCCAGGAACTGCTGCAGCTTCTGCGCCAGGTCCGCGGCGAGGGACGTGCGGCCGCTCAGGAGGCGCGCCGGGAGCGCCGGGACCTTCGCCGCGCCGCGCGGCCGCGCGCGCGGTAGAGCGCGCGGCCACTGGATCGCCGACCACTTGAGGGCGCGCCTGATGGCGCGCCCTTCGCCGTGTCCGGGCGCCTGGGCGCGCGCCGCGCGCACGGGAACGGCGTAGCTGGCGGCACGCCACAAGATCAACGGCGCGCGCTTGAGGACCTTCCCCGCGCCGTGGAGCGCGCGCCCTCGAGCGGCTGATGGCGCGCGGCCGCACCGCGCCGATCGGAGTTCCCGCGCCGCGCCTGGGCGCGCGCCGACCCTGGGCGCGCGGCGCGCGACATAGGAAATCGCAGGTCAACGAGCGCGCGCCCGGTCTGTGAGCGCGCGCCTGCCGCGGGCGCGCCTGGGCGCGGCGCGCCCGCGGCAGGCG
>NZ_BAAATK010000019.1:0-124024 GCF_039533365.1 Streptomyces glaucus
GGCCGTACGCGATCGGGTGGCCGGCTCGCTGCCCGAGTACCTGGTCCCGGCCGCCCTGGTCGTGCTGGAGGCCCTGCCCCTGACCGTCAACGGCAAGGTCGACCTCAGGGCGCTGCCCGCGCCGGAGTTCGCCGCCTCCACGGGGCGTGAGCCGCGTACCGCCGCCGAGAAGCTGATGTGCGAGCTGTTCGCCGAGGTGCTGGGCCGCGAGCGGGTGGGGGTGGCGGACAGCTTCTTCGAGCTGGGCGGCGACTCCATCATGTCGATGCAGCTCGCCGCGCGCGGCAACCGCAAGGGCGTCGTCTTCAGCGCCCAGGACGTCTTCGAGCACGAGACCCCGGCCGCCATCGCCGCCGTGGCACAGCTCGCGGACGGCACCGGCGGGCCCGAGCCTCACGAGGCCGACTCCGGCGGCGAGGTGCCGTGGACACCGGTGATGCACGCCCTGCGCGACCGGGCCCCGCGTGCCGTGGAGACCGGGAGCCTCGCCCAGTGGGCGGTCGTCGCGGCCCCGCCCGCCCTCGGCGAGAAGACGCTGGCCGCCGGTCTCGGCGCGGTGATCGGCACGCACGACATGTTGCGCGCCCGCGTCGAACCGGGGGCGGAGCCCACGCTGCTCGTGGCCGAGCGCGGCAGCGCCGACCCCGCCCGGCTGGTCACCCGGATCAGCGCGGCCACCGGCGCCTTTGGCAGCCTGGACGCGCTCGCCGACCGCGCCGCCCACGACGCGGTCGCCCGCCTCGACCCCACGTCCGGCGTCATGGCCCAAGCCGTGTGGATCGACGCGGGCCGGGCGACCGGACGGCTGGTGCTGGCCGTGCACCACCTGGCCGTCGACGCCGTGTCCTGGCCGGTGCTGCTCACCGACCTCCGGGCCGCGTGCGAGGCCGTGGCCGCCGGGCGGGAACCGGAGACGGCGCCCCCCGGGATCTCCTTCCGGAGCTGGGCCCGGAAACTGGCCGCCGAGGCACACAAGGACACCCGGACCGCCGAACTGCCCGCCTGGACCGCGCTGCTCGGCGAGGGCGACGCCCGGATCGGCCGCCGGCCGCTCGACCCCGCGCGGGACACCGCGGCGACCGTGCGCCGCTCCACCTGGACCCTGTCACCCGCGCAGGCCCGGCACCTGGTGAACCGCGCCCCCCACGCCTTCCACTGCGGCGTCCACGAGGTGCTGCTCGCCACCCTCGCCGGAGGCATCGCCCACTGGCGTGAGCGGACCGAGGGCGCCGGCACCGCCGTGCTCCTCGACATCGAGGGCCACGGCCGCGAGGCGCTCGACGGCGTGGACCTGTCCCGCACGGTCGGCTGGTTCACCAGCGTCAGGCCCGTGCGGCTGGACACCGCCGGAGCCGACATCGCCCAGGCGCTGGCCGGCGGGCCGGCGGCGGGAACACTGCTGAAGACCGTGAAGGAACAGGTGCGTTCCCTGCCGGGCGACGGGCTGGGCTTCGAGCTGCTGCGCCACCTCAATCCGCGGACCGCCCCCGCGCTGGCCGGGCTCCCCGTGCCCCAGATCGGTTTCAACTACCTCGGCCGGTCCGCCGCCCCCACCGGGACGGACGTCGAACCCTGGCAGACCACGGGCGGCATCGGCGGATCGGTCGACCCCGCCACACCGGTCAAGCACGTGATCGAGGCGGGCGCCGCCGTACGGGACACACCGGACGGGCCGGAACTGACCCTGAGCCTCAGCTGGGCCGGCGAGGTGCTGGACAGCGCCGACGCCGAGGCGCTCGGGCGGGCCTGGCTGGCGATGTTGAACGGGCTCGCCTCCCACGTCACCGACCCCGCCGCCGGCGGCCGCACCCCGTCCGACTTCCCGCTGCTCGACCTCACCCGGCAGGAGGTCGCCGAGATCGAGGCGGCGGTGCCGGAACTCGCCGACGCGTGGCCGCTCTCGCCGCTGCAGGAAGGGCTCCTCTTCCACGCCGCGTACGACGAGCAGGGACCCGACGTCTACGAGGGCCAGCGCTGGCTGGAGCTGACCGGACCGCTGGAGGCGGCCCGGCTGCGCGCCGCCTGGCAGGCCGTGGCCGCCCGGCACGCCACACTGCGGGCCGGGTTCCGGCAACTGGAGTCCGGGCGGTTCGTCCAGACCGTCGCCCGCGAGGTGGAGATCCCGTGGCGTACCGAGGACGTCTCCGACCTGCCCGAGGCCGAAGCGCTGACGGCGTTCGAACGGCTGGCCGCCGAGGACCGGGAGCACCGCTTCGACATCACCAGCGCGCCGCTGCTGCGGGTGCTGCTGGTGCGGATCGCCGAGCGGCGGCACCGGCTGGCGTTCACCAGCCACCACATCGCCTCCGACGGCTGGTCGCTGCCGGTGATGGTGAGCGAGGTCGCCCGGCTCTACGAGGCGGGCGGCGACCCGCGCGCCCTGCCGCCCGCCCCCTCCTACCGCGCCTACCTGGAATGGCTGGCGCGGCAGGACAAGGAGGCCGCGCGCGCGGCCTGGCGGGCCGAGCTGGCGCCCGTGGACGGACCGACGCTCGTGGTCCCGGCCGACCGGGTCACCGCGCCCGCCGAACCGCAGCGCGTGACGTACGAACTGGACGAGGAACTGAGCCGGGAACTGACCGCCCTCGGCCGGGGACGGAGCCTGACCCTCAACACCCTGCTCCAGGGCGTCTGGGCGGTTCTGCTGGCCCGGCTCACCGGCCGCACCGACGTGGTGTTCGGCACCACGGTCGCCGGACGCCCCACCGAGCTGCCGGGCGTCGAGTCGATGATCGGCCTGTTCATCAACACGCTGCCGGTGCGGGTCGGGCTCGACGGCGCGCAGCCGGTGCTGGAGATGCTCGCGGACCTGCAGGAGCGGCAGGTGGCGCTGATGCCCCACCAGCACCTGGGGCTCACCGAGATCCAACGGCTGACCGGGCCCGCCGCCACCTTCGACACCCTCGTCGTCTACGAGAACTACCCGCGCCCGCCGCTCGGTTCCGACGACCCCGACGCGCTGTCCGTCCGGCCCGTCGGAACGCCGCAGGACGCGGGCCACTACCCGCTCACCCTCGTCGCGGTCCTGGAGAACGAGCGGGTGCGCGGAGACCTCGTCTACCGGCCCGACGCCTTCGGGCGCGCGGACGTGGAGGAGCTGCTCGCCGCCCTGGTGCGGGTGCTGGAGCAGGTGGTGGCCGACCCGTCCGTCCCGGTCGGGCGGCTGGAGGCGACCGGGGCCGCGGAACGGGCCCTGGTGCTGGGGGAGTGGAACGACACCGCCACACCGGCCCGGCCCCGGGCCTCGCTCCCGGACCTGTTCGCGGCCCAGGCGGCCCGCACCCCGCGGGCGACGGCCGTCGTCGGCGCCGGCCGCGAGATGACCTACGCCGAACTGGAGCGGGAGGCCGGGCGGCTGGCGCGCCGGGTACGCGCCCTCGGCGTGGGCGCCGAGACACGGGTGGCGCTGCTGGTGCCGCGCTCGGTGGAGATGGTCGTGGCGCTGCTCGGCGTCTCGCGGGCCGGCGGCGCCTTCGTCCCCGTCGACCCCGCGCACCCCGCCGACCGGATCGCGTATCTGCTCGACGACGCGGCGCCCCCGGTGCTCCTGTGCACGACGGGGACGCGGGCCGCCGTGCCCGCCGGCTACCCGGGCCGGATCGTCGTCCTCGACGACCTCGACGACGCGACCCCGGCCGCGCACCCGTCCGAGGCGGTGCCGGTGGAGCCCGAGCAGGCCGCGTACGTCATCTACACCTCCGGCTCCACCGGCGCCCCGAAAGGCGTCGTGGTCCCGCACGCCGGCCTGGGCAACCTGGCCGCCGCGCAGATCGACCGCTTCGCCGTCGGACCGGACGCGCGCGTCCTGCAACTGGCCTCCCCCGGCTTCGACGCGGCGGTCTCCGAACTGCTGATGGCGCTGCTGTCCGGCGCCGCCGTGATCGTCGCGCCCGCCGAGACCCTGCCCCCGCAGGTGTCGCTGGCCCAGGCGCTGCGCCACTGGGACGCCACCCACGTCACCGTGCCGCCGAGCGCGCTGGCCACCGCGGACGAGCTCCCCGACGGCCTGCGGACGCTGGTGGTCGCCGGCGAGGCGTGCCCGCCCGCCCTGGCCGACCGCTGGGCCGGCAGCCGCCGCATGATCAACGCGTACGGTCCGACCGAGACCACCGTGTGCGCGTCGATGAGCCCGCCCCTGGCCCCGGGAGCGGACGCCGTCCCGATCGGCGCCCCCATCGCCAACGGGCGGACCTACGTCCTCGACGCCTTCCTGCGGCCGCTCCCGCCCGGCGTCACCGGCGAGCTGTACGTCGCGGGCGCCGGCCTGGCCCGCGGCTACCTGGGCCGGGCCGGGCTGACCGCCTCCCGGTTCGTGGCCGACCCGTTCGCGCCCGGCGAGCGGATGTACCGCACCGGCGACCTGGCCCGCTGGACCCCGGACGGGCTGCTGGTCTTCGCCGGGCGCACGGACGCGCAGGTCAAGGTGCGCGGCCACCGCGTCGAGCCGGGCGAGATCGAGGCCGTGCTCGCCGAGCACCCGGGCGTGGCGCAGGCGGCGGTCGTCGCCCGCGAGGACACCCCCGGCGAGCGGCGGCTGATCGGGTACGTCGTGCCCGGCGCCGACCGCGGCCGTGACGAGCGGATCGCGCGCGACCAGGTCGACGAGTGGCGGGTGCTGTACGACTCCGTGCACGCCGAACCCGCCGACGCCGAGTTCGGCGAGAACTTCACCGGCTGGAACAGCAGCTACGACGGACAGCCCCTTCCGCTCGCCGAGATGCGCGAGTGGCGGGAGCGCACCGTGGCCCGGATCCGCGCGCTGCGGCCCCGCCGCGTGCTGGAGATCGGCGTCGGCACCGGACTGCTGCTGTCCCGGCTGGCCGGGGACTGCGAGGAGTACTGGGGCACGGACTTCTCCGCCCCGGTCGTCGAGGAACTGCGCCGCCACGTCGAGCGGGATCCGCGGCTGGCCGCGAAGGTGCGGCTGCGGGTGCAGGCCGCGGACCGGACCGACGGGCTGCCCGAGGGACACTTCGACACCGTCGTGCTCAACTCCGTGGTGCAGTACTTCCCCGACGCGGACTACCTGCGGGACGTGCTCGGCCGGGCACTGCGGCTGGTCGTGCCCGGTGGCGCGGTGTTCGTCGGCGACGTGCGCAATCACCGGCTGCTGCGGCCGTTCGCGACCGCCGTCGAGACCGCGCGCGCCGCCGGCCGGGACGCCGCCGCCGTGCGCCGGGCGGTGGAGCAGCACCTCACCGTCGAGAAGGAACTGCTGGTCGACCCGGAGTTCTTCGCCGCGCTCGGCGCCGGACTGCCCGACGTGGCGGGCGCCGACATCCGGGTCAAACGGGCCCGGCACCACAACGAACTGAGCCGGCACCGCTACGACGTGGTGCTGCGCAAGACCGGCACGGCCACCCTGTCCGTCGCCGACGCGCCCCGGCTGACCTGGACCGAGGCCGGCGGCCTCGCCGCGCTGGCCCGCCACCTGGAGTCCGCGCGCCCCGACCGGCTGCGGCTGACCGGCGTGCCCAACTCCCGCGTGGCGCACGAGGTCGCGCTGGCCCGCGCCCTCGACGAGGGCGCCCCGCCCGCGCCCGGAAGGACCGCGCCCGGCCCGGACGTCGAGGAGCTGCACGACCTCGGCGACCGGCTCGGCTACTGGGTGGGCGTCACCTGGTCGGCGACCGCGCCGGACGAACTGGACGCCGTGTTCGTCCGCACCGGACTCACCGCGTCCGCGGCCGTGGTGGACGTCTACACACCCGCCCCGGCGCCGCCGCCGGCCGTCACCAACGACCCCGCCGCCGGCCGCGGCACCGGCGCCCTGCTCGCCGAACTCCGCGAACACGCCGAGCGGCGGCTGCCCGCCTACCTGGTCCCGACCGCCCTCGTGCCGATGGAGCGGCTGCCGCTCACCCCCAACGGCAAGCTGGACCGGCGCGCGCTGCCCGCCCCCGACTTCGCCGGCCGCGCGGGCGGACGCGATCCCCGCACCCCCGCCGAGGCGCTGCTGTGCCGCCTCTTCGCGGAAGTGCTGGGACTGGAACGGGTGGGCGCCGACGACAGCTTCTTCGCGCTCGGCGGCGACTCGATCACCTCGATGCAGCTCGCCTCGCGGGCCCGCCGCGAGGGCGTCGTGCTCACTCCCCGGCAGGTCTTCGTCGAGAAGACGCCCGAACGGCTCGCCCTGCTCGCCGAGGCGGCCGTCGCCGAGGAGGCGGCGACGGGCGAGGTGCCGTGGACACCGGCCATGCGGGCCGTGCCGGCCGACGGGACCGTGCCCGCCCAGTGGGTGACCCTCGCCGCCCCCGCCGGCCTCGACCGGACGGCCCTGGCCCGCGCGCTGCGGGCCGTGCTCGACACCCACGCGATGCTGCGCTGCCGCATCGACGGCGCCGGCGCGGGACCGGTCGTCGGCGAGCCCGGAGCGCCGGACGCGGCCGGGCTGATCGACCGGATCGACGACGGCGGGCGCCTCGACGACGCCGTGGCCCGCGCCGTGTCCCGGCTCGACCCGGCCGCGGGCGTGCTGGCCCGGCTGGTGTGGGCGGACGCCGGCCCGGAGAGCCGGCTGGTGCTCGTCGTCCACGAGCTGGTCGTGGACGACGAGTCGTGGCGGATCCTGGTGTCCGACCTGCGGACGGCGTACGAGGCCGCGGCGGCCGGACGGGAACCCGTGCTGGAGCGGGCGGGCACGTCGTACCGGCGCTGGGCGCGTCTGCTCGCCGCGCAGGCGACGGCCGCGGAGCGGATCGCGGAACTGGACGGTTGGGCGGCGCTGCTGGGGGCCGGCGAACGGATCCCCGCCGCCGGTGCCGAGACCCGCGCCACCTGGTCGTTGACACCGCAGGTCACGGCCGTGCTCACCGGCCGCACCCCGGAGACCTTCCACTGCGAGCCGTCCGAAGTGGTCCTCGCCGCCCTGGTGGGCGCCGTCGCGGAGACCGGCGCCGCCACCGGCGCCCTGGTGGACCTGGAGATCTCCGGCAGGCGGCCCGTCGACGGGGCCGACCCGGCCCGCACGGTCGGCCGCTTCGCGCACCGCGTCCCCGTACGCGTCGACCTCGCCGGAGTCGACCTCGCCTCGGCACGGGCCGGCGGCGCGGCGGCCGGGAACCTGCTGAAGACGGTCAAGGAGCAGACGCGGGCGATGCCCGGCGACGGCCTGGGGTACGGGCTGCTGCGCCACCTCAACCCCGAGACCGCGCCCCGGCTCGCCGCCCTCGCCCCGCCCACGCTGGCGTTCGCCTACCACGGCCACGTCCCGGACACCGCGGAGCCGTGGCAGCCCCTGGGCCGGCCCGCCGCCACCCGGCCCCCGGCCCACGCGGTGCACGCCACCGCCGGGCTGCGCCGCACACCGGACGGCCCCGAACTGACCCTCGAACTCCGCGGCCGGGCCGCCGCCGCGGACCGCGGCGCGCTCGAACGGCTCGGCCGGACCTGGCACGAACTGCTCGGCGGCCTCGCCGCCCACACGGACGACCCCGCCGCCGGCGGCCACACCCCCTCCGACTTCTCCCTCCTGGACCTCGCGCAGAGCCAGATCGAGGAGCTGGAGGCGGGACTCGCCGACGACAAGTGACAGCACCCGACCGCAGACCCCTGTGACAGGCCCTTGTGAGGAGTAACGCGATGCCCCGATCCCTCGTCGAAGACGTGTGGCCGCTGTCCCCGCTCCAGGAGGGCCTGCTCTTCCACGCCGCCCTGGACGACCGCGGCGGGCCCGACGTGTACACCGTGCAGGCCGTGCTCGCGCTCGACGGACCGGTGGACGGCGCCCGGCTGCGCGCCTCCTGGGAGGCGCTGGTGGCCCGCCACGCGGCGCTGCGCGCCTGCTTCCGCCATGTCAGCGGCGCCCGGATGGTGCAGGTCATCGCCCGCGAGGTGACCCTGCCGTGGCGCGAGGAGGACGTCAGCGCCCTGCCGGAGCCGCAGGCGGCCGCCGCCGCCGACCGGGTGGCCGGCGAGGAACTGGCCCGGCGGTTCGACCTGGCGGCGGCCCCGCTGCTGCGGATCGCCCTGGTCACCCTCGCCGAGGACCGGCACTGGATGGTCGTCACCAGCCACCACGTGCTGATGGACGGCTGGTCGATGCCGGTCGTGATGAGCGAGCTGTCCGCCCTGTACGCGGCCGGCGGCGACGCCTCCGGGCTGCCGCCCACCGCCTCCTACCGCGACTACCTCGGCTGGCTGAACCGGCAGGACAAGCAGCGGGCCCGGGACGTGTGGCGGGCCGAGCTGGCCGGGCTGGACGCCCCCACCCTGGTCGCGCCCGCCGACCCCACCCGCCTGCCCGACTCCGGCTTCGTCCTCACCGACCTCTCCGAGGAACTGACGGCGGGTCTGACGGGCCTGGCGCGCCGGCACGGGCTGACCCTCAACACGGTCGTGCAGGGCGCCTGGGCGGTCGTGCTGGCGCAGCTCGCCGGGCGCACCGACGTGGTGTTCGGCGCCACCGTCTCCGGCCGGCCCGCCGAACTGCCCGGCGTCGAGTCCATGGTGGGACTGCTGATCAACACCCTGCCGGTGCGGGTGCCCCTGGACGGGCGGCAGCCCGCCGTCGAGATGCTGACCGCCCTCCAGGAGCGGCAGGCCGGGCTGATCGCCCACCAGCACCTCGGCCTGCCCGAGGTGCAGCGCCTCGGCGGCCCCGGCGCGGTCTTCGACACCCTCGTCGTCTACGAGAACCTCCCGCACGCGCCCGGCGGGCCCGGCTCCCGGGGCCTGTCCATGCGCCCGGCGAAGCTCTCCCGCGACACCGCCCACTACCCGTTCACGCTGGTCGTCGCCCCCGGCGACCGGCTGCACGTCAAACTCGACCACCAGCTGGAGCTGTTCGACCGCGGCACCGCCGAGGCGGTGCTGGGCCGGCTGATCCGGGTGCTGGAACAGCTCGCCGCGAACCCGCGGACGCCCGTGGGGCGGCTCGCCGTGGTCGGCGGGCCGGAACGGGAGCGCGTGCTGCACGAGTGGAACGCCACCGGGGCGGCCGTGCCCGGGAGTTCGGTGCCCGAGCTGTTCGCCGGGCAGGCGGCCCGCACCCCCGACGCGGTCGCCGTCGTCGACGGCGAGCGGACCCTGACGTACGCCGGGCTCGACGCCGACGCGGCCCGGCTGGCGGGCCGTCTGGCGCGGCAGGGCGTGGGACGCGGCGACCGGGTCGCCGTCCTCCTGGAACGCTCGGCCGACCTGCTGACCGCGCTGCTGGCGATCTGGCGCACGGGCGCCGCGTACGTGCCCGTCGACGTGACCGACCCGGCCGAGCGGATCACGTTCCTGCTGAAGGACTGCGCGCCGACCGCCGTGCTGTGCGCCCGCGCCACCCGCGCCGCCGTGCCCGAGGACACCCCGGTGGCGCCGCTCGTCCTCGACGACCTGACCGCCGGCGGGGACGAGCCGCCGTCGGTGCCGGTGACCGCGGACGACGTCGCGTACGTGATGTACACCTCCGGCTCGACCGGGACGCCCAAGGGCGTGGCCGTGCCGCACGGCGCGGTCGCCGCGCTCGCCGGGGACGCGGGCTGGGGCGTGCACGCGGACGACGCGGTGCTGCTGCACGCCCCGCACGCCTTCGACGCCTCCCTGTTCGAGATCTGGGTGCCGCTGGTGTCCGGGGCCCGCGTGGTGGTGGCGGAGCCGGGCGTGGTCGACGCCCTGCGGATCCGTGAGGAGACCGCCGCCGGGGTGACCGTCCTGCACCTGACCGCGGGCACCTTCCGGGTGCTCGCCGAGGAGGCGCCGGAGTGCTTCACCGGGCTGCGCGAGGTGCTCACCGGCGGCGACGTCGTACCGCCGCAGGCCGTGCGGCGGGTGCGGCAGGTCTGCCCGGAGCTGCGGATCCGGCACCTGTACGGGCCGACCGAGACCACCCTGTGCGCCACCTGGCACCTCCTCGGACCCGGCTCGCCCGACACCGGCACGCTGCCGATCGGACGGCCGCTGGCCAACCGCCGGGCCTACGTCCTGGACGCCTTCCTGCAGCCCGTGCCGCCCGGGGTGCCCGGCGAGCTGTACATCGCCGGTGAGGGCGTGGCGCACGGGTACGCCGGGCGGGCCGCCCCGACCGCCGAACGGTTCGTGGCCGACCCGTACGCGCACGGGCGGCGGATGTACCGCACCGGGGACCTGGCCCGCTGGACCGACGACGGCGAACTGGTCTTCGCCGGCCGGGCCGACGCCCAGGTCAAGATCCGGGGCTTCCGGGTGGAACCGGGCGAGGTGGAGGCCGCGCTCGCCGCGCAGCCCGGCGTCCGGCAGGCCGTCGTCGCCGCCCGCGACGACGGCCCCGGCGGGAAGCGGCTGATCGGCTACGTGGTCGCCGACGGGCCGGACCTCGACCCCGAACAGATCCGGGCACAGGTCGCCGGGGTGCTGCCGGAGTACATGGTCCCGGCGCTGGTGATGGCCATGGTCACGCTGCCGGTCACCGCCAACGGCAAGGTCGACCGCATGGCGCTGCCCGCCCCCGACTTCCTCACGCGGGCCGCCGGACGCGCCCCGGAGAGCGAGACCGAGCAGCTGATGTGCACGCTCTTCGCCGAGGTGCTCGCCCTCGGCGAGGTCGGCGCCGAGGACAACTTCTTCGAGCTCGGCGGCGACTCCGGCCTCGGCATGCGCCTCGCCCGCCGGATCCGCGAGGAACTCGGCGTCGACCTGCCGATCCGGCAGTTGTTCTCGGCGCCCACCCCGGCCGGTGTGGCCCGGGCGCTCGCCGCCCGCGTCCGGCCCGTGCTCCGGCGGGTCGAGGACCGCCCGGACCCGCTGCCCGTCACCGCGGGCCAGCTGCGCACCTGGCTGCTGGACCGGCTCGCCGGCGACGGCGGGACCGCGCCCGCCCAGCACGCGCTCGCGCTGCGGATGCGCGGCGCCCTCGACCGGGACGCGCTGGCGGCGGCGCTGGGCGATGTCGCCGACCGGCACGAGATCCTGCGCACCACCTTCCCCGGCGCCGGCCGCTCGGTACGCCAGCAGGTGCTGGAGCCGGCGGCCGGGCGGCCCGCGCTGCGGCTCGTCCGGGCCCGCGAGGAGGACCTGCCCGCACTGCTGGAGCGGGCGACGGCCCACACCTTCGACCTCACCCGCGACGTGCCCTGGACGCACACCCTGTTCGCCCTCTCCGACACCGACCACGTCCTGCACCTGCTCGTGCACCGCATCGCCGCGGACACGCAGTCGGCCGGCGTGCTGATGCGCGACCTGGCCGCGGCCTACGGCGCCCGGCGCCGGGGCCGCGCCCCCGAACGGGCGCCGCTGCCGCTGCAGTTCGCCGACTACGCGCTGTGGGAGCAGGAGCTGCTGAGCGGCGAACGGAACCGCGAGACCCTCGCCTGGGACGAGATCCAGTACTGGCGCGGCGCCCTCGAAGGCGCCCCGGAGACCCTGGAACTGCCCACGGACCGGGCCCGCCCGGTGCTGCCCACCCGCCGGGCCGGATCCGTGCCGGTCCGGCTGGGCGCCGCGGCGCACGCCCGGCTCGCCGCGGCGGCCCGGCCGTCGGGAGCCTCCGTGTTCACCGCGGTCCAGGCGGCGCTCGCGCTGCTGCTCGGCAGGCTCGGCGCGACCGACGACGTCACCGTCGGCACCGTGCTGCCGCGCAGCGACGACGAGGTCGAGCTGGACGGGCTGATCGGCGCCTTCGAACGGCCCCTCGCCCTGCGCACGGACCTCTCCGGCGACCCCACCTTCGCCGACCTGCTCGGCCGGGCGCACGAGGCGGGCCGCGAGGGCCGCCGCCGCCAGGACGTGCCCTTCGCCCGGCTGCTGGAGGCCCTCGACCTGCCGCCCGCCCCCGACCGGCACCCCGTCTTCCAGGTCGCCCTCGACGTCCGCGACGAGGACGAGGACCCGTGGGACGCCTGGCAGCTGCCGGGGCTGAACACCAGCCCCGTCGACCTCGGCACCGACGCCATGGAGTTCGACCTGTCCCTCCACCTCGACCGGACCGAGCAAGCCGACGGCTCCCCCGGCGACCTGACCGGCGAACTGCGGTACGCCACCGACCTGTTCGACCGGGACACGGCGGCCGTGCTCGCCGCGCGCCTGGTCCGGGTCCTGGAACAGGTCGCCGAGGATCCGGAGCTGCGGATCGGGGACGTCGACCTGCTGCTGGACGACACCGAACGGCGGGCGGCCCCGGAACTCGACGACGCCGCCGGCACCGAGCCGCCCGGGACGACGGTCGTCGAGGCGCTGGCCGCGCGGACGGCCGCCACGCCCGACGCGGTCGCGGTGGCGGACGCCTCCGGGTCGCTCACGTACGCCGATCTGGACGCGGCGGCGCGGACGCTGGCGCGGCGGCTCGCGGCGCGGGGCGTCGGAGCCGAGGACGTCGTCGCCGTGGACCAGCCCACGGGCACCGGGCTGGCCGGCGCGGTGGCCGGGGTGCTGCGGTCCGGCGCCGCGCTCCGGCTGGTCCGCGGCCCGGACCGGGCCCTCGGGGGGATCCGTCCGGCGGCCGTGGTCACCACCGCGGCCCGCGCCGGGTCCTGGGCGTTTGCCGGGGACCTCCCCGTGCTGCTCACCGACACCGGCGAAACCCCCGCCCAGGACGCCGCCCTGCGCCCCGCGCTCCCCGGTCACCCCGCCCTGCTGCTGCCGGCCGGGGACGGCTCCCACGCGGTCGTCGAGCACCGCACGCTCGCCGCCCGCGCCGCGCACCGCGCGCGCACCTCGCCCGTCTCCGGGGTGACCCTGCTGGACACCCGCGTGCCGGCCGCGTCCCTGATCACCCCGCTGCTCGCCGCCCTGAGCGCCGGCGGGACCGTGCGCTTCGGCACCCCCTCCGCCGACGGGCCGGGCGCCGACCTCCTGGTCACCACCGGCGCCCTGCTCGCCGGACAGGCCGCGGGCGCACCGCCGTACCCGGAGGTCCTGGTCGTCGACGAGGAGCCGCACCGGCTCCCCGCGGACACCACCCGCGTCACCGGTCACGCCCTCCCCGAGACCGGCGGCACCTGGCTGGAGGCGCGGCTCGGCCCCGGCGAGCACCCGCCCGCCGCCGGACTCCCGGCGGGACGGCCCCTCCCGCACACCCTCGCCTACGTCCTGGACGACCGGCTGCGCCCGGTCCCCGCCGGGGTCGAGGGAGACCTGTACGTGGCGGGCGGCACCCTCGCGCGGGGATACACGGGGCGGCCCGCGCCGACCGCCGAGCGGTTCGTCGCCGACCCGTACCGGCCCGGCGGCCGGATGCTGCGCACCGGCGAGCGGGCCAGGCGCGACGGCGAGGGCGTGCTGTCGCTGCGCGGCCGGCGGACCCCGCAGGCCGGCAGGCCGGTGGGCCGGGGCGGCAGCGAACTGGGCGTGCTGCTGCCGCTGCGCCCCGAGGGCAGCCGGGCACCGCTGTTCTGCCTGCACCCGAGCATGGGCCTGAGCTGGTCGTACGCGGCGCTGGTGCCGTATCTGCCGGCCGACCTGCCGGTGTACGGCGTGCAGGCGCGCGGGCTCGCCGGGCCCGAGGAACTGCCGCACAGCGTCGAGGAGATGGCCGCCGACTACGCCGACGAGATCCGCACGGTGCAGCCCGAAGGCCCCTACCACCTGCTCGGCTGGTCCTTCGGCGGCGTGATCGCCCAGGCGGTCGCCTGCCGGCTGGAGGACCTGGGCGAGGAGGTCGCGCTGCTCGCCCTGCTCGACGCCTACCCCGGCAGCGCCGGGAAGTCGGTCTCCCGGGACCGCGGGGTCTCCCGCGAGGAGCAGGCGTCGACGCTGATGGAGCAGGAGATCGAGGTGTCGGCGGGCGTCGACGCGCGCGGCAACCTGGGCGACCGGGTGCTGGCGCGGATGCAGGAGGTGCTGGGCAACATGGCCCGGTTCGCGCCCGGCCACGCCCCGCGCCGCTTCGGCGGTGACGTCCTGCTGTTCATCGCCGCCCACGACCGCCCGGCGGACCTGCCCGTCTCCGAGGCCAGGGTGGTGTGGGAGCCCTTCACCGGCGGCACCGTCGAGGCCCACGAGATCCCGGTCGACCACTACCGGATGCTCCATCCCGGACAGCTCGCCCCGGTGGGCCGCGTCCTCACCGGGAAACTCACCGCTTCCGGATGACCCGCCGCGCCCGGGAAATCCGGCCGCGTCCGGGAAATCCGGCGGCGTCCGGGAAATCCGGCGCTCCCGGCATCCAGCCGCGCCGAGAACCACATCTCGAACCACATCGAGACCACATCTCGAACCACATCGAGACCACATCTCGAACCACATCGAGAATCAACCGGAACAGAAGGCGGACGATCCCATGACGAACCCTTTCGACAACGAGAACGGCACCTTCCTCGTGCTCGTCAACGACGAGGGCCAGCACTCGCTCTGGCCGGTGTTCGCGGAAGTGCCGCAGGGATGGACCACCGTGTTCGGCGAGGCGAGCCGGGCGGAATGCCTGGAATTCGTCGAGCAGCACTGGACCGACATGCGGCCCAAGAGCCTCGTCGCCCGGACCGAGGACGCCGCCACGGCCTGAGCGGCGGCGCGCGGACGGAAGGAGAGGCGTGGACACCGAACAGGTGACCGCCGTGGTCATCGGTGACGTCGCGCTCATCGTCGTCGTCTCCTGGCTGCTGGGCGCGCTGGCCCGCCGGCTGGGGCAGCCGACCGTGATCGGGCAGATCGCGGCGGGTGTCGCTCTCGGCCCCACCCTGCTCGGCCGGCTGCCGGGGGACGTGACGAAGACGCTCTTCCCGCCGGAGGTGCTGCCGTTCCTGACGGTGCTCTCCCAGGTCGCCGTCGTGATCTTCATGTTCCTCGCCGGATACGAGATCAACTACCGGCAGCTGCGCAGCGGCGGCCGGTCCGTGCTGGCGGTGGCCGCGCTGTCGCTGCTGGTCCCGGCCGGACTCAGCACCGGCGCGGTGACCCTCCTCGACGGGGTGTTCACCGCGGTCGAACCGGGCGCGGGCGGGCGGACGTTCGTGATGTTCATGGCGGTGGCCTGCTCGGTGACCGCACTGCCGGTGCTGGTGGCGATCGTCCGCGAGCGCGGCATGGCGGGCACCCCCACCGGCACGGTGGCCACCACCGCGGCCGGGATCATGGACGTGGCCGCCTGGCTGGTGCTGGCCGCCGCGTTCGCCGGCACCGGGCACTCCTCGGGGCCGTCGTGGCTGACGGCGCTGGTGCTGATCGTGCTGTTCGGCGCGGTGATGTTCCTGGTGGTGCGCCCCCTGCTCGACCGGCTGCTGCGCCGCTCGGAGTCGTGGCTGCTCAGCCCGGTCCCGCCGGCGCTGGGGCTCGCGCTGGGCAGCGCCTGGGTGACGTCCGAGCTGGGCCTGCACCCGGTGTTCGGCGGCTTCCTCGCGGGACTGGTCATGCCCCGCCGCAACGAGGTCCCGGACGCCGAGGTGCTGCAGCCGATGGAGCAGACCGCGGGACTGCTCCTGCCCCTGTTCTTCGTCACCACCGGGCTGAAGTTCGACGTCGGCACGCTCGACGCCGACGGGCTGGTGCTGCTGGCGCTGATCCTGGGCATCGCCGTCGTCGGCAAGCTCGGCCCGGCGTACGCGGCCTGCCGGTTCACCGGGCTCGGCCCCCACCGGTCGGCGCGGGTGGCCGCGCTGGTGAACACCCGCGGCCTCACCGAACTGATCGTGCTCAACGTGGCGCTCGAAGCCGGGGTGATCGGACCCGGGCTCTTCACGGTGCTCGTCCTCATGGCCCTCGTCACCACTTTCATGACCGGGCCGCTGCTGACCTTGATCGGGCGAAAAGAGCGTCCGCGCAAGGAAATTGGACGAGTTGACGAACCCGCCGGGCGAATTCAGGCTCAATGAGAAAGCAGACACGGACAGGGAGTTGACTGTGGCAGCAGTGACCGAAGAATTCGACGTGGCCGTCGTCGGCGGCGGACCCGCCGGTTCCACCCTCGCCGCACTCGTCGCCAAACGAGGGCACCGGGTCGTCGTACTCGAAAAGGAGAACTTTCCGCGCTACCAGATCGGCGAATCGCTGCTGCCGTCCACCATTCACGGCGTGTGCCGGCTCTCCGGCGCCGCGGACGACCTCGCCGCGGCGGGCTTCCCGCTCAAGCGCGGCGGCACCTTCCGCTGGGGCGCCCGCCCCGAGCCGTGGACCTTCGCCTTCTCCGTCTCGCCCCGCATGGCGGGCCCGACCTCCGTGGCCTACCAGGTCGAGCGGTCCAAGTTCGACGACATCCTGCTGAAGAACGCCCGCAAGCAGGGCGCCGACGTCCGGGAGGGCTGTGCGGTGCGCGGGGTCCTCGAGGACGGCGAACGGGTGTGCGGGCTCACCTACACCGACCCCGACGGCGCCGAGCGCGAGATCCGCGCCCGGTACGTCGTCGACGCCTCCGGCAACAGGAGCCGGCTCTACAGCAAGGTCGGCGGCACCCGCGAGTACTCCGACTTCTTCCGCAGCCTCGCCCTCTTCGGCTACTTCGAGAACGGCAAGCGGCTGCCCGAGCCCAACCGCTTCAACATCCTGTGCGTGGCCTTCCAGAGCGGCTGGTTCTGGTACATCCCGCTCAGCGACACCCTGACCAGCGTCGGCGCCGTCGTACGGCGGGAGATGGCCGAGAAGATCCAGGGCGACCCGGAGCAGGCGCTGCGGGCGCTGATCGACGAGTGCCCGATGATCGCCGACTACCTCTCCGACGCCACCCGCGTCACCGAGGGCCAGTACGGCGAGATCCGGGTCCGCAAGGACTACTCGTACCACCAGACCACCTTCACCCGGCCCGGCATGATGCTCGTCGGCGACGCCGCCTGCTTCGTCGACCCGGTCTTCTCCTCCGGCGTGCACCTGGCCACCTACAGCTCGCTGCTCGCCGCCCGCTCCCTCAACAGCGTCCTGGAGGGCACGGTCGACGAGGACGCCGCGATGAAGGAGTTCGAGGCCCGCTACCGGCGCGAGTACGGCGTCTTCTACGAGTTCCTCGTCTCCTTCTACGAGATGCACCGCGACGAGAGCTCCTACTTCTGGCAGGCCAAGAAGGTCACCGCGAACAGCGAGCCGGAGCTCCAGGCGTTCGTCGAACTGATCGGCGGCGTCTCCTCCGGCGAGCAGAGTCTGATGAACGCCGGGGCGCTGGGCGACCGGCTGGCGCAGAACTCCGACGAGTTCGCCACCGCCGTGGAGAAGCTCGCCGCCGCCGAGGACGGCAGCTCCGTGCCGCTGTTCGGCTCCTCCGTGGTGCGCAACGCCATGCAGGAGGCGGGCCGGGTGCAGATGCGGGCGCTGCTCGGCGAGGACGCCGAACCCGAGGCGCCCATGTTCCCCGGCGGCCTGGTCTCCTCCGCGGACGGCCTGTGCTGGCTGCCGGCCACCACCGCCTGAGGGAGGCGAGCCACGACGATGGCGTCCCGTGACGTCCCCGTGTACCACCGCCGCGACCGGTTCGACCCGCTCCCGGAGCTGGTCGCGCTGCGCACCGAGTGCCCGGTGCTGCGGACCGGACTGCACGGCGGGCCCTCCGACCAGGTCGTGGGCTGGCTGGTCACCGGCATCGACGAGTCCCGAGAGGTGCTCGGCGACCAGCACCGGTTCACCATGCTCCCGCCCGCCGACACCGAGGCGCAGTCCCGCCGGCTGCAGAACATCGGCAACCCCCTGCACTACGACCCGCCGGAGCACACCCGGCTGCGCCGGATGCTCAACCCCGAGTTCACCATGCGGCGCCTGCGGCGGCTCCAGCCGCGGATCGAGGCCGTCGTCGAGGAGTGCCTCGACGCGATGGAGCAGGCCGGGGCGCCGTCCGACCTGATGCACCACTTCGCCTGGCAGATCCCGGGCCGGACCGCCTGCGAGCTGCTGGGCGTGCCCCGCGACGACCGGGCGGAGCTGTCCCGCCACCTCGACATCACCCGCGACGACGGCCGCGGCCGGGCCCGCCAGATGGCGGCCGGCCGGGCCTACCGCGCCTACTTCCGCCGGTTCGCCGCACGGCAGCGCCGCGATCCCGGCGACGACCTGCTGGGCATGCTGGTGCGCGAGCACGGCGACGAGATCACCGACGAGGAGCTGGAGGGCCTGGCCGCGTCGCTGACCTCCGCCGGCATCGAGAACGTCGCCAGCATGCTGGGGCTCGGCACCCTCGTGCTCCTCGAACACCCCGACCAGCTCGCCGCGTTGCGCCGGGACCCCGGGCTGATCGACCGCGCGGTGGAGGAACTGCTGCGCTACGTCTCGGTGATCCCGACCCTCTCGCCGCGCACCGCGCTGGAGGACGTGCCGCTCGGCGGGCACGTGGTGCCGAAGGGGGAGCGGGTCGTCTGCTCCGCCTTCGCGGCGAACCGGATCGCCGCCCCCGGCGGCGGTCCCGAGGACGGCTTCGACATCACCCGCGAACCCGCCCCGCACCTGGCGTTCGGGCACGGCGTGCACCACTGCCTCGGCGCCCCGCTGGCCCGGATGCAACTGCGCACCGCCTACCTGGCGTTGTGGCGGCGCTTCCCGGATCTGCGGCTCGCCGTGCCCGCCGAGGAGATCCGGTTCCGGACGCCGTCCTCGCGGGTCTACTCCCTGGACGCACTGCCGGTGGCCTGGTAGGAGGACGACGTTCATGCCGCAGCGAACCCCGCACCACACCCCGCAGCAAGCCCCGCGGGCCCCACAGGCCTACCCCGAACTGCTCTACACCCGGCGCACCCGGTTCGACCCGGCGGACGACCTGCGCGCCGCGGCCCCCTTGAGCAGGTACGTCATCGGCCCCAACGAGTCCGACGAGTGGGTCTGGCTCGCCACCGGCTACGCCGAGGTCCGCCGGATCCTCGGCGACCACACCAACTTCAGCACCCGCCGCCGGTGGGGCGCCGAAGGACCGGACTGGCGCCCGCCGGAGCTGGTGGGCCATCTGATGGACTACGACCCGCCCGAGCACACCCGGCTGCGCCAGATGCTCACCCCCGAGTTCACCGTACGGCGGCTGCGCCGGCTGGAACCGGACATCGAGGCGATCGTCGAGGAGCACCTGGACACCGTCGAGGCCGCCGGACCGGGCGCCGATCTGATGCAGCTGTTCGCCCAGCCCGTGCCGGGCGAGGTGCTGTGCGAGCTGATCGGCGTGCCGCGCGACGACCGGCCCGAGTTCCTGCGCCACTGTCACCGGCATCTCGACTTCTCCCGCAGCCGCAAGGTGCGGGCGGCCGACGGCGCCGCGTTCTCCCGCTACCTGGTGTCGATGGTGGCGCGGCAGCGCGAGGACCCCGACGACGGGTTCATCGGCGCGCTGGTGCGCGAACACGGCGACGACTTCACCGACGACGAGATGCGCGGCGTGTGCGTGCTGCTGATCCTCGCCGGCATCGACAACATCGAGGGCATGATCGGCCTCGGCGTCCTGGCGATGCTGGAGAACCCGGACCAGCTGCCGCTGCTGCTCGGCGACCGCGACGGCGGGGGCGGGATTCCCGACCGGGGCGAGGGCCCCGGCCGGGGCGACGGCGGCCGGCTCGCCTCCGACCGCGCCCTGGACGAGCTGATCCGCTACATGTCGGTGGCGAACGCGCCCACCCCGCGCACCGCCGTGAACGACGTGGAGATCGGCGGCCGGGTGATCCGGGCGGGCGAGACCGTCATCTGCTCGCTCACCATGGCCAACCGCGACCCGGCCCTCACCGACGGACCGGACCGGCTCGACCTCGCCCGCGAGCCGGTCGCCCATGTCGCCTTCGGGCACGGCGTCCACCACTGCCTGGGCGCCGCGCTGGCCCGTACCGAGCTGCGCATCGCCTACCAGGCGCTGTGGCGGCGCTTCCCACGACTGCGGCTCGCCGTGCCCGCCGGGGAGGTGCGCTTCTACAACCGCGCGCTCGCCCACGGAGTGCACCGGCTGCCGGTCGCCTGGTGACCGGCGGAGAGGAGACGGCGGACCGATGGAGATCCGGATCGACCGCGACAAGTGCGTGAGCGGCGGCGTCTGCGCGATGTTCGCGCCCCAGGTCTTCGACCAGGACGACGAGGGGGTGGGCGTCGTCGACGACGCCGCGCCGGCCGCGGAACTCGCCGCGGCCGTGCGGTCGGTCGTCTGGCGCTGCCCGGGGCACGCCATCACGGTCCACGACCAGGAACCGGCGTCCACGGACGAGGCCCCCCGGGCCCGCCGCTGAGCCGCCGGCCGCGAGCCGGGAGGAGGCCGGGGCCCGGCGGGAAGGCGGGGCCCGGCACCGGGACGGCGACCGGCGGAGAGCGGGACCCGGCGGAGGGACGACGCCCGGCGGGGAGGCGGGGCCCGGCACCACGAGCGTGCCGGGCCCCGCCGTTCCGTCGGGCGCGTTCGCTACCCGCTCCGGGCGCCGGCGCCCCGCACGCTCCCGCCGCCCGGGGCCGCCAGTGTGGTCAGCCGCCGTGCCTCGGCGACCCCCGCGCATCCGGCCAGCCCCAGCGCGTCCGTCAGTTCACCGGCCAGGATGTCCAGCACGCGCCGGACGCCGTCCTCGCCGCCGGCCGCCAGCCCCCAGACCGGGGCGCGGCCCACCAGCACGCCCGACGCGCCGAGCGCGAGGGCCTTGAGGACGTCCGTGCCGCTGCGCACACCGCCGTCCAGGAGGACCTCGCAGGCGCCGCCGACCGCCTCCACCACGTCGGGCAGCGCGTCCACGGCGGTCACCGCGCCGTCCAGCTGGCGGCCGCCGTGGTTGGAGACCACCAGGGCGTCGACGCCGTGCTCCACCGCGCGCCGCGCGTCCTCGGGGGCCAGAACGCCCTTGAGCACGATCGGCAGCCGGGTGCACTCGCGCAGCCGTTCCACGGACGACCAGGTCAGCGACCGGGAGAAGGTCTCCGCCGTGTGCACGGCCACCGCCGACGCCCCGTGGCCGCCGCGGTGCGCCGTCGAGGCCCCGCCGCCCAGATGGACCGCACGGACGTGGTCCGGCAGCGTGAACCCGTTGCGGACGTCACGCAGCCGGCGGCCCATCCACGGCACGTCGACGGTGAGCACGATCGCCTCGCAGCCGGCGTCCTCCGCCCTGCGGACCAGTTCCAGCGTCCGCCCGGTGTCCCGCAGCCAGTACAGCTGGAACCACACCGAGCCGCCGGCCGCCGTGACCTCCTCCACCGGCACGCTGCTCAGCGTCGCCACGGTGAACGGCACACCCGCCGCCTTCGCGGCCCGCGCGGTCGCCGACTCGCCCTCGGGATGGACCAGCCGGTGGTACGCCACCGGCCCGATCGCCACCGGCATCCGCACCGCCCGCCCGAGCAGCGTCGACTCCGCGCCGCACGCGGACACGTCGTTGAGGACCCGGGGGCGCACGAACACGCCGTCGAACGCCGCCCGGTTGGCCGCGAGCGACAGCTCCCGGCCGCTGCCCCCGGCGACGAAGTCCCACACGTCGGGCGGCAGGGCCGCGGCGGCGGCCCGCTCGACGTCGTCCAGGTCGAGCGGGACCGCCGCGCCCCGGCCCAGGTCACCGCGGACCATGCTGCCCGGTCTTCTCCAGCTCCACCGCCTCGTACAGCGCCTTGATGTTGGCGCTGCCGAACGTCCCCGCGCCCTGCCGCTCGATGATCTCGAAGAACAGCGTGCGCTTGGGGTGCGTGGAGGCGGTGAATATCTGGAACAGCTGGCCGCCGTGGTCCTCGTCCGCGAGCAGCTGCGCCTCCCGCAGCGCGCCGATGGAGTGCGCCGCCGGCTCGATACGGCCGCCGAGCAGGTCGTAGTAGGCGTCCGGGGTCCTCAGGAAGCGGACCCCGCGGCCGCGCAGCGCGCGGACCGAGCGCACGGCGTCGTCGCTGGAGAAGGCGATGTGCTGGACGCCGGCCCCGTCGTGGTTCTTCAGGAAGTCGTCGATCTGGCCGGGCTCGGCCCGGGTGTCGGGCTCGATGAGGGTGAGGGTCACCGCGCCGTTCGGGCTCTGCACCACCTTCGACTCCATCGCCTGCGCGCCGACGACGATCCGCTCCTGGAAGATCTCGCGGAAACCGAGGGCGTTGCGGTAGGACCGCACGGTCGTGCCGAGGTCCCCCGCGGGGAGGCAGACGGCGAAGTGGTCGATCTCCAGCAGCCCCACCTCGCCGGACCAGGACGGCCGCTCGCCGGCGACGGGGGTGAACCCCGCCGGGAGCCCGCCCGGCGCACCGGGCTCGCGCTCCACCAGCGTGTGGACGACGTCCCCGAAGCCGCCGATGAGCGCGGTCGCGCGCGGCCCGTCCCCGGAGTGCCGCCGCGGCTCGCGCAGCGCACGGGCCCCTCCGGCCACGGCGGCGGCGAACGCGGCGTCCGCGTCCCGGGTGCGCAGCGCGATGTCGGCGACCCCGTCGCCGTGGGCCGGGAGGTACGCGGACGCGGGGTGCCGGTCGCTCAGCGGGGTCGTCAGGACCAGGGTGATCCCGCCGTGCCGGAGCGCGACACCGCGGTGGTCGGCGGAAACGCTCTCGCCGGCCACGGAGAAACCGTATGCGTCCTGCCAATCGCGGGCCGCTGCCGCCAGGTCCTCCACATACAGCTCGACGTAGTCGATCGTGTAGTGACTGATGGGTCGATCCGCGCTCGCTCGATCATTCATGACGGTCCCTGGGTCGAAGAAGGATCGGGATTTGCGGCACAACCGTACAACTCGACCGGCGAATATCGCACTTGTCAGAAACGAACACCCGAAGGCGCTGGTCAGGGCCGTCTTCCAGGTGTCAAAGAAGCGGCGTTGTCGCAGCTGACGGCGTACGTGATACTGACCCCCATGCAGATCCGGGAAAATCTTGCCGAATTGAGTTCGGAGCCGCTGCATGCCTCGCTCGCCGCTGCGTCCATGGAGTCGATGAATCTGCTGAACAATATCGCCGGGGCCTATCCCGAGGCGATATCGTTCGCGGCCGGCCGGCCCTACGAGGGATTCTTCGACACGGAACAGCTCCACGAATACCTGAAGGTGTTCGCGGATCATCTGCGAAGTGAGCGGGGAATGACGGAACAGCAGGTCTCCCGCACCCTCTTCCAGTACGGCGACACCAGGGGCGTCATCACCGAGCTGATCGCCCGCAACCTCGCCGTCGACGAGGGCATCGACGCCGACCCGCGCTCCGTCGTCGTCACCGTCGGCTTCCAGGAGGCGCTGTTCCTGGTGCTGCGCGTCCTGCGCGCCGACGACCGCGACGCGCTGCTCGCCCCGTCCCCCACCTACGTCGGCCTCACCGGCGCCGCCCTGCTCACCGATCTGCCGGTGCTGCCGGTGCCCTCCGGGCCGCACGGGCTCGACCTGGGGGAGCTGGTGCGCCTGCTGCGCGCCGCGCGCGACGCCGGCCGCCGGGTGCGCGCCTGCTACGTCACGCCGGACTTCGCCAATCCCGTCGGCGTCAGCATGACCGTCGCCGACCGGCACCGGCTGCTGGAGATCGCCGCGTCGGAGGGCCTGCTGCTGCTGGAGGACAACCCCTACGGGCTCTTCCACCGCACCCCCGACCGGCGCCCGCCCACGCTGAAGTCGCTCGACGCCGAGGGCCGGGTCGTCTACCTCGGCTCCTTCGCCAAGAGCGGCGTCGCGGGCGCGCGGGTCGGCTTCGCCGTCGCCGACCAGCCGGTGGGCGACGGACTGCTCGCCGACGAACTGTCGAAGGTCAAGAGCATGCTGACGGTGAACACCTCGCCGATCGCCCAGGCCGTCATCGGCGGCAAGCTGATCGCCAACGACTTCAGCCTGGTGGCCGCCAACGTCAGGGAAACCGCCGTGTACCGGAGCAACCTGACCCGGGTCCTGGAAGGGCTCGCCGAACGGTTCCGGGACTGCGCCGGAGTGACCTGGAACGAACCCGACGGCGGGTTCTTCGTGGTCGTCACCGTGCCGTTCACCGTGGACGACGCCTTCCTGGAGCACGCGGGGCGCGAACACGGCGTGCTGTTCACGCCCATGCACCACTTCTTCGGCGCGGGCACCGAGTCCCGCCAGCTGCGGCTGTCCGTCAGCACCCTGACGCCGGAGCAGATCGAGGAGGGACTCGACCGGCTGGCCGCCGCCGTCACCTCACGCCTGCCCGGCGGCAGCGCCGCCGGCGTCGCCACCGGGGCGGCCTCGTGATCCGCACCCTGGCCGTCGTCGGCACCGGACTGATCGGCACCTCCGTGGCGCTCGCCGCCGCCCGGCGCGGCGTCACCGTCCACCTCCTCGACGCCGACGCGGCCGCGGTCCGCACCGCCGAGCTGCTCGGCGCCGGCACCGCGCAGCCGCCCGGGGAACCGGTGGACCTCGCGGTGCTCGCCGTACCCCCGAGCAAGGTCGCCGACGTGCTCTCGGAACAGCAGGCGCGGGGCCTGGCCCGCAGCTACACGGACGTGGCCGGCGTCAAGGCCGGCCCCGAACGCGAGGTGCTGGCCCGCGCCCCGCGGCCCACGCACTTCGTCGGCGGCCACCCGATGGCCGGCCGGGAACGCTCCGGGCCGCTCGCCGCACGCCCCGACCTCTTCCAGGACCGGGTGTGGGTGCTCACCCCCTCCCGGCTCACCTCCAAGCCCGCCTTCGACCGGGCCCTGGACCTGATCGCCCTGTGCGGAGGGGTGCCCGCGGTCATGCAGAGCGCGGCCCACGACGAGACCGTGGCGCTCACCTCCCACGCCCCGCACCTCATGGCCAGCCTGGTCGCGGCCCGGCTCGGCGGCCGGTCGCCGGGCACCGCCCTCCTGGTCGGCCAGGGGTTCCGGGACGCCACCCGGATCGCCCGCGGCGAGGCCCGGCTGTGGACCGACATCATCGAGACCAACGCCGCCGAGGTCGCCAGCGTCCTCACCGCCCTGCAGACCGACCTCACCGAACTGCTCACGGCGGTGCGGGACCTGTCGGCGCGGGACCCGCGGAACCGGACGCGGAGCCGGCGCGACCTCACCGGCCTGCTGGAACGCGGCATCGCCGCGCTGGAGGCGCTGCCCGCCCCGGCCTGCGGCCCGCGCGCCGCCGGCACCGCCCACGTCGACGTCACCGTCGCCGGGCGCCCCGGCGAACTCGCCCGGCTCCTGGACACCGCGGCCGGATACGGCGCCGGACCCGACACCGTCGCCGCGCCGGTCGCCCCGCACGGCCCGGACGGGCCGCTGGTGATCCGGTTCGAGCTCGCCCCGGCCGAGGCGGATGCCCTGGCGGGGCAACTGGCCTCCGCGGGCTGGGACGTCGGCCGCGGGGACGGGGCGCCCGCCGGCGCCGCGCGCCCGGACGGCGTACGGGACGGGACCGAGCCCGCTCTCGCCGGGGCTCCCGGCTGACCGCGGCCGCCGCCGTCGGCGCCGCGCGTGACCGGGCCCGCTCCCGGCGGCCCCCTTCGGACCCCGCCGCGCACACCGTCCCGCGGCACGCCGGTGCCCTCCCCGGCCCGGCGGCCGGGGAGGGCCCGGGCCCGGTCGGGTCCGGGCCCGGCACGGCGCCCCCCGCGGGGGATGTCCGGGGGGCACCGGTGAGCGGGGCGCGGCCGTTCAGGGGGTCGCCAGCGCCTCCGTCGGAGGCAGCCGGGCCGCGCGCACCGCCGGATAGAAGCCCGCCAGCGCACCGATGACCAGGGTCGAACCGACGCCGCCGGCCATGGCCCAGACCGGGACGACCGACGGCCAGCCCTGGTAGGAGGCGTAGCCGATGGTCACCGCGATCCCCAGGGCCACCCCGCCGACGCCGCCGAGCACGGACAGCAGCTGCGACTCGCACAGGAACTGGTTGCGGATCTGGCCCCGGGTGGCCCCCAGCGCGCGGCGCAGACCGATCTCGGAGCGGCGCTCCAGCACGGAGATGACCATGGTGTTGGCCACACCGACGCCGCCGACCAGCAGCGCCACCGCGCCGAGCCCGAGGAGCAGCCCGCTCAGGGTGTCGTCCGTGGCCTCCTTCGCGGCGAGCGCGTCGGACGGCCGGGAGACGGCCACCTCGTCGGGCTTCTCCGGGTTGGCGGTGGCCCCGAGGATGCCCTGCACCGCGGCGACGCGCTCCTCCACGGCCCGTACGTGGATCACCGTCGGGTAGCCGTCGAAGCCGAGCTTCTCCTCCGCGTAGGGCCAGCCGACCAGCGCCTGGGTGTCCAGCTCCGGGGTCAGCTCATTGGGCGCGAGCAGCCCGATCACGGTGAACCAGCGGTCGCCGAGCCACACCTGGACGTCGGGTCCGGCCCGGTGCACCCCGAGCTGCTCGGCGGCGCGGGGGCCGAGCACGACGGACGGGTAGCGCTCGTTGGCCGCGTTCAGCCAGCGGCCGTCGGCCAGCTTCGCGCCGGTCGTCCCGGGCAGGTTGGTCTTCGCCGCGTAGACGGCGATACCGCTGGTCTCGGCCTCGGGGATGTGGTCGTTGCGGTAGACCTTGGCATCGACCTTGCCGAGCGCCGTCACCGACTCCACGTCCGGGATGTTGCCCACCATCTCCACCGCCTCGCTCGGCAGGTGGGAGGCGTCGCCGCTGAGCGACGGGCCCGGCGTGACGGACAGCAGATTGGTGCCCAGGGCGCTCAGCCGCCGGTCCAGGTCCTCCGTGCTGGAGGTGGAGATGCCCACCACGCCCACCATGGCCGCGATGCCGATGGCGATGCCCAGCGCGGACAGGAACACCCGCATGGGGCGGGCCCGCAGCCCGTACCCGCCCACCCGCAGCACGTCGGCGAAGCTCATCCGGGCCGGACGGGGCCGGGAGCCGGCCGCGGGCCGGCCGGGCCCCGTCATCGCTCCGCCCCGGAGGCGACGGCCGCCGGCTCCCGGCCGGCGGCGGCCGAGTCGTGCTCGATCCGCCCGTCCTTGAGCCGCACCTCGCGCGGCAGGGACGCGGCGACGTCCCGGTCGTGCGTGATGACCACGACCGTGGTGCCGGCCGCGTTCAGCTCGTGCAGCAGCTCCAGCACGGTCGCGCCGGACCGGGAGTCGAGCGCGCCGGTCGGCTCGTCGGCCAGCAGCAGCGGGGGATCGCCCAGCACCGCACGGGCGATCGCGACCCGCTGCTTCTCACCGCCGGAGAGCTGGTGCGGCTCGTGGTACAGCCGGTGCCCGAGCCCCACCCGGCGCAGCGCCGCCTCGGCGAGCCGGCGCCGCTCGGCGCGCGGGGTGCCGCTGTAGAGCAGCCCGTCGGCCACGCTGTCCAGCACCGGGATGCCCGCGGTGAGATGGAACTGCTGGAACACGAAGCCGATCGTGCCGGCGCGCAGCGCCGACAGCTCGCGGTCGCTCAGCTCCTCGACCGCGTGGCCGTCGACCCGGACGTGCCCGGAGGTCGGGCGGCTCAGCGTGCCCATGATGTTGAGCATGGTCGACTTCCCGGACCCGGACGGCCCGACGATCGCGACGAGTTCGCCGCGACCGATCACCAGATGCGCGTCGGCCAGCGCGACGACCTCCCCGTACTGCTGGGAGACGCCCGTCAGCTCGACCACGTGCGGCGTCACCTGGGCACCCCCACGTCCATGCCCTCCTCGATGCCCGAGCCCTTCACCTCGACCAGGCCGTCCGCGAACATCCCCAGTTCCACCGGCACCATCTCGCTGCCGCCCCCGGCCTTCGGGACCTCCAGGGCGTAGCCGCCGCCCGGCCGCGCCATCAGCGCGTTGACCGGCACCGCGAGCACGTCCCGGCGGCTGCCGGCCTCCAGGATCACGTCGACGGACGCCGCCTGGTAGCGGCCCAGCTTCTTCTGGTCCTCGATCCTCAGCCGGACCGGAAGGGTCGCCTCGTCCGCGCCCCGGTCCTCGCCGCCGGCCCCGGTCCCGGAACCGGCCGGGCCGCCGCCCGCGGTGCCGATGTCGGTGACCTCGCCCTCCACGGTGCCGCCGTCCGGCAGCCGGACCGTGGCCTTGGAGCCCTCCTCCACCAGGTCCTCGTGCTGCGGGTCCAGGTCCACGGAGACGATCCGCTCGGTGCCCGTCCAGGTCAGCACCTCGCCGCCGGCGACCGTGCCGGGCGAGGCCTTCACCTCCGCGACCCGCCGGGCTCCCGGCGCGACCACCGCGTCCCCGGGCCGTACGGTCCCGGTCTCCTCGGCGTCGAGGTCGTCCTGCCACTCCCGGACCGCCTCGGCGGTGCTCCAGGTGTAGTCGTCGTCCGCCTTGAAGCCGTCGTAGCCCAGGGCGGCGAGGTTGCGCTCCAGCATCCGCACGTCGGCGCCCTCGCTGCCGGGCCTCAGCGTGCGGTAGAGGGGGACGGACCCGTACAGCAGGGGCACCTTGCGCTCGTTGACCCGGTAGACGGAGTCGCCGCGTTCGAGCGTGTCGCCCTCGCCTGGCACCCAGGTGACGAACTCGCCGCCGTCCTGGCCGCCGCCGCTCTGCCCGCCCTGCCCGGACGCGGCGAAACCGTGGGTGACCGCGGTCGGCTCGCCGTGGCCCAGGGTGCCGTCCACGGTCTCGGTGCTGGTCAGCGTCATCCGCTGGACCTTCGCCGTCGCGGCCGGCCCGTCGGGGGCGGTCTGCGCCGCGGATCCGTCGTCGCCGCCGAACGCGCCGGTGGCGGCGAGTCCCGCGGCGGCGGCCACGGCCGTCGCGATCGCCACGAGGAGGGCCGTGCGGCGGGTGCGGCGCCTGCGCCGGTCCGCCGGCGGGCGGTCGGCCTCCCCGGCCACCGCGGGCCGGTCCGCCTCCTCGGCGACGGCCGGTGTCCGCTCCGCGTCGTCCGGGACCGCCGGGGCCCCGCCGGGTTCCACGACGGCCGGCAGGTGTTCCGTCTCGTCCTGCGTGGTCACCGGCCTCCGCCGCCCTGGATCATCATGCCGCCGCCGGGCCACTTGTCCTGGCACGCGGAACGGGCCTGCTGGAAGGCGGGGTCGGCCATGCTGAGGCCGGCGCCGGCGAAGTCGAGAGCCATCTGGCCGCCGTTGATCTCGGGGTCCGGGAAGTTCGGCACGCCGTTCTCGCGGATGCACTCCGCCCAGGCGGCGACCTTCGTCGGGTCGAGCGGCTCACCGCCCTGGGCCTGGCCCTCGGCCTGCGGGGCCTTGTCGCGGCAGGCCTCCATGGCGCCCTGGAACTCGGGCGAGTCGGTGTCGACGCCGCCCGCGTCCATGCGGACACCGCCGTCGGCCTGCTGGGGGTCGGGGAACTCGGGCACGCCCTCCGCGCGCATGCACTCGGCGAATTCCAGCGCCTGGTCGAACGCGCCGTTCGCCGACCCGGAGGAGTCCGAGGTCGCCCCGCCGTCGGAGGCCGCGTCGGACTCGTCGGAACAGCCGCTGATCAGCACGCCCGTGAGCAGCAGGGATACGGGAAGAAGCGCGCGCCCGATCAGGGCGCGACGGTGTGTGGAGAACATGCACGGAGTTGTACGCCCGGCGCGGTTACACGCGGGGAACAACCGCGCCCACCTCTTTCCGCCCTCCCCACGCGTTATTCCCCTGTTACGGCGCCCGGGGCATTCTGACCGGCATGAGAGTGCTGATTGTCGACGACCACCTCGAACTCGCCGAGACGATCGCCGCCGGGCTGCGGCAGGAAGGCATGGCCATCGACCTGGCACTGGACGGCCGGCAGGCGCTGGAGCAGGCCACCGTGTACGACTACCACGTCATCGTGCTCGACCGGGACCTGCCGCTGGTGCACGGCGACGAGGTCTGCCGGGCGCTGATCGAGCACGGCTGCCGGGCCCGCATCCTCATGCTCACGGCCTCCTCCACCGTCGCCGACCGGGTCGACGGACTCAGCCTGGGCGCCGACGACTACCTGACCAAGCCGTTCGCCTTCGCCGAGCTGGTCGCGCGGATCCGCGCCCTCGCCCGGCGCGCGCACCCCGCCGTGCCCCCGGTGCTCACCCACGGCGACCTGTCGCTGTCGCCCGCCGAGCACACCGCCTGGCGCGGCGGACGCCGGCTCGACCTGTCCCCCAAGGAGATGGCCGTGCTGGAGCTGCTGCTGGCCGCGCGGGGCGCGGTGGTGTCCGCGGAGGAACTGCTCGAACGGGCCTGGGACGACGCCACCGACCCGTTCACCAACACCGTGAAGGTGACCATCAGCCGGCTGCGCCGCAAGCTCGGCGACCCACCGGTGATCGAGACGGTGCCGCATGTCGGCTACCGCATCTGAACCGGCCGGCCGGTTCCGCATCCGCTGGTCGGCCCGGCTCCGGCTCACCCTGCTGTACGGGACGCTGTTCCTCGTCTCGGGCGCCACCCTGCTCGCCGTCACCTACCTCCTGGTCGTGCAGAGCCCCGCCTCCAAAGGCACCAAGATCACCACCATGAACGCCTCGCGCGACCCGGCGGTGCGGGAGTTCTCGGCACAGATCTCCTACGTCGCCGACCGCCAGCGCCAGGAGGCGCAGCGCACACTGCTCACCCGGTCCGGGATCGCGCTCGGCGTCATGACCGGTGTCTCCGGCGGGCTGGGCTGGCTGATGGCCGGGCGGGTGCTGCGGCCCGTGCGCGTGATGACGGAACGGGCCCGGCGCATCTCGGCGCACAACCTGCACGAGCGGCTCGCGATGCCCGGCCCCGCCGACGACGAGCTGAAGAACCTCGGCGACACCTTCGACGACCTGCTCGCCCGCCTGGACGCCGCGTTCGACGCGCAGAGACGCTTCGTCGCCAACGCCTCGCACGAGCTGCGCACCCCGCTGACCCTGCAACGCACGGTGATCGAGGTCGCGTTGAGCAACCCGGACCCGGACGTGAGGGCCCTGCGGGCGGTGTGCGAGCGGACCCTGGCCATCGGCGAGGACCAGGAGCGGCTGATCGAGGCGCTGCTGACCCTGGCGAGCAGCCAGAGCGGGGTCTTCCGGACCGAGCCGCTGGACCTCGCCGAGGTCGTCGCCGACGTGCTCGACGACCTCGCGCCCACCCGCCCCGAGGACGTCACCCTGGACGTCGCGCTCGCCCCCGCCGCGACCGAGGGCAGCACCAGCCTGGTGGAACGGCTGGTGACCAACCTGGTCGGCAACGCCCAGCGCTACACCCGGCACGGCGGCTGGATCCGGGTGACCACCGGCCTTCGGGACGGGGCGCCCACGGTGCGGGTCGTGAACAGCGGACCGGTGGTCCCGCGTGAGGCCATCCCGTCGCTGTACCAGCCCTTCCAGCGGCTCGGCCACCGCTCCGCGCGCGCCGACGGCCACGGTCTGGGGCTGTCGATCGTCGCGGCGATCGCCGACGCCCACCGGGCCCGGATCGTCACCGAGCAGGGGCCGGAGGGCGGGCTCGACATCACCGTCGCGTTCCCCCGCCGCGGGGACGGGCGGTACGGGGCGCCCGCGTCCTGATCCCGCAGGCGGGGGAGTCCCGTCCGGGCCCGCGACGCGAGAACCGGCTGGGCGGACGGGCGCTTCCTCGTGCACCGGCGACGGGAGCCGCGCTGCTGTACGAGGCGGTCGACGCGCCGCGCCGGACGGGCCGGTCCGGGCCACGTCCCGCGGCGCCTCCCGGGACGGTCGCGTCTTCGCAGCTCAAAGGGCGGGGCGTCCCGTGTGGTCGTCATTCCCCGACGGTGGCTGGCCGCGGGTGCCGCCCCGCGGCCAGTGTGGTCACGACGACACCGCGTCGGCCTCGGCCGGCCCCAACGAGAGGATCCCGTCACCATGTTCACGTCTCGTCGTCTCGCCGCCGGTACCGCCGGAGCCGTTCTCGCCGTCGGCACCCTCCTCGGATCCGCGGGCTCCGCCCAGGCGGCGCCCGCCGCCGGCGCGGAAGCCCGGGCTGCGGCCGGGGCTCGGGGCGGAACTGCCCCCGCCTGCATCGAACGGGGCCGCAACATCCCCGGCGACCCGTGGGCCAGCGCCACGAACAGGTGCGGCAAGACGATGCGCATCAAAATCATCATCAAGGGCGGGGACGACAGCGGGTGCAAGAGCCTCCCCAACGGCCGGACCATGGTCCACTACTTCGTCACCGGCCACTACCAGAAGACCGTGACCTGCTGACGCCGCGGTCCCGGGGCCGCGCCGGCCGGCCGCCGCACCGGCCGCGGCCCCGGTCCCGTCGAGCGGCCCGCGCGTCGCGGCCGTCGCCGGCGCGCCCGGAGACAGGCGCGGGCCCGCTCCGAAGCCGTCACAAGTTTGTCATGCGCGAGCAGGAATCCCCCCGCGCGCGTGCCGGTTGCCCCGTGCATGACTATCGGAGTAACGCTCCCCCTTGAGGACCGGATCGACGGCGCGGTGCGGCTCGCGAAGGAGGCCCACGAGGCCGGACTGCGTTCCGCGTGGTTCGGGCAGACCTTCGCGTACGACTCCCCCACGCTTGCCGCGATCGTCGGCCGGGAGGTGCCCGGGCTGCACGTCGGGACCGCCGCGATCCCCGTCTTCGGCCGCCACCCGCTGCTGGTCTCCAGCCAGGCCCAGACGGCCCAGGCCGCCACCGGCGGCCGCTACCACCTCGGGCTCGCACTCGGCACCAAGTACCTGACCGAGACCGGCTTCGGCATCCCGTACGAGCGCCCCGTCCGGCTGCTGAGGGAGTTCCTCACCGCCCTGCGCCAGCTGGTGGAGACGGGCAGCGCCGACTTCCGCGGGGAACTGCTCACCGCCGCCCCGCCACTGCCGGCGGCGGTCCCGGGCGCCGAACCGCCCGTGCCGCTGCTGGTCGCCGCCATGGGACCGCAGGCGCTGCGCGTGTCCGGCGAACTCGCGGACGGGATCCTCCCGCTGCTGGCCGGGCCGCGCGCCCTGGCCGAGCACATCGTCCCGGCCGTCACCGCCGCGGCGGAGGCGGCGGGCCGGCCGGCGCCGCGGATCGTGGCGTTCGTCCCCGGCGTGGTCACCGCCGACACCGAGGCCGTGCGGCGGACCGCCGCCGACAAGCTCGCGTTCTACGAGCAGTTCCCCTCCTACCAGCGTGTCATCGGGCTCTCCGGCGGCGCCCGGGCCGCCGACCTCGCCGTCATCGGCGACGAGGAGACCGTCGCCGCCGAGGTGCGGCGCTACCGCGAGGCCGGGGCGACGGAGGTGGTGTTCACCGCGACGGACCTCGGGGGCGAGGCGGACCGGCGCCGCACCTGGAAGCTGCTCGGGGAACTGGCGAACGGCTGAGGGGCCGAGCCCGCGGTTCCGCGCGTGCGCGCCGGGCGCGGCGCGGACGTCGCGGCGGCTCGCGCGGGGTGCGGGTCAGGCGGAGGCGCCGGGACCGGGGGGCAGGTGGACCGTCATGATCAGGTGGCAGGTCCCGGTGCCGGCGCCGCGGTAGGTGTGAGGGGTGTCGCCGTCGAACGTGGCGGTCTGCCCGGCTTCGACGGTGTGCTCGGCGCCGTCGACCACCAGGACCATGCGGCCGGCGGTGACGCTGACGGTCTCCACGACCCCGGCCTGGTGGGGGTGGCTGGGGTACTCCTCGCCCGGCTCCAGCCGCCAGCGCCAGACCTCCACCGGGGCGGGTCCGGAGGTGGTCAGCACGAGCCGGGCCTCGCCGCCCCGTTCCCCGGTCCACAGGGGCGCGACGGTGTCGGCGGCCACGACACGGACGCGCTCCTCGGGCGGCCCCTGCATCAGGGCGGACACCGAGATGCCGAGGGTGTCGGCCAGCCGTACCAGGGTGGCCAGGTTGGGGTTGCCCTGGGCTTTCTCCAGTCCCACCAGAGCCCCCTTGCTGACCTGGGCGCGCCGGCTGAGCTCGTCCAGGGACAGGCCCGCGCGGACGCGGGCCGCCCGGACGTTGTGCGCGACCGTCCGCAGGGTTGCGGCTGTCTCGGCCATCTGATCTCCATCCTCGCCGTCGGACCACCGGAATGCACCGTGCGGTCGTTCGGTTGACACGGGCTGGTCATTGCGTTGTACGGTTCGGTCGTTCCGATGATGGTAAGGGATGTCCTGTGATCGCTCTGCTGCTGGCCCTGGGCAGCTCACTCGCCTACGGGTGCGCCGACTTCCTCGGCGGCCTCGGCGCCCGCAAGGCCCATGTGCTGCGCACCGTGCTGATCGCGGCCCCGGCCAGCCTCGCGGTCGAGCTGATGCTGTGGCCCCTGCTCGGCGCCTCGTTCGGCGCCGGCGCCCTCGGCTGGGGCGCCGCGTCCGGGGTGGCCTCGGCCGCGGCGTTCGCCCTGCTCTACCGCACCCTGGCGATCGGCCCGATGAACGTGCTCTCGCCCGTGACCGCGCTGGTGTCCGCCGCGCTGCCCGTCGGCGCGGGACTGCTGCGGGGCGAGCACCTGACCGGCACCGCACTGATCGGCCTGCCGCTCGCGCTGGCGGCGGTGGTGCTGGTCAGCGCCGGGCACGGCGCCGGGGCGGCACGCCCCTCACGGACCGCGCTGCTGCTGGCCCTCGGCGCGGGCGCCGCCATCGCGCTTCAGCTGGTCTTCCTGCACCGGGCGCCGTCCGACAGCGGGGTGGCCCCGCTGATCGTCGGCCGGACGGTCTCCTCGGCCGTCACCCTGGCCGCGGCGGGACTGATGCGCCGCAGGCTCGGCGCGGAGCGGCCCGCGTACGCGACGTCGGCGGCCGCGGGCGCGCTGGACTCGGTGGCGAACCTGCTGTTCCTGCTCGCGGCCCGCACCGGGGACCTCGCGGTCGTCGCCGTGGTCACCGCCCTCTACCCGGCCGGCACGGTCCTGCTCGCCCGCGGTGTGCTCGCCGAACGCATCCACCGCGGCCAGCTCGTCGGCCTGGGCGCCGCCGCCGTCGCCGTCAGCCTCCTCGCCCTCGCCTGAGCGGGCCCGCAGACCCCCGCCTCACCGCACACCAAGGAGCACCGCATGCTGATCCACCCCTGGGACGCCGGCCTGGACGAAGCCGAGTGGCGGACCTGGATCGCCGACGGCCACGACTTCGGGCTCCTGAGCGTCAACGGCCCGCCCGGCCGGCCCCCCGCCGTCGTCCCCACCCACTTCACCTGCGACGGCGACCACCTCCTGGTCCACCTCGCCCGGCCCAACCCGGTCTGGAAGGCGATCGAGCACGACCCGGACGTCGTCCTCACCGTCATCGGCGACTACGCCTTCGTCCCCGGCCCCTGGCGCGCCCAGGCCGGCGCCCCGCCCACCGACGGCGTCCCCACCAGCTACTACACGGCCGTCCAGTTCACCTGCCGCGCCCACGTCGTCGACGACCCCGAGGCCAAGGCCGAACTGCTGCGCCGCCAGCTCGCCCACTTCCAGCCCGACGGCGACCACGCCCCCGTCGCCGTCGGCCGGCCCCCCTACGGCCGGATGCTGTCCGGCATCCGCGGCCTGCGCCTGGAAGTCGTCGAGGTGCGGGCCAAGTTCAAGTACGACGACCACAAACCCGTCGAGCACCGCGCGGCCGTCGCCGACCGCCTCGCCGCACGCGGCCAGGGCCTGGACGTGCCCACCGCACGGCAACAGCGCCGCCGCCTGGACCGCACCGGCCCCTGGAAGCCCTGACCAGCCATCCCGACGCAGGAACGGAAACCCCGCCCATGCCCGTCTTCCGTCTCGCCCCCGCCCTCGCGGACGCCTTCCCCGACACCCTCATCGCCCTGGTCACCGCCACCGGCCTGCGCGGCCGCGAACCCTGGCCCCGCACCGCGGCCGCCCTGGAGGACCTGGAGCAGCAGCTCGCCGCCGGCGCCTGGCGGCCCGCCGACGAGACCGATCCCCGCATCGAGTCCTGGCACACCGCCTACCGCTCCTTCGGCACCAACCCCCGTCGCGTCCGCCCCAGCGTCGACGCCCTCGGCCGCCGCCTGGCCAAGAAGGGAACCCTGCCGCGCATCAACCCGGCCGTCGACTCCTACAACGTCGTCTCCGTCCGGCACGGCCTGCCCGCCGGCGCCTTCGACCTCGACCGCGTCACCGGCGACGTCGACATCCGCCCCGCGGACGGCACCGAGTCCTTCACCCCGCTCGGCGAACCCGACACCGTCGAGAACCCCAAGCCCGGCGAGATCGTCTACGCGGACACCACCGGCGTCCTGACCCGCCACTGGAACCACCGCGACGCCCACCGCACCCGCGTCACCGAGGACTCCACCCGTGTCACCTTCGTCCTCGAAACCCTCCGGGCCACCCGTGACGGCGCCCTCCTGAAGACCGCGGCCGACGAACTGCGGGGCCTGCTCGCCCCGCACGCCGAGGGAACCACCGTGCACCAGCTCGGCCCGGCGCAACCCCGGGCCGCCGTCTGAGGCCCCGCCGGCCCCGGGCGGCACCGGCGTCCCGCGACGCCCCGGACCGCCGGGGACCGCGCGGACGTCACCGACGCGGCGCTCGGCCTCCCCGGCGCCGCCGCCTACCGGGCGGTTCCGAAGTCCTGCGTCCAGTAGTGGCCGGGCTGGGCGAGACCGACGCCGATCTCCTCGAACGCGCAGTTGAGGATGTTGGCCTTGTGGCCGGGGCTGGACATCCAGCCCGACATGACCTGTTCGGGGGTGCCGTAGCCGTAGGCGACGTTCTCGCCGTAGGTGCTCCAGGCGTAGCCGGCACGTGTGATCCGGTCGCCCGGGGACGACCCGTCGGACCCGGTGTGCGACATGTTCCGGTGGGCCGCCATGTCCTCGCTGTGTGCCTGCGCGGCCTTGGTCAGGGTCGCGTCCAGGGTCACGGAGGAACAGCCGACCTTCTTCCGTTCGGCGTTGACGAGTTCGACGATGCGAGCGGTGACCCCGGACGCCGTGGCGGTGCCCGCCGGCGCTTCCGGCGACGCGGGGGTCGTGGAAGGAGTGGCCTTCGGAGTGCCGGGGGCCGTGGAGGGGGTGGCCTTCGGGGTACCGGGGGTGGCCTTGGGAGTGCCGGGGGTCGTGGAAGGGGTGGCCTTCGGGGTGCCGGGGGTCGTGGAAGGGCTGGCCTTCGGAGTGCCGGGGGTGGCCTTCGGGGCGCTGGAGGGCGCGGTGCTTCCGGGCTTCGGCGCAGTGGGGCGCCGAGCGCCGGCGGAGGCGCTCGGCGTCTTCGACGCCGCGGAGCCGGGCCCGCTGTCCTCGCCGCCGTTCCGGCCGTGACCCCGGTCGGCGTCGTTCCATCCGCCCGTGGCCGCGTCGCCCCTGGCGTTGTGGAACCGGCCCCCCTCGCTGCCCTGCCAGTCGGCGCAGGCCAGGGCGACGGTCGGCACGCCCACCGCGCCCATGGCGACGGCGGCGATGACTATTCGCCGGTAATGCCGGTTCTTGCGGTGCTTCCCCATGCGTGACCTCACTCGGTAGTCGCCGAGCGCCTCGTGCGCGGCTGGCTCTGTGCGGACCCCGCCTCCTGAACGGCGGAGGGGGTCCGCGGACCGTCATTGTTAGGACGGCTCCACAAGGAGCACAAAGGACCGGCGTACTACCTCGCCTCGTAGACCCGGCCGGTCCTTGCCAGGGCCGTGGGGGTGTGCTGGTCCGGCGTCCGAGGCCTTCGCGGATTCCTGTCGCCCTGTCAGAAGGGCCTTTTCCTGCCGGGGGTGGGCGGGAGGAGGGGAGGGGGCGGACGCCGGCGGGTCCGGCCTCGTCCCGCCCGAATCAAGCCGGACAAATCCTCTATGTCGCCATAGTGGTTTCTACTATTGCGCGCGCTCAGCTCCCGGATCCGGCGTGAGGGATGTCACTGGACCACGGCTTCAGGCCCGGCCGGCCCGCCGGCACCGCCTGCCGGGTCCCCTGCGGAGCGGCTTCCCGCGGGGCGCGGTCGCGCCCGTCGGGCCGGGAGCTCCCGGTGAGGCGGTGAGGCGGGGGCCGGGGCACGGGCCGGCTTCGCGGGGGCCGGGAGGCGGACCGGCGCCGGCCGTGCGGCGGGGAGGGCCCGTCGTCCGGTCCGGCGACCTGTCGGCCCCGGCCCGGTCCGTCGGCGCGGCACCGCGCCCGTCGTCGACCGGGCGGCCTCGGCCGGCGTCCTGCCGTGGCGCCCCCACGACCCGCCGCCGGCTCTCCCGGACGGCGACGCGGACAGGCGCCGCCCCGCCGCGGACCGTCCCGGGCCGTGTCCCGCCGGCCACCGGCGCGCCCCCCGCGATCGGCGGTACGGCGCCGAGTCCGGGCCCCGCTGCCGGACGCCCGGCGCCGCCCTCCGCGGAGTTCCGCGACTTCGTACGATAAGTCAGCTGATCCGGGACCCCGTCGGGCCCAGCACGGAGCAGCACCGCACAGCGCGGGGAGCGACGGCGAGGAGGCCACCGCTTTCCGTGCGGACAGCGTGGCCTGCGAGGCTGTGCTGTGACCGCCCCATCAGCCCCGTCGCCCAGGAGACACGGTGACCGAGAAAGAGCGCACTCTGGACATCGCCCAGCGGCCCGATCCGGCCGGGCCGATCGTGCTGCGTCTGGATGGCGAACTCGACTACCACACGGTTCCCCGTCTCAAACAGGCCCTCGACGACATCCCCTTCGCGCAGGGCTCCGGCGTGATCTTCGACCTGTCGGGCCTGGAGTACTGCGACTCCAGCGGACTGACCGCGCTCATCGCCGCCCACCACCGCGCCGACGCCGCCGGATCCACGGTGAGCATCGCCGGCCTCAGGCCCCACCTGGCCCGTGTGTTCGGCATCACCGGACTGGACCAGTTCTTCACCCTGCACTCCAGTACCGAGCAGGCCCTGGAACACCTGCGGCGCTGAACGGGGCCCGGCCGCACCGGGACGAGGCGGCGAGGAGACCGCCGGCCACCGCCGCGCGGCCCGCGGCGCAGAACGCCGGCCCGCTGCCGCCTCCGGGGCGAGTGGGGGAAACCCCCGCCGACGTGGCATTGTTGATCGGGTTGACCGGTACGAAAAACGGACAGCGCCGGCACACGGACGTGAGGGCGAAGGCGGTAGACGGTGGCGAGGACGGAACTGGGAACAGCGGTGGCCGCGGCGCGCCGGCTGTCTGAGGAGGTCCTCGCCCCGCAAGCGGCTGCCGTGGACGCCGAGCGGCGCTGGCCCGCCGAGGGCATGGCGGCCCTGCGCGCCGAACTCGGCGGCCTGGTCGTGCCCGAGGAGGCCGGCGGGATGGGGCACGGCCTGCTGGCGGTGGCGCAGGTGGGCGAAGTGACCGGACGGGCCTGTGCCTCGACCTCCATCTGCTTCGGCATGCACCTGGTCGCCTCCGCGGTGATCGCGGCCAAGGCCACCGACCACCACCGGCGTCACTACCTCGAACCCATCGCCGCCGGTGAGCACCTGACCACGCTGGCTCTCTCCGAGCCCGGGACGGGAGGCGAGTTCTGGCTGTCCCAGACCCGCATGGAGACCCGGGGGAGCGAGCTCGTCCTGACCGGGGCGAAGAGTTTCGTGACCAACGGCGAGCACGCGGACTCCTACGTGGTGTCCACCGTCGCCGCCGGCGACGACGCCCTGCCCGGCCAGTTCTCCTGCGTGGTCCTCGACGGCGACACCCCCGGGATGACCTGGGGCCCGCCGTGGACGGGCCTGGGCATGCGGGGCAACGCCTCGCGGACCATGCGCCTCGACGGCGCGGCCCTGCCCCGCACCCGTCTGCTCGGGGAGGAGGGCGACGAGATCTGGTACGTCTTCAACGTCGTCGCCCCCTACTTCCTGACCGCCATGGCGAGCACCTACCTGGGCGTGGCCTCCGCCGCCCTGGAGGAGGCCCGCAGCCACCTGCTGCGCCGCCGCCACACGCACAGCGGCAGCACCCTGGCCGCCCAGCCGCTGGTGCAGCACCGCCTGGGCGCCATGTGGGCGCGCGTCGAGCGCACCCGGCGCCTGATCTACCAGGCCGCCACGGAAGCCGACGCCGGCGGGCCCGAGGGGCTGCTGGGCCTGTGCTCCGCCAAGGCCGAGGTGGCCGAAGCGGCCGAATCGGTGATCAACGACGCCCTCACGCTGACCGGGGGCATCGGCTACTCCGAGGAAGGCCCCCTGCACCGCCACCTGCGGGACGCCCGCGCCGCCCACGTGATGGCACCCCTGACCGACACCCTGCGGGTGTGGACCGGCAGGGCCCTGCTCGATCAGCCGCTCATGGGAAGCTGAGGTGCCCGGCTCCGCCTCGCCCCACGTGCTCCTGGCGGGCGTGGACGACGCCACCGAGGCCGTACTGCGGACGGAACTCGGCGGCCGGGCCGCCGTACGCCGCCTCCCCTCCGGCGAAGCCGTGCCGCCCGACGCGGCGGACGAGCCGACCCTGCTGGTCGTGGGAGCGGACGTGCCCGCCCCGGCCGGCCTGGTCAGCGCCCTCCAGACCCGGACACGGCACCTGGCGGTCATCGTCGTCACCGGCCGGGCCGGCGCCGACGACACCTCGGCCCTGTCACTGCTCGCCCCGGCCGAGCGACTCGCCTACGTGCGCGCCGACGACCCGGACGGCCTCGCCCGCGCCGCCCGGTCGATGCTCGACCGGCTGGCCCTGCAGCACGCCTACCGCACCGCCCAGGCCGCGGCCCAACGCCGGCTGCTCGCCGGCGGCGAAGTGGCCCGGCAGCCCGGCGAGCAGCTGTTCGGCCCGCTCTACCACCAGGTCCTCATCGGCGCCGTCGCGGTGGACGCCGCCGGCCGCGTCATCGCCTGGAACCGCAAGGCCGCCGACATCCTCTCCCTGCGGAACGACGCGGCAGGCCGCTCCTTCCCGCTCCTGTTCCCCCCGCACGTCCGAGGGGACCTGCGCGAACACCTGGCTCGCGCCGCCCTCGTCCCCTCCCCGCCCACGCTGTTCGAACGCCTCGGCGACGACGGGGCCGCGCAGACCCTGCGGATGAGCGCCCAAGCCGTGACCAACCCCGACGGCACCACGCACACGCTGGTCATACTGGAGGACATCACCAGCAGCACCGAGACCCGGCGCCAGCTGGCCGAGCGCACCAGCCACGCCCTCCTCAGCGGCGACGTCGCCGCCGCCATGACCGCCGGCGACCCCCTGCGGCAGCGCCTGCAGCGCTCCGCGCAGGCCGTCGTCGACCGGCTGGGCGTCGCCGTGGCCCGCATCTGGACGCTCGACGCCCAGGAGAACACGCTCGTCCTGCAAGCCGCCGCCGGGCCCCACGGCCACCTCGACGGCGGCCCCTCCCGCATCCGGGTGGGAGATCCCGGCGTCGGGCTCATCGCCGCCGAACGCAAACCGCACCTGACCAACGCGGTGACCGACGACCGGTACGCCGACGACCAGGACTGGATCCGTCGTGAAGGGATGGCCGCCTTCGCCGGCTACCCGCTGATCAACGACGGCGAGCTCATGGGCGTCATGGCCCTCTTCAGCCGTCGGCCACTGCCCGAGACGGCCTTCGAGTCCCTGGCCGGCATCGCCGGCCAGATCGCGGTCGGCATCAGCCAGGACCGTCTCCTGGACCGCCTGCGCGCCACCACCGAAGCCCTCCAGAGGCCGCTGCTGCCGCCCGACCTGCCCACGCTGCCCGGCCTGGACATCGTCGCCCGCTACCGCGCACAGGGCGACAGCCTGGACATCGGCGGCGACTTCTACGACGTCTTCCCGCTGCCCGACGGGCAGTGGGCCCTGACCCTGGGAGACGTCTGCGGCAAGGGCCCCACCGCGGCCGCCGTCACCGGACTGGTCCGCCACACCCTGTGGACCGCCGCCCAGCAGGATCCCGACCCGGCACACGTCCTGCCCTCCGTCCACCGGGCCCTGCTCCGGGAGAACAGCCCCTTCTGCACCCTCGTCTACGCCCTGCTGGACCCCTCCGACACCCCCGTACGCCTGCGCGTCACCTCCGCCGGCCACCCGGCCCCCCTGCTGCGCCGCCGCGGCGGCCGGACGCGGCTCCTGGAGGAGCACGGCCCCCTGCTCGGCGCCTTCAGGGCCACCGGCCATCCCGTGCAGAGCACGGTCCTCCACCCCGGCGACAGCCTGATCCTGTACACCGACGGCTTCACCGAAGGCTCCGGAGCCCACCTGAGCCGGGAACCCGAGGACCTCGCCGCCCTCCTGGCCTCCTGGACCGGCCCGTCCGACGACCGGCTCGCCGACCGGCTGGCCGACCTGCTCTTCACCGACGCCGTCACCCGCTGGGCGGGCCGGCTCCGCGACGACCTCGCGCTCGTCGCGATCAGCGCACACCCGTGACCCCCGGCCCCGGGGAACGCCGCGGGACCCCCGCCGCAGACACCGGCCCCCGGCCCGGACGCCCCTCCCCGGGCCGGGGCGCGCGGCTCACGACGCCGCCGGGGCCGCCCGCCCCGCCGCGGTCCGCGGGCGCGTCGCACCGGGCGGTGCCGGGCCGGGCCCCGGCCGGAAGCCGCGTGGTCAGCTGTGCGGTGGGGCGAGGGCGTCGTCGACGGTGGGGTGGAAGGTGAAGACCTGGTCGAGGCCGACGACGTGGAAGACGCGCAGCAGGTCGGGGTTGACTCCGGCGAGGCCGAGGGAGGCGCCGGCCGCGGTGGCGCGGTTGTAGGCGGTGACGAGGACGGTGATGCCGGTGGAGTCGCAGTAGGTCAGCTCGGTCAGGTCGATGACCAGGCGGGTGCCGGCGTCGAACGTGATGTCGTCCAGGGCGGCGGTGAGCCGGGGCGCGGTGTGGTGGTCGAGTTCACCGGCCACCTTCAGCAGGACGGGACCGGCCGGGCGGTCGTGCCGGGTGAGGGAGAGCGTGTGCTGGATCTCGGTCACCGGGTCTCCTGGGTGGGTGGTGCGAGGCGTGGGGGGACGGACAGGGCGAGCAGCGCGGTGTCGTCGGTGACTCCGGGGCCGAGACGGCGCAGCAGCTCGTCCACGCTGCTCAGGAGGTGGTCGGCCGACCGGGGGCGGGCCCGGGAGAGGTGCGCGGTCAGACCGTCCTGGCCGAGCATGGTGCCGTCGGGCGCGTGCGCCTCGATGAGGCCGTCGGTGTACATCAGCAGCGCTTCGCCGGGGCGCAGCCGGGTGGTGGTCCGGACGAAACGGGGGCGGGGAAGCAGGCCGATGAGCTGTCCGCCGGCGGTGGAGAGGGCCTCCACGGTCGCGTCGGCGCGCAGGGCCAGGGCCGGGGGATGGCCGCCGCCGGCCAGGGTGAGGGCGAAGGAGCCGTCGGGCGCGGGGTCGAGGACGCCGAAGAGGGCGGTGCAGTGGCGGGGATCGTCGCCCTGGTACTCGCCCTTGAGGACGGTGTCGAGGTTGGCGAGCGCGGCGCACGGATCGGGGTCGTAGATGGCGGCGGCGCGCAGGGTGTAGCGCGTCAGGGAGGTCAGGGCGGCGGCGTCGGCGCCCTTGCCGCACACGTCGCCGATGAAGAAGGCCCAGCGGCCGTCGTCGAGGGGGAACAGGTCGTAGAAGTCTCCGCCGACCTCGTCGGCCGAGGCGGTGTGGTAGGCGGCGGCCGCCTGCAGCCCGGGCACGGCGGGCAGCGCCGGGGGCAGCAGGGTGCGCTGCAGGGTGCGCGCCAGGCGTTCGGCGTCGGCGCGGCGGTCGCGTTCGGCGGCGACGGTGCGCAGGGCCGACAGACGCAGTTCCATCTCGTCCATCACCAGGGCGGCGAGGTCCTGCAGGGCGGCGAGCTGGTCGTCGCTGGGCCGGCGGGGCCGGGTGTCCCACACGTCGACGGTGCCCAGGCGCTGCCCGTCGCGGGTGGTGATGGGCGCGGCGGCGTAGAAGCGGATCCCGGGCTCGCCCCGGACCAGGGGGTGGGACAGGGCGCGGGGATCGGTGCGGGCGTCGGGGACGACGTAGGGCTCGCCGTGGAGGATGGCGGAGGCGCACAGCCCGGGATCGCGGCCGATCTGCGTGATGCCGTCCAGACCGTGCGTGGCCGCGAACCACACCCGGTCGGCGTCCACGACCGACACACTGGCCATGGGCGCGTCGAAGACCCGGGCGGCGAGCGCGGCGATCCGGTCGAACGCCCCGTCGGGCGCGGTGCCCAGGACCTGGTAGCGGCGCACCGCGGCCAGCCGCGCCTCCTCCCCGGACACCTCTTCCCCGGACGACGGAGTCAGCACCCTCGTCGGTGTACTCGCCGTCATGCCCCGCCGTCCCGTTGTGCCGTGTGCGCTCCGCCGTGCCGTCCCGGGCGCAGGCGCCGGGAACGACTGGCTTATCCTACGAAGTCGTCGGAGCAAGGGGTAGGGCAGGCCAGGGCGTGCCGGGACGCCGCGCGACGCCCGGGCCGGACGCGCGGTGCGACGAGTGCGGCGGACACGGGCACGGGCGGCACAGGCAGGGCCCGGGAACGAAGGGGTGTCGAATGGCGCGGGTGGATGACGCTGGGCACGAGCCGCCGGCCGCGGCCCGGGCCGACGTGTTCGCCGCCGACGAAGTGGTGGGCGGCGACCTCGCCGCGGTGGACTGGACGGCCACCCCCCTGGGGCCGCCGGAGAGCTGGCCGCAGAGCCTGCAGACCGCGGTCAGCATCCTGCTGTCGTCGAAGTTCTCCATGTGGATGGCGTGGGGCCCCGAACTCACGTTCTTCTGCAACGACGCCTACCGGCGGGACACGCTGGGACGCAAGTACCCCCGGGCGCTGGGGCGGCCGGCCCGCGAGGTGTGGGCGGAGATCTGGGACGACATCGGCCCGCGCATCGACACCGTGCTGGCCACGGGCAGGGCGACCTGGGACGAGGCGCTGCTGCTGTTCCTGGAACGGTCGGGATACCCGGAGGAGACCTACCACACCTTCTCCTACAGCGCCCTGCGGGACGACGCCGGGGCGGTGGTCGGCATGCTCTGCGTGGTCAGCGAGGAGACCGAGCGGGTCATCGGCGAACGGCGCATGACCACCCTGCGCGATCTCGGCTCCGATCCGAGCGTGGTGCGCACCGAGCAGGAGATGCTGGACTTCGCCGCCCGGCAGCTCGACCGCAACCCGTGGGACCTGCCGTTCACCATGACCTACCTGTTCCAGGAGGACGGCTCCGCGCGGCTCGCCGCGACCACCGGGATCGAAGCCGGCCATCCGGCGGGACCCGCGGTGGTGGCGCTCGACGACCCGGACGCCGTGTGGCCGGCCGCCGCGCTGGCGCGCGGCGAGTCGGCGGTGGTGGAACTCGACGGCGCCCCGTTCACCGGCCTGCCGAGCGGCGCCTGGGAGGAACCGCCCACCCAGGCCCTGGTGGTGCCGCTGCTGCAGCAGGGCAGCGCGCCCTACGGCTTCCTCGTGGCCGGACTGAACCGCTACCGGTTCCTGGACGACACCTACCGCGGCTTCATCGAACTGGTCGCGGGGCACGTCGCCACGGGGATCGGCAGCGCCCGCAGCTACCAGGCGCAGCAGCGCAGGGCCGAGGAACTGGCCGAACTGGACCGCGCGAAGACCACGTTCTTCTCCAACATCAGTCACGAGTTCCGCACCCCGCTGACGCTGATGATGGGACCGCTGGAGGAACTGCGCACCCGGTTGGCGCAGGCCGACCCCCAGGTGCGCGAGGAGCTGGAGGTCATCCGCCGCAACGGGCTGCGCCTGGGCAAACTGGTCAACACCCTGCTGGACTTCTCCCGCATCGAGGCGGGCCGTATGCGGGCCACCTACGAGCCGGTCGACCTGGCCGCGGTCACCGCCGAGCTGGCCAGCGTCTTCCGCTCCGCCGTCGACAAGGCCGGCCTGTCCTTCGACGTCGACTGCGCCCCGCTCGACCAGCCGGTCCATATCGACCGCGGCATGTGGGAGAAGGTGGTGCTCAACCTCCTCAGCAACGCCCTGAAGTTCACCTTCGAGGGCGCGATCCGCGTCTCGGTGCGGGCCGAGGACGGACAGGCCGTGGTCACGGTCGAGGACACCGGCATCGGGGTGGCCGCCGACGAGATGCCGCGGCTGTTCGAGCGTTTCCACCGGATCGAGAACGCCCGGTCCCGCTCCAACGAGGGCAGCGGCATCGGCCTGGCCCTGGTCAAGGAACTCGTCGGCCTGCACGGCGGCACCATCACCGCCGACAGCGTCGAGGGCGAGGGCACCCGCTTCACCATCCGGCTGCCCTTCGGCACCGCGCACCTGCCCGCCGACGCCGTCGCGTCCGCCCCGGGCGCCAAAACGGTGTCCGCCACCGCCGACCCCTATGTGCAGGAAGCCCTGCGCTGGCTGCCCCCGGACACGGAGACGTCCGCCGACAGCGCCGCGGCGACGGACCAGGACACCGCCGTCCCCGCCGCCGGGCCGTCGTCCCCGGCCCACGTGCTCGTCGCCGACGACAACGCCGACATGCGCGAGTACCTCACCCGCCTGCTCAAGGGCGCCGGGTACCAGGTCACCGCCGTCACCGACGGCCAGGAAGCCCTCGACGCCGTCCGCTCCCGGATCCCCGACCTGCTGGTCAGCGACGTCATGATGCCCCGCCTGGACGGCCTGTCCCTGGTGGGGGCGCTGCGCGCCGACTCGCGTACCGCCTCCCTGCCCGTGCTGCTGCTGTCGGCCCGGGCCGGGCAGGAAGCCTCCATCGAGGGCCTGCAGGCCGGCGCCGACGACTACCTCGTCAAGCCCTTCGCCGCCGCGGAACTCCTCGCCCGCGTCCGCGCCAACATCGAGCTGGCCCGGCTGCGCACCCACCACACCCGCTGGCGGGCGGCGCTGATCGACTCGCTGCAGGAGGCCTTCTTCGTCTGCGACGAGGACGGCGCGGTGGTGGAGATCAACACCGCCTTCACCGACATCCTCGGCTACGGCCCGGAGGGCCTGCCCTACCCGCCGATCCACCCGTGGTGGCCGGACGCCGCCGGCGACCCCGAGGCCCACCGGCAGGTCGAGGCCGCCTTCGCCCAGCTGCTGGGCAACCCCCGGGGCAGCTACACCATCCCCGTCACCCACCGCGACGGCCACCGGCTGTGGGTCACCGCCACCTTCAACCAGGCGCAGGACCCCGACACCGGACGCCAGGTGACCGTGGGCACCTTCCGCGACGTGACCGCCGAGCACTACGCCATCCAGCGCGAGAGCGCCCTCGCGAGCCTCAGCACCCGCCTGTCGCAGGCCACCAGCCTGTCCGACGCGCTCACCGGCGCGCTCCACGAGCTGAAGGACCTCTGGCGCGCGCAGGAGGTCCTGGCCGCCGTCTTCCGCCACGGCGAGGACCCCGCCCTGACCACGACCGAAACCCCCCGCACCTGGCAGGACCTGTCCGACGACCGGCGCGAGACGCTCACCGATCTGCGCCGGCGGCCCCTGCTCACCCCGGCCGCCGCCCAGACCGGGGCCGGCATCCTCCTGGAGCACCCCGACGGCCCGCTGGCCCTCTGGGTCGACCTGGGCGAACACCGGCCCTTCACCGGCGAGGACCAGCTCCTGCTGTCCCTGCTGGCCGGTCACCTCGCGCAGGGCCTCGTCCGCGTCCACCAGATCGACCAGCAGCGCGAGACCGCCCTCGCCCTGCAACGCGCCATCCTCGGCCCCTCCCGGCTCCCCGACGGCTTCGCCGTCCGCTACGAGCCCGCCACCCAGCCCCTCGAAGTCGGCGGCGACTGGTACGACACGATCAGCCTGCCCGACGGCCGGATCGGCATCGTCGTCGGCGACTGCGTCGGCCGCGGCCTGGAAGCCGCCAGTGTCATGGGGCAACTGCGCAGCGCCTGCCGCGCCCTGCTGCTGCAGGACGCCAGCCCCGCACGCACCCTCATGGCCCTGGACCACTTCGCCGCGGGCATCCCCGGGGCGGTGTGCACCACCGTCTTCTGCGGCGTCCTCGACCCGGGCACCGGACACCTGACCTACTCCAGCGCGGGTCACCCGCCGGGCATCCTCGCCCATGCCGACGGCACCACCCACCTGCTGGAGGGCGGGCGTTCCCTGCCGCTGGCCGTCCGCCCCGGCAGGACGCGCCCGGAGGGCGAGTGCACCATGCCCGCCCGCGCCACCCTGCTGCTGTACACCGACGGTCTCGTCGAGCGCCGGCGCCGCCCGCTGAGCGTGGGCATCGACCAGGCCAGCGAGGCCGTCCAGGAAGGCCGCGACGTCGCGGTGGAGGAACTGGCCTCGCAGGTCATGAGCCGCCTGGAGCCCAGCGACGGCTACGACGACGACGTCGCTCTGCTGCTCTACCGCCATCCGGCCCCGCTGGAGATGGCCTTCCCCGCCGAGTCCTCCCAGCTGGCTCCCGTCCGCAAGGCCCTGCGCAGCTGGCTCGACCAGTGCGACCTCCCGCCGCACACCGTCCAGAACGTCCTCGTGGCGGCAGGCGAGGCCTGCGCCAACGCCATCGAGCACGGCCACCGGGACGCGCCGGGGGAGATCATCCGCCTGCGCGCGGAGGCCTACGTCCAGGACCTGCGCCTCACCGTCACCGACACCGGCCGGTGGAAGAAGCCTCAGCCCGAACGCAACGGACACCGCGGCCGCGGCGTCACGCTGATGCAGGCACTCATGCACCGCGTCACCATCACCCCCGGCACTGCCGGCACCACCGTCGACATGCATACGAGGATCGCCTGATGACCACCCCCCTCACTCTTACTCCCGGCCAACGCACGGACGGCAGCGCCTCGTTGACGGTCGCGGGGGAGATCGACATGAGCAACGCCCGCCTGCTCGCCGAAGCCCTCGACAGGACCACGGGCCCCCTCGTCGTGGACCTGACGGGGGTGGAGTACCTGGACAGCGCCGGCCTGAGTGTGCTCTTCGCCCACAGCGACCGTCTGGAACTCATCGCCACCCCGCTCCTGTCACCCGTTCTCACCATCTCCGGACTCGCCGACATCACCACCACCCACGGACTGACCGCGGACAGCTCCCGGTCGTCCGAGCGCTGACCCCGCGGCGGGCCGGCCCGGTCCACGGGGAGGCGGCCGGGCACGCCGTGCGCCGGTGCCGGCGCCGTCCGGCGGCTCCGCGGCGGACGGCCGGACGCACGCCGTGCGGCGCCGCACCGGGGGAGGCGGCCGGCCCGCGCCTTCCCCGGAGGACACGCGGGCCCCGGCCTCCCCACTGCGCCGCCGCACGGCCGGATCGCCGATCCGCGGGTCCCGGCGGCCGCCCCGCCCCGGTTCCGGCACCGCCGGGTCCGCGGCGGCCACGAGCCGGCCTCCTGCCCGGCCGGCCTCCGTCACCCGTTCGCGTGGGCACGGTGGCCCGTGCGCTGCGGACCGGGGAGCTTGGTGACCGTGTGCCCGTCGCGGGCACCGCCGTATGTGACCACTCGTGGCGGAAGAGGTGCTGAGGATGGCGGAACGCAACACGGTGCTGCGCAGCCTGCATGACGTGGGCCTGGCGGCGTGGTTCGGAGGGTCGCTGATGGGCGCGGTCGGCCTGAACGGCGCGGCGCGCGCGGAGGGCGGCACGGAGCAGAGCAGCCGGCGTTTCGAGAGCGCGGGCTGGGCGATGTGGACGCCGGTCAACGCCGCGGCGATCGCCGCGCACCTGGTGGGCAGCGTCGGCCTGCTGGAGGCCAACGCCGCCCGGGTGGCGGGACAGCGCGGCGTCGGGGCGTCGTCGCTGGCCAAGGGCGCGGTCACCGCCGCGGCACTGGCGGTGACCGCCTACAGCCGCGTCCTGGGCAAGAAGGTGCAGAGAATGGCCCCGCCCGCCCGGCAGGAGGGCGCGGACCAGCGCGAGCACGGGTGGGACCGGCAGGAGCAGGACCAGGACCGGGAGGAGGCGCGCGCGGCGCGCCGGCAGCTGACGGTGCTGCAGTGGGCGGTGCCGGCCCTGACCGGCGGGCTGGTCGTGCTCAACGCCCTGCACGGCGAGCAGCAGCGGCCCTGGCAGCAGATCCGCGGCAGGCTGCAGCACGTCCTCGGGCACTGAACCGGTCCGGCGGCGGGCCGGCCCTGCACCGGTCGGCCCGCCGCCGGGCGGGGACCCGGGTGCCGCGCGGGCCCGGGGCGGCCGGTCCGCGGCCCCCGCCGCCGCGTTCCCGTCCCGCGGGGGTCACGCGGTGGATCCGGTTCCGTCCGTTCCGGCGACGCGACCGGCGCCCCTGCCGACGCCCTCGGGGAGGCGGACCGGGGCGCGTGGGGATCCGCGGCCGCGGTGTCACGCCGTGAAGGTGCGGACGAGCAGCAGCACGTTGAGCGCGCTGATCACGGTGCTCACCGCGACGGCGGCCACCGTGGTGACGCGGCGGTTGACCAGAGCCCCCATGATCCGCCGGCGCGCCGTGAAGACCAGCAGGGGGACGAGCGCGAAGGGGACGCCGAAGGACAGCACGACCTGGCTGAGGACGAGCGCCTGCGTCGGTTCGACGCCCAGGGACAGGACGGCCAGGGGCGGTGTCATGGTCACCAGGCGGCGCACCGTCAGCGGGATGCGGCGCCCGAGGAAGCCGCTCAGGATGACCTGGCCCGCGAAGGTGCCGACGCCCGAGGAGGCCAGCCCGGAGGCGAGCAGGGCGAGCGCGAACGCGAACGCGGCGCCGGAGCCCAGGGCGGCGCCGAGCCCGGTGTGGAAGGCCTCGAGCGTCTCCCGCGTGCCGGTCTTGTGCAGGGCCGCGGCGGCGATGGTGAGCATGCTGGCGTTCACCAGCCCCGCGATGCCGAGCGCGACGAACAGCGCGGAGCGATGGGCGCGCAGCTGGCGGAGCTTGCGCTGCGGGGAGCACCGGGCGGGGCTGCGCGCCAGCGAGGAGTGGAGGTAGATGACGTGCGGCATGACGGTGGCGCCGATCATGCCGGTGGTCAGCAGGATGCTCTGGGTGTCGGCGAAGCGGGGGCGCATCCCGGACAGGGCGCCGCTCCACGCGCCGGCGGCCGCCGCCTGGTAGACGAAGCCGGCGAGGATGACCAGGAGCAGCGCGGCGGTGACGATCTCGAAGCGGCGCCGCCCCTCGGGAGCGAGGGTCAGCAGCAGCAGCGAGGTGGCCGCGACGATGAAGGCGGCGGGCAGCAGGGGGATGCCGAACAGGATGTGCAGGGCGACGGCGCCGCCGACGAACTCGGCCAGGTCGGTGGCCATCGCGACGAGTTCCGCCTGCGCCCACAGCGCCCGGTTCACCGGGCGGGGGGTGTGCGCCCGGCACAGCTGGGGCAGGTCCTTGCCCGTGGCGACGCCCGCTTTGCAGGCGAGGTACTGCACGAACACGGCCATGATGTTGGCGGCGGCGATCACCCACAGCAGCATGGGCCCGTAGCGGGTGCCGGCCGTCATGTTGGTGGCGAAGTTGCCGGGGTCCACGTAGGCGACCGACACGACGAACGCCGGGCCGAGCATCGCCAGGACCATCCGCAGCCGGGAGCCGGCCGCGGCCTGCGGCGCCGGCCGGTCCCCGGGGGCGGGCTCGGTGGCGGGCTCGGCCGTGACGGCCGGCGCGCCGGCCGGTGGGGCGAGCGGGGTGTTCGGCACCCGCTCGGTGGAGGCCGGGTCAAGCATGCCGCCTCCCCGGCAGGGATCCGCCGCGCGGCGGGCCCGGGCGGCGCGCCGCCTTCGCCGACAGCGGTCCCGCGAGGGCGGCGGTCAGGAAGGCGGCGGCCAGGGCCCGGTGCGCCGGGCCGCCGTACGCGAGTCCGACGACGGCGGACAGCGCGTACACACTGCTCAGCACGAGGCGGGCCACCGCGCGGCGCGACGGTGCGGAGGCGACGGAGTGACGCATCGTGGTGCTCCTCTCGAACGACGGCGGACCGGGCCCGCCTGTCCGCGGACCCGGTCCGTGCGCTCACTCGTCCGGCGTTATCGCGTCCTTGATCTTGCCCCGCAGGCCGGTCTCGGTGCCGAGCACCGGGCCCTTGGGGGCGCCCCGGCTGCCGTCGTAGGTGGCGTACAGCTTCGGGTCGGGCGGCGGGGGCACGGCGAGGTCTCCCAGCGGCTCGGGGGACCGCAGCACGCTGAACTCGTGGTCGCCGTCCGGGGTCGGGCCGCCGGCCCACAGGCCGAGTTCGGTCTCGGCGCCGTCGGACAGGTGCCAGATCGTCTGCGCGTGCTCGCGGTACTCCACGTCCTCGAACCCGCCCGGGACGACCACGCCCTCGAGGTTGTCCTCGCGCAGCTGCTCGATCGCCGCGAGCCACTGGTTCTGGTGCACGGTGTCACGGGCGAGGTTGAACTTGAGCATGTCCTTCACGCCCGGATCGTCGGTCATGTTGTACAGCCGGGCCGTCTGCAGCCGGCTCTGCGCCTCCGCGGCGACGTTGGCGTAGAAGTCGGCGAGGAGGTTGCCGCTGGCGACGGCGTACCGGCCGTTCCAGGGGTAGCCGTTGCTGTCGGCGGGCAGCGCGGCGCCGCCGGCGATGATGGCCTGCTGCGGGTCCATGCCGCCCAGGACCGCGCCGACGGCCGGGTCGGCGGTCGCCATCTTGGTGGTGGCGGTGGCCGGGGCCCCCTCCAGCAGGCGCGCGATCATCGTGGCGAGCATCTCCACGTGACCGATCTCCTCCGTGGCGGTGTCCATGATCAGGTCTTTGTACTTGCCCTGGATGCGGGTGCTCCACCCCTGGAAGAGGTACTGCATCATCACGGTCATCTCGCCGTAGGCGCCGCCGACGAGTTCTTGCAGCTTGTGCGCGTACGCCGGGTCCGGCTTCTCCGGCCGGGCCTCGAACTGGAGCTTCTGGGTGTGTCGGAACATGGCGTTCCCCTGATCGCAGATGCGGTTTCGGCCGAGGCGGGGACAAGTCCGGTGCCGGCGCTCGTCCGCCCGTGCCACGACGCTAGGCCGCCCCCGTCACCGTCGCGTGTCCGTGCCCCTACCGGCGGCCGCCCCGCCGTGGCGCACGGCCGCACCGGCCGCCTCCGGTCCCCGCCCGGCAGCCGGTCCGCGCCGCCGGAAACCACGGGACGACGTCGTGGTACAGCGCCCGTGACGCCGTCCACACGCGCGGGGCCCGGATCCGCCCGGCGGGAATCCCGGAAACGGGGATCCGACCGCGGGATCGGGTGTGGCCCGTTGCATCCCGGAAAACCCGGAAAGTCCCGTTCCGCTCCCGGAAAGCACGTGGAGAACCCGACATGGCAGTCCCCCCTGTCGACCGTGACCGTCCGTCCCGGCCCCGGGCGGAGGTGTCCCTGCTCGGCCACTTCGCCCTCCGTCTCCCGCACGGGCACACCTATCTGGCGCCCACCACGCAGAAAGTGCTGGTGCTGCTCGCGATCCACGCGCAGGGCCTGGCCCGCGGCAGTGCGGCCGCGCTGCTCTGGCCGCACCTGCCCGACCGGCGCTCCGCCGCCAGCCTGCGCTCCGCCCTGTGGCGCCTGTCCCGCGCCGGCGGCTCCTGCCAGATGGTCGTCTGCGACAACGAACACCTCCGGCTGGGCCAGAACGTCCAGGTCGACCTGCACGCCGCCTACCGGATGGTGCACGACCTCGCCGCTGGCCGGCCCGCCGCCCAGTCGCCGACGGTCCCGGCCCCCTTGCGGCAGGACCTGCTGCCGGACTGGAGCGAGAGCTGGCTGCTCGTGGTGCGCGAGCACTTCCGCCAGACCCGCCTGCACGCCCTGGAGGCCTGCAGCAGACGACTGCGCGCGTCCGGACAGATGGGCGCGGCCATGGAATTCGCCATGGCCGCGCTGGAGGCGGACCCCCTGCGGGAGAGCGCCCACCGCTGCGTGTGCGAGATCCACCTCGCCGAGGGGAACATCGCCGACGCGCTGCGCTTCTACGACACCTATCGCCGGCACCTGCGCAGTGAGCTGGGCCTGGCGCCCACCAGCGACTACCGCAACCTCCTCGCGCCGTTCCTGCGGCGGCCGCTGGACTGCGCGCGGGGCTCCGGGCCCAGCGCGTGAACGTCACGGCCCGCTGCCGGGCCCCGGCCTCCCGCCTCGCCGCCGGACAGCCCGCCGGGACGCCCCGCCCCCCGCGGGCGACGCGCCGGCGGAGACCTCGGCCGGCGGCGCCGGCAGCGGGGCGCGGTGTCCGCCGCGCCTTACGGGCGGGGACCCCTCGGCGGGGACGCCCGGCCGGGCGGAGGGCGAGGACCCGCCGCGTCTCCCGCCCGGGCCGGCGAAGCGGCTCCGCATGGGCCCCGCCCCGGCCCGCCAGGGCCCCCGTCCCTCGGGACCCGCCGAAACCGGGCCGCCTGCCGCCTGTCACGCCGGGCTCACGGGACCACGGGCCGACCGGAGCCGCACCGTCCGCGTCCGGCGGCGGGCGGGGCGCCGCACGCGTACGCTGGGGGAGCGACCTCTGCCGGGCCTGGGGCACTGCCCGTGCCTCAGCCTCCTGCCGGTTCGGCCGGCACCACGCGGAGGTGCGCCGTGCGTTCCCGCCCCCATCCGGCTCCGCGCAGCGCGGAGCCGCCCGCTCCCCAGGACTGGCGGCAGGAGGCCGCCTGCCTCGGGGAGGATCCCGAGTTGTTCTTCCCCCTGAACGAGCGGGAGACCGATCCGCAAGTCGCCAGAGCCCGTGCGGTGTGTCGCCGGTGCCACGTCCTGCTCGCCTGCCGTGCCTGGGCACTCGAACAGGGGGAGGACGCGGGCATCTGGGGGGCGACCACCGCCACGCAGCGCCGCGCCATCCGCCGGGCGCTGTGCGACGCTCCGGTGCGGCGGGTGGGGCGGCCGTGACGGCGGCCGCGGCGTCCACCACCCGGGCCGGCGCCTCGGCCGCGTCCCGCGGGGCGGCGCCGGGGATCTCCGTCCGGGCCGGCGGGGTGCGGGGTGCCTGTCAGGCAGTCCGGTGAGCCGTCCGCCGGGCCGGGGCCTCGGCGCACCGGGGACGCGGGCCCCGGCCGTGGCGTCCGGTGAGCCGTCCGCCGGCCCGGCGGGCCGGGCGCCACGGCCGCGGTCCGGACACCGGCCGGTCCCCGGACCACACCCTGCGCGGCCCGCCGGACGCGATCCCGTCCCCGAACCGGGCGGATTCCCGGGGAGCCGGCGGTGCGCCGAGCCGTGGACCGGCGCACCACCGGTCGGCGGCCGACGGGCGGGCCGGGACGCGGTCGCGGTCCGCCGGGCACGGTGTCAGCGGGCGACCGCCTTGACGGCAGCCAGATCCTCCCCGGTCAGTTCCGCGACCCGGTGCGCGGGCACACCGGCCGCCAGGGCACGGGCGAGCAGCGCGTCCCGGCCGTCCGCGCAGGAACGGTAGGCCAGCAGCTCCTCCTCCAGCCGGGCGACGTCCCGCGGCGCGGCGTGGTGGCGCACACGGCTCAGCTCCTCCTCGCCGAGGGGGACCGGCAGCCGCTCGGCGTCCTCGGGGATGGCCGCCGTCTCCTCCGGCGGCAGCAGGCGCAGGCGGGGAGAGGCCGCGGTGACTCCCTGCGCGTCGAGCCACGCCCGTACCGCGGGGGTCTCCATGCAGGCCAGTTCCCCGACGGCCGCGGGGGGCACGCCGAGCGTCGCGGCCGGGCCGCTCAGCAGAACGAGGTAGGCGTCATCGGTCATCCTCGGTTCCTCACGGGAGAAGGTCCTGTTCCGACGGCGTCACCTGTACCCGCCATCGGCCGTCTCACGACCGGCTCCGCCCGGTCGGCCGAGCCCGTGTGCGAGCGGTGCGGGCGGCGCTCGACGGACCGCGCCGCTTCGCGGTGCGCCGGCCTGACGACCGTCGTGCCGGCGGAGGCGGTCCGGGCCGCCGAGCGCGCGTTACCGGGTGTGATGCTTCGCGAGTTGATCTCGCTGTAGGAAATGCGTTACTTGATCATCAAGCGACGTCGTGGATCCCGGGGCCACCCGGTTCCCGTGGATGCGCGCAGCGCGGCGTGCCTGTTCCCGTCCGACCGGGCGGCAGGTGTCGCGTGCCCTTGCCCCTGCTCCCGTCATCCGGAGAACCGGCACCTCGGTTCCCGGAGAAATAAGGCGCTGTTCCTTTGATACCCACTCCGATACGGCATGCCGCACCCCGGCATGCCCGTACCCCGGCGTACGGCCCGGCGCGCGCCGTCTACCTGCCCCGTCTCGCGGACGCCGTCGCGTCCTCCATGGCCACCTACACCGTTCCCCTGCTGGTGCTGGGCACCACGGACTCGTCGTCGCTGACCGGCGTCGCCTTCGTGCTGGCCTGGGGGCCCCGGCTGTGCACCTTCGGGCTGGCCGGCTCGGCCGTCGACCGGCTGGGCGCCGGGCGGGTCTTCCGGATGGCGGCCTGCGCGCGGGCCGTCGTCGTCGGCCTGGCCGCCCCCGTCCTGCTCCTCGTCGGCGACACGGCCGCGGCGGTGGTGGTCATGCTGCTCGCGGCCTGTACCGGGTTCCTGACCGAGTTCAGCTACATCGCGGCCGAAAGCGTCGGGGCCGTCGCCAGCCGGGAAGCCGCCGGCGGGGCCCACCGCGTCCAGTCGGTCCTTCTGGGCATCGACCAGGCAGCCGCTCTGATCGGGCCCGCGGCCGGCGGCGTCCTCCTGCAATGGGGCGGTTCGAGCGGCATGCTCGCCGCCATCAGCGGTCTGTCGATCCTGTCGGCCGTCATCACCCCCCACATCCGTCAGCCGGTCCCGGAAGCGACCCCGTCCCTCTTGCGGGGACTGCGCAGCGGCTGGTCCACCCTGCGCGCGCTGCCCATGCTCGCCTACCTGGTGGCGGGACTGGCGCTGTCCAACCTGGCGCTGGGCGTGCTGCAGGCGGCGACTCCGGTCGTGCTGATGAAGCAGCTCGGCCAGTCCAGCGCCTCGGTCGGCCTGGTGTGGTCCGCCGCGGCGGCGGCCTCGCTGCTGGCGGTCGCGGGGGCCCGGATCGCCATCGACCGGTGGGGGCTGGTCAGGACGGGCCGTGTCGCCTCGCTCATCACGGTGGCGCCCTGCTTCGCCCTCGCGCACGCCGACTCCTACCCGGCCTACCTGCTGTTGATCGCCGTCTTCATGGCCGGCGACAGCGCGCTGGCGGTCGTGCTGCGCACGCTGCGGTCCAGTCTCATCCCCGCCGAGGTCTTCGGCAGCACCCTGTCCCTGACCGTGCTGATCCTGCTGCTGCCCTTCCCCCTCGCCGGCGTCGTCATGGCCGCCGTCGCCCCGGCGGACCTGGACGCGGTGATCACCGCCTGCGCCGTCCTGCAGTGCCTCGGCCTCGCCCTCGCCTTCGTCCGTGCCGGCCGCCTCCGGCCAAGCCGTGGCAAGCACAGGAGAGCCGCCCGTCGATGAATCCCCGGTCCCCGGACCGGCACGCCCCACGCCCGGCTCCGCACACCCGCGGCCTGCCGGGCGTACCGCTCCCCTCCCGGTCCCACCGCGAGTCCCGGCGACACGCTGCGGCTGACGGCTGACGGCTGACGGCCGACGGCCGACGCGCGGGCACCGTGCCGGGTCCTCGGCGCGACGGGCCCGCGGGCAGGCGGCCAAGGGACGCCGGCCACGAAACCGGTCCTCGAAGCCGGTCACCCGACCGATGCGCGCCCCGGTCCTCCGGTGGAGGTGGGACCGCAACGGTTCACGCACCGACCCCCGGGGACACCGGTGAACGAACCCGACCGGACGGACCCGGCGCCTGCACGCCGTTCACCGAGGCGGGAGTTCCTCCGGGGCCGCGCGCGTACGGCGGCCCGTGACCGCGGGCCGCACACCTGAAGTGTTCCGCGGCGCCTTCAGCGGCGCACACGTGTCCCGCGGGGACTCGTCCCCCCGCGCACGTCCCGCGCACACCTGTTTCGCGGACCCGCGGCTCCCGGCCCCCGCCCGGCCCCCGGTACCTGCGCGTTCCGCTGAGTACGATGCGCAGGTCGTCCGCATACCCAGGGAGAGAAGGCTGTGCCCAGCAAGTCAGCCGGCGCAACGGTGCGATCGCGGTACATGGAGCAAGCCGCGTCGGACCTGGAGGAGAACCGCCGCGAGCAACAGGAACTGATCCGTCGACTCGAGACCCTGCGGGAGGAGGAAGCCCTGCTGAAGGGCATCCTCGATCTGGCCGAGCACCCGTCGGCCGTGCCCGAGCAGGCACGGGACGAGGAACCGGCCGGGCCGGCCCGCACACCGCCCGGCGCCGTGACACCGCCCGCACCCGCACAGCGCTCGGACACGGCCACGAGGAAACGCCGGGGGGCGAGGACACGGCGGCCGCCCGCCGGACGCCGGCCCCTGCTCAGGGACCTCCTCCTGGGCCTGCTCGCAGGACACGAGGAGCCCTGTTCCGCCGCGGAGCTGCGGGAGGAGCTCCTGCGGGCACACCCCGACCGTATGCCCACACCCCAGGTCGTGCGGAACACGTTGGAGGGACTCGTCGCCAAGGGACTCATCAGGCGCCACAAGCAGAAGAGGTCGGTTCTGTACACCGTCGTCGCGCCGGACGGCCGGGACGGCACGGGCGGCGACGACGGCGCCGCGCACGGCACGGGCTGAAGACGCCCGCGCGCCCTCGGCGGCCGCCGGCGTACGGCGACGGCGCGGGCGGCCGCCCACGCCGGGCCCCGGCCCGCCGAGCCCACCGGACCGACCGCCCCGGACCGGCACAGCGGGAGCGTCCTGCCGGGTTCCCGCCCGGCCGCCCGCGGCCCACGGGACGGTGCCGTCCCCACCGGTCCGCCGGCGGACGGGGCGCGGGGACGAGGAGACGCTGCGCGCCCACTGCGACGAACTCACCGCGTGGGCGGAGCCGCGACGGCTCCGGCTCATGACGGCGGCCGTCAGCGGGTTCCGGGCCCGGGCCGCCATGGGCCGCGGCGACTTCGAGGCGGCCCACCAGCACGCGGCGGCGGTGAGCGCCCCCGGCGACCTGCCGTCGTCCCCCAATCTGCACCACGTCTTCCTCGACCTGGTGGAGTCCGCGGTGCGCACCGGACGGACCGCGGCGGCGCGGGCCCACGTCGAGGCGGGACAGCGGGCGCGGCTGCACACCGTCTCACCGCGCCACGAGCTGATCCTCGCCGTCGCCGCCGCGGTGGCGGCTCCCGGCGAGCGGGCCGGGAAACTGTACGAGGCCGCCCTCGCCGTCCCGGACGCCTCCCTGTGGACCCACGAGTACGCGCGTCTCCGGCTGCTCTACGGCGAGTGGCTGCGCCGCCGCAGGGACTACACGGCCGCACGGGGCCACCTCGGCGCGGCCCTGGAGATCTTCCAGCACCGTCTGAAAGCCCCTCCGTGGGCGCGGCGCGCCCGCACCGAGCTGCGCGCCGCCGGGGTCGTGGTCCGGGTCCCGGACGGCGGCGGGACCGTGCCCATGAGCGCCCAGGAACGCCGGATCGCCGAACTCGCGGCCAGCGGGATGTCGAACAAGGAGACAGGGCGCCAGCTGAACATCTCGCCCCGCACCGCCGGCGCCCACCTGTACCGCGTCTTCCCCGAACTGGGCGTCACCTCGCGGGCCGCGCTGCGCGACGCCCTGGCCGCGTTCGACCGGCAGAACGCGTCCTGACCGGACACCGGACGGACCGCGCTCCCGGGGACGGCGGCCCGGAGCCACTGCCGGGGAAGAGGCGGCCGCCCGCCCGTGCGGATCCACCGCCCGTGACTACGCCGACCACGTCGCCGAGCGGGCCGCCGCGCCGGAGGCCGGCCCGGGCGGCCGGGCCGCCACGATCGCGGCCGGCAGCGGCCTGCCCGGTTTCACGTCCGGCCGGGCCGCGGACGCCGCGGCCGCGGAGGCCCCGGCCGCGTCGTTCCGCGCGCTTGCCGACCGGATGCGGGCGCGGATCGAGAGCACCGGCAAGGCGGCCGCCGTGCCCCAGGACCTGCTGACCGGGCCGACCGCCGAGCCGGAGAAGCAGAGCTGGATGTGCCAGGCGGAGAACCGCGTCCGACCCGCGGGCCGGGGCCCCGGGGCTCACTCCACCCAGCTGGTGAACAGCGCGTTCAGCCCCTCCGCCATGGTCGGATGCGCGATGAGCCCGTCCCGCAGCCGGGTGAAGGGCATCCCCGCCCACATCGCGGTCTGCACCACCGTCAGGACCTCCGACGAGTCCGGGCCGAGCAGGGCCACGCCCAGGATCTCCTCCGTGTCCCGGTCGACGACCGCCTTCCACACGCCCCGGGTCTCGCGCAGCGTGCGGGCCCGGGGGATCGCCTCGACGGGCAGCTTGGCGACCCGGATGTCGCGGCCCGTGGCCCGGGCCTGCTCCTCGGTGAGCCCCACCCGGGCCAGCTCCGGGTCGGTGAACAGGTTCCAGGGGACCAGCCGGCCGGCGGTGCTGCGCGAGCCGCCCGCGATGTTGGCCTTCACGATGCGGTAGTCGTCCAGCGACACGTGGGTGAACTGGGGGCTGCCGGCGACGTCGCCCACGGCCCAGGTGCGCGGGGCGTCGGTGGCGAGCCTGTCGTCGACCCGTACGAAACCGCGTGCGTCGGTCCGGACGCCCGCCGCGTCCAGCCCCAGGCCCCGGGTGACCGGATCACGGCCGGTGGCCACGAGCACGTCGTCCGCCGTCAGGCTCCGGCCGTCGTCGAGCAGCACCCGGACGACGCCGTCCTCGCGGGCGACCTCCTTGACCGCGACACGGGAGAGCAGTTCGACCCCGTCCTCGCGCAGGCACTCGGCCAGGACCCCGGCGACGTCGGCGTCCTCGTGCGGCAGCAGGCGCTCGTTCCGGTCGAGCACGGTCACCCGGCTTCCGAAGCCGGCGAACATCTGCGCGAACTCCAGGCCCACGTAGCCGCCGCCGACGACCACGAGACGGTCCGGGATCCGGTCCAGGTTCATGATGGTCTCGCTGGTCAGCGGGTCGGCCTCGGCCAGCCCCGGAATCAGCGGGAGGCGCGGGACGGTCCCGGTGTTGATCACGACGTCCGCGCCGCGCACGACCCGGCGTCCTCCGTCGTTGAGGTCGATCTCGACCGTCCGCTCCGCCACGAAGCGCGCCGTGCCGAGGACGAGGTCCATGCCGCTGTCCAGGAACTGACGGTGGTTGAGGGCCACCATGTCCGAGACCACGCCCTCCTTGTGGGCGCGCAGCTGCCGCAGGTCGACCTCCACCTTGCCCACGTTCAGGCCCAGGGACCCGGCGGAGGCCGCTCGGCGCGCCAGCCGGGAACTCGTCACCAGGGACTTGGTGGGAATGCACGCCACGTTGATGCAGGTGCCCCCGATCATGCCGCGCTCGACCATGACGACTCTGCGGCCGGATCGCGCGGTGTCCATGGCCAGGGTCTTGCCCGCCTTGCCGCCGCCCACCACCAGCAGGTCGACGTCCTCCACCGCATCCTTGGGACCGATCATGACTGTGCGTCCTCCTCCGGGGAACGACCGACGGGGTCTGCCGACGACGGCCGAGCCGCCGCGCACCGCGGTCGCGGCCCCGTCCCCACAGCGTCGCCTCGCCGGCGGCGGCACGCATCCGTCGAATGACTCGCTTCACCGGCGGCTTCCCGGACCCGCCCCGGCGAAAGGGGACGGCGTCCCGCGCGGCCGTTCCGGGACCGCCCCCGTCGGCCGCTCCCGGAACACCTCGGCATCCCGCCCCGTGGGGATGAGTCATCCGACCGATGCGGGGGCGCCGAAGCGGAATCTACGGTGGCCGCGCAGGGCCGGTCCGGATCCCCGCCGTCCCGGGCCCGGCCGCGCGGGCGTGCGCCGGGACGGCTTCCGGGAACGGCCGCGGGGCCCCGGGCGTCGCGGCCGCCCGGCGAACAGTTCAGGCAGGCGAAGGACGGCCCGGCCCGCCGCCCGGCCCGCACCGGCTCGGCAGCCGGCGGAGGCGGCGGGCCGCCCGGCGTGCACGACCGAGTGGGAGAGCGTCATGACCACAACATGTTCACCGTCCGTGCCCCGGTCAGGGCACGGGGCCCGTCCCGGCCCGACGACCGGCGCGTCCGCGCACGGCGACGACCGGCACCGGGAGGCGCACGGCCCCGCCCCGGCACGGCGCGCCTCCCCGGCCGCCCCTCCCGGTCCCCCGGGCGACCGGGAGCCGCCGCGCGACACCGTCCGGACGCCCGCGGAGGCGCCGGGCGACCGAGCGCCGGCACCGCCCCGCGGGCCCGGCGGGACGGCCGTCCCGCCGCAGGAGACCGTCCGGTTCTCGGTGCTGGGTCCCCTGCGCGTGTGCCGGGCCGGCGCGGAGCTGCCGCTCGGGCCCCGGCAGCAGCGCCTGGTCCTGGCCGCCCTGCTGGCCCGCGCGGGACGGCCCGTATCGCTGGCCGACCTGGTGGGCCTGCTCTGGGACGGGGAACCGCCCGCCAGCGCGGCCAACGCGGTCCACCGCTACGTGGGCGTGCTGCGGCGCCTGCTCGAACCGGGCCTGCCGCCCAGGAGCCCGGGCCGGTGGCTCGTCCGGCACGGCGGCGGCTACCTGCTGCGCGTCGACGCCGACCACCTCGACCTCCTCCGGTTCCGCGCGCTGGTGCGGCAGGCCCGCCGGGCGGCCGCCGAGGGGGACGCGCGGGAGGCGGTGCGCCGGTACGGCACGGCCCTGGAGCAGTGGCAGGGGCGGTGCGCGGCGGACCTGCTGTCCGCCGCCGGCGCCCACCGGGTCTTCACCACGCTGGAGCACGAGTACGCCTCGGTGGTGTGCGAGGCGGCGGACGCCGCCCTGCGGTCCGGCCGCCCCGGCGCCGTGCTGCTGGTCGTGCGCCAGGCCGCGGAACGCCACCCCCTGGACGAACGGCTCCAGGCCCGCCTGCTGCTCGTGCTGGCCTCGGACGGCAAGCAGGCCGAGGCGCTCACCCGGTACCGGGACATCCGCGCCCGGCTGTACCGGGAGCGGGGCGCGCGGCCGGGCGCGGAACTGCGCGCCGCGCACGAGCGCGTCCTGCGGCACCGCACGGACGCGCCCCGCCCGGCGACGGCCGTGGGCGAGGAAGACGCCGCACCGGCGGCCGCCGGGCCCGCGCCGCACGGACCCGCACCGGTCACGGTCCCCGCCCAGCTGCCCGCGGACCTGCCCTGCTTCTTCGGCCGGGACCGGCCCCTGGCCCAGGCGCTGGCCCTCGCGGAGGAGCCGGCCGAGGCCCTGCGCGTGCTGGCGATCGACGGCATCCCCGGAATCGGCAAGACCGCCCTGGCGGTGCGCCTCGCCCACCGGGTGGCCGCGCGGTTCCCCGACGGGCAGCTCTTCGCGGACCTCGGCGGCTTCGCCCCCGGCGGAAGCCCGGCGGACCCCGGTGACGTCCTGCACGGCTTCCTGGAGGCGCTGGGCGTGGAGCGCCGCCGCATCCCCCCGTCGACGGAGTCCAGGGCGGCGCTCTTCCGCAGCGTGCTGGCCGCCCGGAAGGTCCTGGTGGTGCTGGACGACGCCCTGGACCTGGCACAGGTGCGGCCGCTGCTGCCCGGCACCCCGCTGTGCATGGTGGTGGTCACCGGCCGGCGGCGGCTGAGCGGACTGGCCGCCGCGTACGGGGCGCGGCTGGTCGGACTCCGGGTTCCCGCGCCGGCGGAGGCGGCCGGATGCCTCCTGCGACGGCTGGGTCCGGCCCACCGCGGCGCGCGGCCCGGTGTGGTCGAGGAGATCGTCGAACGGTGCGGCCGGCTGCCCCTGGCCCTGGCCGTCGCGGCCGCCCGCGCCCTGGCCCGCCCGGACCGGCCGCTGAGCGAGCTGGCGGCCGAGCTGACCGCGGCCGGGGAGAGCCTCGACGGCTTCGGCGACGACGGGCACGACAACGACGTACGGGCCGTCCTCTCCTCGTCCTACCGCACCCTGGGCCCCCGGGCGGCACGGATGTTCCGGCTGCTGCCGCTGCACCGGGGCCCCGACGTCGGTACCGCGGCCCTGGCCGGCCTGGCCGGGCTCCCGCCGCGGGCGGCGACCGAGGCGGCGGGAGAACTGGTGCGTGCCGGACTGCTGACCGCCGGCCGGCCCGGCCGGTACGAGGCGCACCGCCTGGCCCTGGCGTACGCCGCCGAGCTGGGGCGGGAGGACGCCGGGGAGCGGCCGGCCCCCGCCCCGGACGCCCGGATCCGGTCGCTCCGGCGGGCCGGGTGAGCGTGCAGCCGCTCCGGTGCCGGACCGCTCCCCTCGAGGGCGGAGAGGTCCATGGCCCGGGCGGGGCGGAGCACGATCCCGGCCGCGCCTTCACCGAGCCGGCCACCGGCAGGGTGGCCGGCAGGGTCACCGCGTAGACGGTGAACGCCGCGGTCAGCTCCCAGTCGGGGAAGCCCCACTGCCGCCGGTGGAGCACGAACAGCGGGCTTCCCGCCCCGGCGCCGAAGGCGACGGCGATCGAGGCGGTCACCACGCCCAGGGTGGACAGCGGCCGGCCGGGACCGGACCGCCCGGGCGCCCCCGGCACCCGCAGCGCGTGCGGTGTCCGGCGGGGGCTGACCGCAGGGAGCTCCACGGCGTCTCCTCGCGGCCGGCCGTCCGGGCGGTCGAAGCGAGGCGCGTGTGCCTCGGGGGACACGGCCCGGTGTCAGGGCGCGACGGCGAGGGCGTGGCGGCCGGCGCTCACGAGCGCGGCCTGCCGGGCCACCCGTGCTCCGAGGTGCTCGGCGGTGGCGATGTCCGCGCCGTGGACGGTGTCGGTGCCGCCGTCCATCGGGGTCTGGGCGCCGGCCCCGCCCCAGTAGCCCAGGCGGTTCAGGTCGTCCTCGGAGGCGGTGGTGGAGTTCCATCCGGGGGCGAGCCCCAGACTGACCCAGAGCATCTGGTGCTGGGCGGCGAAGGCGGCGAAGAAGGCGAGGGTGTTGGACTTGTCGCCGCTCTTGGAGGCGGAGTTGGTGAACCCGGCGGCCAGCTTGTCGGCCCAGCGCCCTTCCACGAACCGCTTGCTGGTGGCCTCGGCGAAGGTGTGGAAGCCCGCGGACGCGCCGCCCATGTAGGTGGGCGACCCGAAGACGATCGCGTCCGCGTCGTCCAGCAGGTCCCACTGCTCGTCGGTGACCGCGGTCACGTCGACGAAGGCCACGTCGGCCCCGGCTGCGGCGGCTCCGCGGCGGACGGCCTCGGCGAGGACGGCGGTGTGCCCGTAACCGGAGTGGTAGGCGACGGCGACGGACGGACGGTTCGGGAACAGGTCGGACATGTTGACCTCTGAGGTGTGAGTGTGTGGAGAGGCGGACCCGGGGTTTCCCCGGGGTGCCGAGGCGACACGGTCGGACATGACCGGTCGTCTCGGGGGAGCCGGGGCGGGCCGTGCCCCGGCGCGGGCGGGACGCCCCGCCCCGGCCCCGTGCGGCCACGGGAGGGAGCGCCGCCCGGGGGGGGCGCCGCGGCCGCGGGCGTCCTCAGCCGCGCGGGGGGAACGGGTCGCTGAGCGCCTCGAAGTCGGCCCGCGACAGCTCCAGCGCCGCCGCGGCCACGTTGTCCTTCAGGTGCGCCACCGACGACGTGCCCGGGATCGGCAGCACGACCGGCGAACGGCGCAGCAGCCAGGCCAGCGCGGCCTGCGACGGCGAGGCGCCCAGACGGCCGGCGATCCGGTCGAGCGGACCGCCCGGGCGCGCCAGCTGCCCGGTGGCCAGCGGGAACCAGGGCAGGAACGCGATGCCGTGCTCCTCGGCGTACCGCAGGACGTCCTCGGAGTCGCGCTGGGCCACGTTGTACAGGTTCTGCACCGAGGCGACCGGCACGATGGCGCGCGCCCGCTCCAGCTCCTCCACCCCGACCTCGGAGAGCCCGATGTGCGCGACCTTCCCCTCCTCCCGGAGCTCCTTCAGGACGCCGATCTGGTCCTCGAACGGAACCGAGGGGTCGACGCGGTGCAGCTGGAACAGCGGGATGCGCTCCAGACCGAGCCTGCGCAGGCTGGACTCCGCCTGCCGCCGCAGGTACCCGGGCCGCCCGTCGGGCCGCCACTGCCCCGGACCGGGCCGGGTCAGACCGGCCTTGGTGGCGATCACCACGTTCTCCGAGTACGGGTGCAGCGCCTTGTGCAGGAGCTGCTCGGCCGTCTCCGGACCGTAGGAGTCGGCGGTGTCGAAGAGCGTGACGCCCAGCTCCACGGCGCGGCGCAGCACGCGCACCCCCGCGTCCTGGTCGGGGAAGGGGCCCCACACGCCGGGGCCCGTCAGCTGCATGGTCCCGTAGCCGAGCCGGTCGACCTTCAGTTCGCCGCCGATGCTGAACGACCCGGAGGACGCGGCTGAGATGCTGCTCATGGCTGGCTGCCTTTCTTGTCCGTGCCGCCCCCCGTCGGGGCGGCCGTCGGCGCGGTGGAGCGCCCTTTTCCGGCCGTCTCAGGAGACGGCGACGTCCTCCAGGCGCACCGAGACGACCAGCGGCTCGGGCACCCTGTGGCCGTTCTCGTCCCGGCTGTAGATCATCCGCGTGGTGGGGACGACCAGCCCGGAGACCTCCTGGTGCCCGGAGACGTAGTGGGCGGCGGGGGTGCCGCCGGCGATCTCCACGCTGTAGTCGCGCCGCCGGATCAGCCCGGAGGAGTCCACGTACAGGGTCTGCTCGGTGCTGAGGGTCGCGATGCTCTCGGGGAAGACCACGCGCAGCCGGCGGAACTTCTCGCCGTCCTCGGTCCACGGGCCGATCTCCTCGGTGCGCACCCCGGGGAACGTCAGCGACAGCGGTTCGGCCAGGTAGGTCCACATGGCGCTGCCGGAGAAGTACGCCAGCTGGAGCCGGCTCCACGGCGTCATCAGGTCGTGGCCCGCGAACGAGGCACGCGGATCGAGGAGTTCCTCGACCACCTTGCCGTCGGAGTCCTCCACCGCGACCCGGCCGGGCGAGAAGGAGGTGTGGTGGCCGGCGTCGAAGAACGGCTTCTGCGACACGTGCTCGCGCCGCAGGCCGACGGTCACGTCCACGCCGTCGAGGGCGCCGGGGTGGCCCTTCATGCCCCACAGGGCGCCGCCGAAGAACTGGCGGGCGGTGATCCGGTGCGCCTCCTCCCAGCGGGCGCGGCCGCCGTGGGCGTCGAGGACGGTGGTGAGCAGATCGGACATGGTGCTTCTCCTGGGGCGGTGGGCGCGGGCGTCAGCCGAGGAACTCGTTGATGTCCTTGGCGGCTTCGGCCGGGTACTGGAACAGCGACGCGTGGGCGGCGTCGGGGTAGACGAGGATCCGCGCGTCGGGGATCAGCCCCGCCATCAGGTGGCTGACCTTGGTCGGGATCATCAGGTCGTCGTCGCCCTGCACGATGAGGGTGGGGCACCGGATGCCGGTCAGCCGCTGCAGCGCCGAGTGGTCGGGGATGCCCCACTCCAGGACGGCGTCGTACTGGGCGTCGCGGGAGGCGAGGCTGCTGGGCACGTCCCGGTCCTCGGTGCGCGCCATGAACCGGCCGAGGAACTCCACGCCCTTGGCCCGGCTGGTCTCGGTGTGGGCGAAGAAGATGTGGAGCAGGTCCTCGCCGGTGGGCACCTCGGCGCGGGCGTGCGTCTCGATGTCCTTGCGCCAGCCGTGCATGCCCGGTGCGCCCTTGGGCCCGGTGCCGGCCAGGACCAGGCGGCGGACGAGGCGGGGCCGGACCAGGGCCATGTCCTGGGCCGCGAAGCCGCCCAGGGAGAAGCCGAGCAGGTCGATCCGCTCCAGGCCCAGGGCCACCGTGAAGGTGATCATCTGATGGGCCAGCTCGGCCACCGTGGTCGCCGGGGTCCCGGTGGAGGAGGCCACCCCGGGGTAGTCCACCAGGACGACCTCGCGCTCGGCGGCGAGGGCGTCGACGAGGGCGGGGTCCCAGTTGTCGAGGTTGCCGGTGAAGTGCTGCAGCATCACCAGCGGCACCGTCCCCGCGGGACCGAGCCGGCGGTAGGCGTAACGGACGCCGCCCGCCTCGGCGAACTGCGTGGGCGCGGTCTGGTGCGTCACTGTGGCCATGGTTTCTCCCTGACGGGCGGTGTCGGATCCGGGGCGAGGGGGTGAGGGGGGTGAGGGGCCGGGCGCGACGGCCGGCTGATCCCCGGCCGCTCGCGGGGCCGTGCCGGCGCGGTGGTCCGGACGGGCCGGCGTCGGGGTCCGGACGGGCCGGCGTCGTGGTCCGGACGGGCCGGGCCGCTCGCCGTCACCGGACCAGCATGACCGCCCCGAGTGGAAGCTTTGTGGTGCGCTTCTTGAACGCGGTGCGCCGGCGCGGACGGGGGGCGGCCCCCGCCCCGCGGCCCCGGCCCGCCCCCGGTGTCCCGCACGGCCGCCGGGGCGGCGCCGTCACGGTCTGCGCCGCGCAGGGAGCGGGGGCGGGCGGAGTCGGTGGGGGACCCGGGAGGGCGCTCCCGCCGCACGACGGCATGGGACAGCGGCCGGTGCTCGGCTCACGGGCGGGCCGGGGCGGGTCTCACCCCCGGCGGACCAGGGGTCGCAGCGGCAGGCCGCCGGTGTGCGCCGGCGGGCGCCCGCGGCCGCGCGGCCCGGACGGTCCGGCCGCGGACCCGGCCCCGGCCGGACCGGCCAGTTCGGCGGCGTAGGTGAGCACCAGGTCGTGGGACCGGTACCGGTCCCGCTGCCGCACGGTCAGCAACCGGGCCCGTACCAGCTCCCCGACGGCCGCGGCGGTCTCCCGGGGCGGTGTGCCGGCCAGGCCGGCCAGGGCGGTGACCGTGGCGTCCGGGCCCGGATGCAGCGGCAGCAGCCGGAAGAGGCGTGCGGCCTGCGGCCCGAGCGTGCGGTACGACGACGAGAACACGGCGCGGACGTCGTTGTCGAGGTTGTCGTCGCTGAAGCCGTCGAGACTCCTCCCGGCGGCCGACAACTCGGACTCGATCTGCGCCAGGGGCCGTTCGGGATGGGCCGCCGCACGGGCGGCGACGACGGCCACGGCCAGCGGGAGGCGGCCGCACCGGTCCACGATCGGCCGGACCTGAGGCGCTTCGAGGCCGGGACGGCAGCCGCGGACACGCTCCAGGAAGGTCTCGGCCGCCTCCTCGGCCGACGGCACGTCCAGGGTGAGCAGCCGGGCCCCGTGGGCCGCCGCGAGCCCGGTCAGCCGGCTGCGGCTGGTCACCACCGCCATGCACTCCGCGGTGCCGGGCAGCAGCGGCCTGACCTGCCGCGTGTCCCAGGCGTTGTCGAGGACCACGAGCATCCGCCGGCCCGCCAGAAGGCTGCGGTACAACGCCGCACGCATCTGCGCGGCGGCGGGTATCCGATGCCGGGCCACGCCGAGGGCGTCGAGGAAGCCCGCCAGCACGTCCCCCGGGTCCGCGGGGCCGCCGTCGGACGTGAAGCCCCGCAGATCGGCGTAGAGCTGGCCGTCGGGGAAGTCGCGCGCGACGCGATGCGCGAAGTGCACGGCCAGCGCGGTCTTGCCGACACCGGGTATGCCGTCGACCGCCAGCACCCGCAGTGCGCCGTCCCCGCTCGCGGCCAGCGCCGCGGCCTGCCGGAGCGCTGCGCCGCGTCCGGTGAAACCGGGCAGGTCCGCGGGGAGCTGCGCCGGCCGCACCGCGGGCCCCGCCGGGGCGGGGGAGGGGGCGTCGTGCGTTTCGGACGGCCCGTCGCCCGCGGTCTTCCCGCCGCGCGGACCGGCGGGCCGGTGGCGCAGCGACCGGGCGTGCGCCGCCCACAGCTCCGGCCCGGGATCGACGCCCAGCTCGTCCGCCAGGCGGCGGCGCACCTCCAGGTACAGGGCCTCGGCCTCGGCCTGCTTGCCGTCGGCGGCGAGCGCCCGGAGCAGGTGGGCCGCCAGCGCCTCGTCCAGGGGATGACGGTCCGCGGCCCGGCGCAGGGGGAGCAGCATCGCCGCCGCCCGGCCGCACCGCAGGGACGCCTCGGCGGCCTCGCACACCACGGACACGTATTCGTGTTCGAGCATGGTGAAGACGGGGTGGGCGACGCCCGTCGGCTCCAGGTCCGCGGCGCACCGGTCCTGCCACAGGTCCAGCGCGGCGGTGAAGAGGCCGACCGCCGCCGCCGGGTCGTCGGCCGCCGGCGACCGCCGGGCCTGCTCCACCAGGGCGCGGAACCGCAGCAGGTCGAGGCGGCCGGCGTCGACGCGCATCAGGTATCCGCCGCCCTGCCGGGCGAGCCACCGGCCGGGCGACCGGGCGGGCAGGCCGGGCTCCAGCAGCCGGCGCAGCGCGCCGACGTACCGGTGCACCGCGTTGACGGCGCTGGCCGGCGGGCTGCCCGCCCAGAGCAGATCGGTGAACTCGCCCATCGACACCGGACGCCCGGCCCGCGCCAGGAGCACGGCGAGGATCAGCCGCTGCTGCCTGGGGCCGATGAGCAGTTCCCTCCCGCCGCGCCAGGCCCGCACCGGCCCGAGGACGGAGAACCGGACGGTGTCGTCGTCCGCTGTGCGTCGTGGCCCTGTCACGGTGGTCTCCTCGCGCCTGACGTTCGTGGAGCCGCGCCCGTCCCGGTGCCGCGCCGGGGCGGGCGCGAACGGTCCGCCGCGCCCGGCCGTGCCGCCCGGCCGCGCGGCGGAGGGCGGGCAGGACGTGGGGCGGGGGCGCGCGGGGGTTTCGTCGCCCCGCCGCGCCGGACCCCGCGGGCCGGGCGCCGCGGGGTCCGGGAACCGTCCCGGACCGCGCCGCCCGGGATCCGGCGTGCGGCGGGTGCGCGTCCGGGTCCCGGCCATCGAACGGTAGGACGTCCGGACCGCGCGCACATCCGTCGGATGACTGAGGCGCGGAACGCGGGCGACTCAGCGGGTGCCGTCGGCCCCGGCCGGCTCCGGGTACTGGGCGGTCGCCGAGACGAACAGGGTGTAGGGGTTGCCGCGGTCGCCGTGCGCGGCGGTCATCGCCCGCACGACGTCGGCGGCGTCCGCACCGGCCTCGACCGCGCCGTCGAAGTCGGTCAGGTAGCGGCGGGACGCCGCGAGGACGCCGGCCGCGTCGTCGTCCGGGGCGCCGGGGTGCCGGTGACCGGCGATCACCCGGGCGGGCCGCAGCGCCTCCACCGCGTCCAGGGCGTCCAGCCAGCGGGCGCGTGCCGCGCGGTCGGTCTGCGCCAGCCACATGTGGATGCCGTTGTAGGCGACGTCGCCGCCCACCACGGCGTCCAGGCCGGGCACGTGGACCACGCTGGAGGGGGCGGTGTCGCTCTGTCCGACCCGGACCGGTCTCACCTCGTGCCCGTCCACGCCGATCACCTCGTCGGCCAGCGGCCGCGGCGCCACCCGCCGGGCGGGCAGCAGGCCCGGGAACAGGGACTCCCAGTACGCGAGGGAGGGGCCGCGCAGCTGCTCCCGCGCGTGCGGGACCACGTCGGGAAGGGCCACGGCCACGGCGTCGGGGAAGGCGTCGAGCACGACCGACAGCCCCAGGAAGTGGTCGGCGTGTCCATGGGTGACGTACACCGTGGTCAGGACCTTGTCCTTGGCCCGGATCCACGCGGTGAGGTCGCGGGCCTCCCGCTCGGTGACGAGCGCGTCCACCAGCGCCGCCTCGCGGGGCCCGTGGATCAGCGTCGCCGTACTCGCCGGCCAGGTGGCCCGCTGCCGCGGGTCCCAGCCCGGCAGGGTGGCGGCGATGGGCTTGTAGTCGCTGGTGAAGACGTCGATCGACAGCATCGGCGCTGCTCCGTTCCGGTGGGTGGGGCCGTGGCCGGGCCCTCGCGTCGGGGCGGGCCCGGCCGGCGTCGGACGCAGGGGGAGCCGGCCGCGTCCGGCGCGCGGGTCCCGCCGTGCGTCGGACGCGGTCCACGGCCGTTTCCGCCCGCCCGCCTACCGTAGGCGGGAGCAGTGGAGTCCTTGTGGGGCGCCGGTGCGCCACGGGCCCGGCGCCTCCACTTCCCCGTGCTCAGAAACCGGTGAGGGTGATCTTGCCGATCGCCCTGCCGGACTCCAGGACGCGGTGCGCCTCGCGGAGGTGCTCGGCGTTGATCGTGCCGAGGTCGGTGGTGGCGGTGGTGGTGAGGATGCCGGCGTCCACCAGGCGGGCCACCTGGTTCAGGATGTGGTGCTGCACCGCCTGGTCGGGCGTCCGGTGCAGGGACCGGGTGAACATGAGCTCCCAGTGGAAGGAGATGCTCTTGGACTTCAGCAGGCCGATCTCCACCGGGCCGAAGTCGTCGATGGCGACCAGTCCTCCGAAGGGCTTGAGGACGTCCGCGTAGACGGCCAGGTTCCGGTCCGTGCCGGTGGTGCTGAAGACGTGGTCCACTCCGCCGGGCGCGACGGCGCGCACCTGCTCGGCCAGCGGCTTGCGGTGGTCGACCACGTGGGTCACCCCCATGCGGCGGGCGAACTCGGTGGTCTCGGGGCGCGACGCGGTGCCGATCACCGTCAGGCTGGTGAGCGCGCGCGCCAGCTGGGCCACCATCGCACCGACACCGCCGGCCGCCGCGGTCACCAGCAGGGTCCCGGTCTGCTTCAGGGCGCCGTCGTGCAGGCCGAGGCGCTCGAACAGGCCCTCCCAGGCGGTCAGCGAGGTCAGCGGAAGCGCCGCGGCCTCGGTGAAGGAGAGCGTCGAGGGCTTGCGGCCGACGATGCGCTCGTCCACGGCGTGGAAGCGGGCGTTGGTACCGGGCCGGTCGAGGGCGCCGGCGTAGAAGACCTCGTCGCCGACCTCGAACAGCTCGACCTCGTCGCCGACGGCCACGACCGTGCCCGCGGCGTCCCAGCCGAGGACCTTGGGCTCGCCGCCCGGGTCGTTGTTCTGCCGCACCTTGTAGTCCACCGGGTTGACCGCGACGGCCTCCACCTGCACGAGCAGGTCACGCGGGCCCGGCTGCGGCACCGGCAGCCGGACGTCCACGAGGCTCTCCGCGTCGTCCACGGGCAGGCTCTTGCGGTAGGCGACCGCCGGCATGGTGGTGTGCGACGTCTCGCTCATCGGATGTTCTCCTCATGTAACTGGTAGGTGGTGCTGGCTGCCATTGCAACGTAGACCCAGGGAGGTAGTAACGCGCAAGGGCACTTACTTCCTTTGGGGAAGTAAGCTGGTGGGAGCGGTGATTCATCAAGGGAAGGCGTGAAGCATGGTCATGATCTGCGCGACGGAACAGCACGACCGGCACGACGTGTACGCGGCCCAGTGCCCGTGCCGCGAGGTGCTGGACCTGCTGGCCAACAAGTGGTCGGCGCTCGCGATCGGGGCGATGGAGGAGGGACCCCAGCGCTTCGGGGCGCTGCAGCGGCGGCTGGAGGGCATCAGCCCGAAGGTGCTCACCAACACGCTGCGCCGCCTGGAGGAGAAGGGATTCGTGGACCGGACCATCTACCCGGCCGTGCCGTTGCACGTGGAGTACGCGCTCACCGACCTGGGCCGCAGCGTCGCGCAGCCGCTGGCGCAGCTGCGGCACTGGGTCGAGAACCACCTCGACGAGATCGCGCAGGCCCAGCGCGCGTGACCGCGCCCCCGCCTCCGGCTCCGTACGCCGTCCCCGGTGCGGAAAGGGGGGGGCGGCCCCGCGGGGGGAAGCGGGCCGCGCCCCGGCTCGCCCGCCGCGGCCGGGACACCGGTCCCGGCGGCGGCCGCCGCTCAGCCGAGGAACCGGTTGACCTCGTGGGCGAAGTCCTCCGGGTGCTGGAAGAGGAAGCCGTGCCCGGCGTCGCTGTAGAGGACGACCTTGGCGTCGGGCAGCACCTGTGACATCGCGTACGTGGCGTAGGCGTGGATCATCACGTCGTGCGCGCCGTTGGCGACCAGGACGGGCAGGGCCAGTTCCCGCCGGCGGTGCCAGAAGCCCTGGAAACCGCTGATGGCCGTCAGCTGGCCGCGCACCGCCTCGGGTCCCACCACGGCGTGGGACTCCTTCAGCCGGCGGTCCAGCCGGCGCAGCGACGCCAGACCGGCCGCCCGCGCCTTCTCGGTCTCGGGGAAGAACAGGTACAGGAAGTCCTCGTCGCCGTTGACCGGCTTGCCCACGGTCCGCCGGGTGCGCTCCGGCGGGGCCGGCAGGTCGGGCACACCGCCGGGGGAGCTGCCGGCCACGACCAGGCGGTGCACGAGCTGCGGGGCGGCCAGGGCGGCCCCCTGGGCCACGATCCCGCCCATGGACCAGCCCAGCACGTCGATGTCGGTCAGTCCCAGGGCGCGGACGAAGGCCAGGGAGCCCTCGACCATGTCCTCCATGACCGCGGGCGGGTTGCCCGTGGAGAAGTTGATCCCGCGGTTGTCGAAGACGATCACCTCCCGCTCGGCGGCCAGCAGGTCCAGCAGTGCCGGGTCCCAGTGGTCGATGGTGCCGCGCAGGCGCATGTGCATCACGAGCGGGCGGGTGCCCGCCCGGCCGAAGCGGCGGTAGGCGAAGCGCTCCCCCTCGGGTCCGTCGACGTAGCGGGTCTCGGCCGAGTCGGCCAGGAAGGCGGTCATGGTGGGCTCCTGTCGGATGCCGGCCGGCCGGGCCGCGCACGGGCCGGCGGCCGGTTCTGGTGAGGGTCTGTGCGGTTCCGGCCGTGGAGCGGGTGGCCGCCGCCCCGGGACGGCGGGCACCCGCTCCACGACCCGGACGCGCACCCGGCGGGCGACGCCGGTTCCGGCGCGCATCCGGTGGCGCGGGGAGCGCCGCCGGGAACGATCCCGGTGGCGCGGCAGGTGGCCATGACGGCTCCTGCACCCAGCGGGAACGCCGGGGACGGCGGCTGCCGCGGCCGTCCCGTCCGGCGCGGGTGCCGCACCACGGGCCGCGCCGTCAGCCTTCCGCACCGTTGTGGAGTCCTTGTGGCCGCCTTCTTGACCCGCCCCGGCGGGCGGGCCGCCGCCTACCGCGCGGCCTGCTCGCGGGCCCGGGACACGGCCTCCCGCACGGTGCCGCGGTGCGACGGCCCGTGGCCCGGCAGGACGAGGTCGGCGTCCACCTCCTCCAGCCGCGCCAGGGCCCCGAGCGCCCGTTCGCGGTCGGTGTGGAACATGTCGGGCAGCAGCTGCGGTCCGGACGCACGCGACGTGGGATGAGCCGTCACCAGCGCGTCCCCGCTGACCAGCACGCCGGCGCCCGGCAGGTGGTAGGCGCAGTGCCCGTCGGTGTGTCCCGGGGTGTGGACCGGCACCGGGGCGCCGGGCAGGTCGAGCGGCCCCGGCGCGGGAAACGGCCGCGGCTCGGCGACGGGCACGTGCGCCGTTCCCCCCGACCGGACGGCGTGCACGGCCCAGGGAAGCACTCCGGGACGCCAGGCGTTGGCGAGCACCCGGCCCACCGAGACCTGCTGCAGGAACTCGCGCCGGGCGTGCGGGACCTCCTCCGGGTGCATGAGGACCGGGGTGCCGTGCGCCGACCGCAGCCGCTCGGCCGCGCCGATGTGGTCGTTGTGGGCGTGGGTGACCAGCACGGCGGTCACGTCACCCGGCGCCAGCCCCACGGAGGCCAGCGAGGCGAGCACTTTGTCGTGATCCCCCGGATAGCCGGTGTCGATCAGGGTGGCGCTGTTCCCCTCCTTGACGATGACCCAGTTGGTGTTGCTGCCCGTGACCAGGTACACCTGGTCGCGGACATGGACGATGTCGTCGTCGGGCAGGACGTACGGCATGTGTGTTCCTCTCGTACGGCGCGCCCGGCGAATCCGCCCTCCGGCCGCCGGGCAGGCGGACAGGGGAGCCCGACTCCCCTGCGCGAAGGCGCCTCACGGTAGCCGGTGAGTGTTTCCGGCGCGGTGAACGGCCGTGTGACCGGTGACGGGACGGCGGCGGTCACACCTGGCGGCGGCCGGGGCGGCCGACACACCCGGCGGCGCCGCCCCGGCCGGTGGGCGGAGAGCGGCCCGGCACACCTGCGGCGGGCGGCCGAGACACGTGCCGGCCACCGGGCGGCCGCTGCCGCCGTCCGGCGCATGTGGCCGGATCCGCCTTGCCGTACCCCGAGTAACAAGATCACAATCCGGAAGTGAGCCTCAGGCAACCAGTTGAGGCCGTTCCTGTGTCCGTCCCTGCCCTCGCATCATCCCGGGAATACTCATGCAGCCTCTCCAGGACCGCCCCGACCAGGCGGCCGACGAGTACGAGACGCACCTGCGGACCTGCCGTCAGTGCGACGCGGACGGAAGGCCCTGTTCCGTGGCCAAGTACCTGCGCCGTGTGCACAACAACCTCGCCCGCGCGGCCCGCGGACGACGGGACGTCTCCCCCCGGTGACGGCGGGCCGGCCCCGGCGACGCGGCGGCTAGCGCCTCCGGAACGGTTCCGTCGCCAGCAGCTCGTCGGTGGTCAGCACGTCGTGCGCGATCAGCGCGTAGCGCCGCAGCATCTGCTCGTAGGAGTCGGGGCCGCCCTCGGGAGCCGTGGCGTCCTTCACGAGGGTCACCCGGTACCCGCGTTCCATGGCGCTGCGCGCCGTCGACTCCACGCACATCGTGCCGATCATGCCCGCGACGGCGACGTGCTCGACACCGCGCCGCTTCAGCTGCGTGTCGAGGTCGGTGGTGGCGAAGACGTCGAGGTTCTTGTGCGGCGCGACGGTCACGTCGCCGGGGCCCGGTGCGAGGTCGGGGTGGAACTCCGCGCCCCAGCTGCCCGCCTCGAACATGCGGTTGTCGAACATCATGTGGTGGATGCCAGACCGGTGCTTCCAGTGGGTGTACTCCTCGTCGGTGTACGACATCGGCGAGAAGAACGCGGGGAAGCCCCGGTCGCGGAAGCCCCCGAGCAGCCGCCTGAGGTTGCCCAGGGTGCCGATCCGTTCGAACTCCGCCTTGAAACCGGGGTACCCCTTGCCCCGCTCGGAGAAGATCTCGTTGACGGTGTCGATCAGGACGAGGCCGATCGGCGCCGAGGTCGTGGACGCGTTGGTCATCGTGGCATTCCTTTCATCCGCCGCACCGCCGTGGCGCGCTCCGGGCGAGGCCCCGGCCGGACGCGGGGAGGGCGCCCGGCCGGATCGTGGCCGAGCCGCTCCGAGCGTGTCACCGGCGGTCCGTCCGGGCATCGGTCGGTCGACTGATTCGTCGGGGCGCCGGCCGCTTCGGTGCCCGCGCGGCCGGCCGCGGTGACCGGTCCACGCCATGACGCGGGTCCGGGCCGAGCGGGCCGACGAGGAAGGCGGGGCCCGGACGGGGCCGCGCCGGACCGCCGGCGGCGGCCCGCGACGACGGGGCGGGACCGGCCGTGCCCGCAGCACGGGGTGCTGGCAAGAACCGTGTCACCAGCCGCAAACGGCGGTGATCAGTCCTGGGACCTGGCAGGTCGGGGCAGTTCCGGCGTGTTGGTCGCCTCGGCGAGTGCGAGGCGGCCGCCCTTCAGCTCAGGCGCGTAGTTGTAGATCGTGTTCCTGGAGACGCCGAGGAGCTTCGCGATCGAGGTGACGCTGTTCTCTGGGCGGGCGAGTAGGTCGCGGGCGTGACGTACCTGTTCCTCGGTCATTGCCGGCGGGCGGCCGAGTCGGGCACCGCGGGCGCGGGCGGCGTCCAGGCCCTCGTTCGTGCCCTGGACGATGAGTTCTCGGATGAACTCCGCCAGGACCGCGAGGACGTGGAAGACCAGGCGCCCGCCGGGCGTGGTGGTGTCGAGCGCCTCGTGCAGTGAGGTGAAGCCGGTACCGCGCTTGCGCAGGCCGGACACGATGGCGATGAGGTCCTGGATGGAGCGTCCGAGCCGGTCCAGCGACGGGACGACGAGGGTGTCGCACTCGCGCAGGTAGTCGAGGGCCTTCCACAGCTCCTCGCGTTCGGCGCTCTTGCCGGACTTCTTGTCGGAAAAGATCCGGATGCACCCTGCTTCGGTGAGTGCGTGGATCTGCCGGTCGAGCAACTGTCCCTTGGTGGGACACGCGTGCGTATCCCGCGAGGCCGCCGGTCCGTACGGCCGGAACGGGGACGAGGAGACCGGCGGTGTCGTCGGCCTGGGGTGGCTGCACCTGCCAGATCGTGCAGAAAACGGTATTGCTCAAGCTCTTGAGCACATCGACTTTCTGACACCGTTTTATGGACATGATCCGGCGCCGATCCGGCCGCGCGCCGCCGCTTACCGATCTTGCTCATCAATCGGTCGATAGATGACCGTCTGCTTCCATCGAGCCCCGCCTCCGCCAATGGGCGAGCTGGTTCTTCGTTCTCAGGGTGTTGCGATGGGTGGGGCCGTCCTGTTGCTGCCGGCGGACCAGTAGTGCGGCCAGATCTTCCGCGGCCCCGTCCGCGTCTCCAGCCTCTCCCCGCATAATGGCCATCCAGTAAGCAAGCTCGTTCTGCGTACTCAACTTGTCCGGATAGTCGGGTCCCTGGATCCGCAGGTGGTCGGTGTGCAGTTCGGCCAGGGCCTCGGCGGCTCCGGCCGCGTCTCCAGCCTCTCCCCGCCAACGGGCCAGCCAATAGCGGGCGCTCAGGGTGTCTCGATGGTCGGGTCCCAGGATCCGTAGCCGTTCGGTGAGTAGTTCGGCGAAACCCTCGACGGCTCCGGCCGCGTCCCCAGCTTCTCCCCGCCAGCGGGCAAGACCGAAGCGGGCACGCAGGGTGTCGACATGGTCGGGTCCCAGGATCCGCAGCCGGTCGGTAAGTAGTTCGGCCAGGTCCTCCGCGGCTCCGGCCGCGTCTCCAGCCTCTCCCCGCCAACGGGCCAGCCAATAGCGGGCGCTCAGGGTGTCTCGATGGTCGGGTCCCAGGATCCGTAGCCGTTCGGTGAGTAGTTCGGCGAAACCCTCGACGGCTCCGGCCGCGTCCCCAGCTTCTCCCCGCCAGCGGGCAAGACCGAAGCGGGCACGCAGGGTGTCGACATGGTCGGGTCCCAGGATCCGCAGCCGGTCGGTAAGTAGTTCGGCCAGGTCCTCCGCGGCTCCGGCCGCGTCCCCAGCCTCTCCCCGCCAGTGGGCCAAGCAGAACCGGTCGTTCAAGGCCTCGGGGTGGTCAGGACCGACGGCACGAACACGGTCCGCCAGAAGCTCGGCCAAAGCCTCCGCAGCACCGGCGGCATCCCCCGCGTGCCCGCGCCATTCCGCGAACTTGTGGCGAGTGTCCAAGGTGGATGGGTGGTCGGGTCCGTGGATCCGCAGGAGATCGGTGAGTAGTTCAGCGAAAGCCTCGGCGGCTCCGGCCGCGTCTCCGGCCTCTCCTCGCCAGCGAGTAAGAGCGATGCGAGTGTCCAGGGTGTCGGAATGGTCCGGGCCTTGGATCCGCAGCCGGTCGGTGAGCAGTTCGGCGTAAGCCCCGGCGGCTCCGGCCGCGTCTCCGGCCTCTCCCCGCCACCGAGCAAGACCGTAGCGAGTGTCCAGGGTGTCGGAATGGTCCGGGCCTTGGACCCGAAGTCGGTCGGTCAGAAGCTCAGCCAGAGCCTCCACCGCACCGCGTGCATCGCCAGCCTCTCCTCGATTCGCAGCAAGGTTGTCCCGAGCAAGCAGAGTCTCCGGATGGTCCGGACCGAGAAGTGCCCGAGCCCTGTCCACCAGGTCCTGGAAGTGCCTCACGGCAGCGGTGAACTGGCCCGCCTTGCTCAAGCTGACGCCAACGTGCATGAGTACGTGATGGTGCTCATTCTCGCCGAATAGGGCGTCGCCAGCGCAGTGGATGAGGACTTGCGCGTTGGCTCTCAGAGTCTGAGCCAACGGCAGGTGGGGGGCAGGCCAGCCTTCGAGCAGGGCGTCACCAGCGGCACGGACGATCTGGCGATGCTCCTGAGGACCAAGAGTGTCGCGGGTGGCGCGTTGGATGAGCTGGTGAACGCGTACTGACTGCTGCGGAGACTCGGGATCGTGGTCGATGAGGCTCAGGCGGTGCAGAGCACGGAGTGCGCCCCACACGTCCAGCTCCGTCACTTCATCCACGGTGCCCTGCTCAGCTGCGGCCTGGGTACGGTGCTGCGCGAGGTAGGTTCGAGCAGGCCCACTGGTTAGAACGCTCTGGGGAATGCCGTTCGGATCCAGCATGGCAGCGAGCTGAAGCGTAGGACGGGCGAGGCCGGCGGGGTTGAGATTGTCAGCGCGTTCGATCGACAGCGACCAGGCTGCGCTCACGGTGGTGTTCTGGTCGTCTGGCAGCGTGCCGGGCTCGGGCAGCATGCTGGCGAGGCTGGTGGCGCGGTCGGCGAGCCGACGGCGGTAGCTCGGGCACTGCTGGTGGGTACATCGCGAGCAGCTGACGGGAATGTCGGCATCGACGATGTAGGCAGCAGCCTGTGAGAGGGCTAGCGGCAGGTAGCCGAGGTCCTGGGCCAGCGCACGGAGCTCGTCCGGGTTATCGTGCCGTCCATGCTCAGCGAGGAAGTCAACCAGATACGCGACTGCCTGGTCCGGAGTGAACACCCCGAGGTCGATTCGATGTCCAGGTAGAGCGGCATCGCGGCGCCGTGTGGTGACCACCGTGCGGCCGTACGGGTTCTTCGCCGGCCACAGTCCGGTCACGTCAGCGGGGTCGGCGACATCGTCCAGTACGACCAGCCATCGGCACACGGGCTCGAATCCTGGCGGCTTAGGTTCAAGCCAGCTCAGGAACGCCTCTGCGGATCTTTCGGGGTCACCAGGTTCGTGGGCGAGGAGTTCTTCGGCAGCCTGGGCGAAGGCGGAGACGATGGCGGGGCGGCTACTGGCGCTGACCCAGACCAGCACATCCAATTCGTCCCCGATCCACGCCTGCCGCGCGTAGTGGGCGGCGAGCTGGGTCTTGCCGACGCCGCCGGTGCCGCGTAGCACCTGGCACAGCACCGCGGTGCCGCTGTCGGTCAGCGCGGCCCGCAGCTGGTCGATCTCGTCTCGTCTCTGGAAGGCCGCAGCTTCGCGGGGAAGGACACCGACTTGGTGCGGCCACGGGACCGGCTCCCGCCCATGCACGTGCACGGTGGTGATGTCGCCGCTGTGGTATCCACTGATGGATACTCCTGCTGGCCCGGAAGTGGCCTGACCTGTGTCCCGAACCTCGATACCCCGCCGTCCTGCCATACCGCTCCCCCTGCTGATGCCCTGGGCTACTTGTCGCTGTATCCGCTGATGGCGTCGCCATCTCCGGTCGCTTCGGCGTCGCCTGTCCGCTCGACGGTGACGGGGCGTGTAGATCCGCCCCCGTGATAACCCGTGACTGCGTTGCCCTTGCCTGCTGACTTGGCGGTGCTGGTTTCGCGGACGACGACGGCTGATTGGCTGGCGCCAGGGAGCGCGGCCCAGATTCCGACGCCTACCGCTGCCACGCCTGCGAGAGCGGAGGCCACCGTCGCGATCCGGCTTGCTGTCTCCCACTGCGAGACGGTGAACATCCACCCCAGGACGGCGACCACCACGCACGTCACGACCAACACCACACGCTTCAACGTCATCCCGTCATCGTCGCTCAGGCTGAGTCGCGAGGGGAGTGCTTTGGCCGCGCCCCTCATTCTCCGATGTGCGGGGGCCAGGCACAGTGACGGCAGTGAGGTCGAGGCGGGCGCCCATGTCGAGTTGTCGATCCCAGTGAGCATCGTCTCCAGGCTCACATTGCCCGGAGCCTCCTTGATCCTCCCCAGGGTCGGCGGGCCGTCCCCACCCTCACTGGTACTGGCTTCACCGGGTACAGCGTCGTCCGCCTGGTCGGCGCCGGAGACCAGGGCGACGATCCGCTTCGTGCTCTCCGCCGTCAACCGCGCCGAGATCCTCGCCGTCAGCGTCTCCTCAACCGCCCGCAGCGCGGCGCCCGCAATCCGGTCGCACCGCCCCGAAGTCGGTGGCTCGATGCTCTCCGTGCGGCAGCGAGCCAGCAATTCCACCCGTACCTGCTCCGGCCGCTGCTCCTTGCACGCGACGTGCTCGGCGAGCCAGGTCGTCAGCTTGTCCGCATCCGCGACACTGCACTCACGAAAGCCTGGGCGACCGCGGATCCGCGCGCGGTGGTACTCGATCGTCCGGCCGGTCCACTCGTACGAGTCCAGCTCGGATGCGGGCACCTGTGCCTGCCGGGCGACGAACTCGACCGCGTCGGCCGGCAGTTCGTACCGGCCCCGGGGAAACCGGCCGTACTGCGTGTAGAACTTCGGCAGAACGGCGAAGCCCAGGCGCGTCGCGCCGCGCTTGCCGGACACGAGCCCTTGCTCGTCCTTCAGCAGCGTCCAGTGCTCGACCAGTTCGTCCAAGTCCACGGGGTACGGGCCACGATCCTTGATCGTCCTTGCGGGGCTTCGTTCACCGCAGCCGTATGGCCCCGGACCCACCCACATAGGTGACACTCTCGCAAGATCACCGCCGTTTGCGGCTGGTGACAGGATTCTTACCGGCACCCCAGCACGGGAGGGGTCAGTCCCGGCCGAGCAGGTCGGCCTCCAGCGCGTCCCAGTCGAGCATCCGGTGTTCGCTGCCCGCGGGGACCAGCGCGTACGTGGCGTCGAGCCACCGCCGGACGCCTGCCAGCTCCGCCTCGAAGGTGACCTGGCCGTCGGGCCGCCTCAGGCTGAAGCGGACACGGCCCGCCTCGTCGTGCCGCCGGGGGGACGGCCGGACGCGGAAGTCGCCCTCGCCGCTCGGCCCGCGCGTCCCCTCGTCCAGCAGGTCCCGGGCCACGACCCAGGTCACGCAGAGGCCGGTCCCGGCGTCCACGACGAAGTCCAGCGCGACCGCGTAAGGGTCGTCCACGGTGTACCGCAGCCGGCACCGCAGCCGGCCGGGGCCGGCGGGAGCGAACAGCCGCCGGACCGTCGTGAGGAGGACCGGGGGACAGCGGCCGGCCAGGGCCTCGTGTCCGGTGGGCGTACTCCTGTCGTTCATCGGGATGCTCTCTTTCCGGCCGTCTCCTGCACTGACGCTTGTCATGGTCCGTGCGGGCGATCGGTCACGCATCGGTAGAACGACTGCGGACGAGTCGGTGCACAGGCATGCGCCCAGGAGGGGAAGGAAGGCACGGACGCGGAAAAACAAGGGGCTGATCCTGCCCTCGGCCGTGTCCCGTCCCACCTCGACCGGCCGCTTCGTCCCCCGATCCGCCGCGGCGCCGGACGAGGAGGCCGCCCGCGACCGCTCGGCCGGATTCCCGGCCGCGGCCCGGCACCACCCGCAGGAAGATCCGATCCGTGTCCGACGGCCCGGCCGGCACGGCGGCGGCCCCGACGCGCGGCGGGCACTCCGCCCGCCCGCCGGCAGGCGGCGAAGCCACCGCACCGGCCCACCGCCGCACTCGCTCACGGCCGCACCGGAAGACATGAACAGAACTCATGGGAGCCGGTACGAACAATCATTGGCCTTATCGGTGCGCGGCGGCGACAGTGGTGCCGGCCGCGGGACCGGCCGAGCGGCGGTCCCTCACCGAAGGAGATCTTTGTGAGCGACACCCAGGCGCGTTCCGGACAGCGACTCGTCGTCATCGGCGCGGGATCCGCGATCGGACGCCGACTCGCGCAGACCGCCTCGGCCGAGGGCGCCGAGCTCGTCCTGGCGGGCCCCGACCTCGGCAGGCTGGAGAGGACGGCCGGCGAACTGCCGGGCCCCTCCCGCGCGATCCGGTTCGACATCACCGACGAGGCGTCGATCGCGCGGCTGGCGGACGAGGCCGGCGCCTTCGACCACCTGGTGTCCACGGCGGCCGTACCGGCCAACGGGCCGCTGTCCGAGCTCGACCCGGCAGGTGTCCAGCGCGCCTTCGCGGCCAAGGTGACCGGCCCGTTGTTCCTCGCCGAGCACCTGGCCGGACAGGCCAGCGAAGGCGGCTCCCTCACCTTCTTCTCCGGCGTGGCGGCATGGCGTCCGGCCCCCGGGCGCACCGTGATGGCCACCACCAACGGCGCCCTCGCCTTCCTGGTCCGGGCCCTCGCCGTGGAGATCGCCCCGCTGCGCGTCAACGCCGTGTCCCCGGGTATCGTCGACAGCGGCGCCTGGGACGGACTCGGCGACGGCAAGCAGGAGTTCCTCCGGTCGGTCGCCGAGCGCAATCCCGCCCGGCGCGTCGGCACCCCGGACGACCTCGTCAAGGCCGTGCTGTTCGCCATCGACACCCCCTACGTCACCGGCACCGTCCTGCACGTGGACGGCGGCGGACGGCTGGCGCAGCCGCTTCGCCCCGCGTCGCGGAACGGACCGCCGCGGGGACGCCGGGTGCCGGCGGCGGGCCGGCACCCGCTCACACCTTCACGAACAGGAGAACCCCATGACCGCCCGGAACACCGGCCCCATCGTCCTCGTCGCCCGCATGAAGGCGCGTCCCGGCAAGGAGCAGGAGCTGAAGGACGCGCTGTCGCCCCTGGTGGCGGCCACCCGCCAGGAGGACGGCTGCCTCACCTACGTGCCGCACCAGAGCCTGGACGACCCCGGTCTGCTGGTGATGCACGAGGTGTGGCAGAGCGAGGAACACCTGCGCGCTCACTCCGCCAGCGCCCACCTGCGGAAGTTCGCCGAACTGGCGGACACGCTGACGGTGGGGGGCATCCGGATCGAGCGGCTGACCGAGCTGGAGGTGTAGGCGTCGGTCACCGTCACCGGCGAGGCCCGCGAACCGTTCGGCGCGGCTCCCGGCCCCGCCGGGGGCCGACTCGGAGGGGCCGGCCCGCCGAGAGGCGGCGCGATCAGGTGTGAGGAGGGACGGCAGCCCGGCTTTCGGGGCTCACCCGGCGCGTCCCGGCGGCCGGCCGACGTGCGCGGCGCCTACTCCCCGGGGCCGCTGCGGATCCGCAGCTCCTCCCCGGCCCGGCGCGTGGGGTCCTGCACGGGAGCCTGCTCCTGCACGGAGCCGGGGGCGGCCCTGTCCGGGGCGGCGGGGCTGCGGGAGCTCTGCGGGGGCGGTGGCGGGCTGTGGTCGCCGGGGGAGCCGGCGCCGGCCGCGGGCAGGCGCAGGGCGAGCAGGGCGGTGTCGTCGCCGCTGGGGGAGAGGCGTTGCAGCAGCTGGTCGCAGAACACGTCCACACTCCGCCCGGACAGCCGCCGGGCCAGGACGGAGGCGTGGTGGCGGAGCTTGGTCAGGCCGGCGTCGATGGGGCGGTCCCTGCTCTCGACGAGGCCGTCGGTGTACAGGAGCAGGGTGGCGTCGGCCGGCAGGTCCTCGTACGCGTCCGGCCAGCTCAGCCCCAGATGGAGGGTGGCGCTCATGCCGATCAGCGGCCCGTGCCCGCCGGTGAGGAAACGCGTGCCTCCGTCGCGCGTGATCAGCAGTGGCGGGGGATGACCGGCGTTGACCCAGTGCAGCCGCCACGGCCCTCCCTCCGGGCCTTCCACACGGGCGAAGACCAGCGTGGCCATGGGCGCATCGCTGGTGTTGGTCACCGCCTCGTCCAGCCGGCGCATGATCATGCTGGGGGGTTCCACATGGGTCCAGGCGAGGGCGCGCAGCATGTTGCGGACCTCGGCCATGTGAGCGGCGGCCTGCAGGTTGTGGCCGACCACGTCCCCGATGACCAGGGCCATGACGCCGTCGGCGAGCAGGAAGGCGTCGTACCAGTCGCCTCCGATCTCCATGGCGCTCTGCGCGGGCAGGTAGCGGGCGGTCATCCGCAGGTGGTCGACCTGCGGCAGAGGGGCCAGCAGCTGGCGCTGCATGGTCTCGGCGACATTGCGCTGCTCGTAGTACAGCCGGGCGTTGTCCAGCACCAGGGCCAGGCGCCGGCCGATGTCCGCGAGCAGCCGCACCTCGGTTTCGGCGGGGGCGGGGGAGCCCTCGGCACGCGCCACGGTCAGCGCTCCGTAGTGGTGCCGGCGGGAACGGATCGGGACCACGGCGGCCCACTGGCCGCCGAGCCGTTCGAACAGGATGCGGTGGGTCACGGCGAGCGGCGCATCCGGATCCCGCACGTCGGCGGCGTCCACCAGGAACGAATGGGTCCCGCCCGTGACCGGTGACCTGGGCCGCTGGGACCTGGCCGGCAGCGGCAGCGGTCCCTCCAGCTGTCTCGCCCGGCGCGGATGGGCCGGACTGCGCACCGCGACGCGCTCCGGCGCCCCGGACCGCGCGTCGACCAGGTCGACGGCGGCCCAGTCCCCGAGTTCCGGAACCAGCAGGGGAAGCAGCCGGCGCATCGCGGCGGAGGCGTCCATGCCCGACAACAGCACCGAGGAGACGTCCGCCAGCAGGTTCAACCGGCCGGTCAGCGCTTCCAGGGCGGCGGTGTGGGCGGCCGCCCGACTCTCGGCGTCGCGGTGCAGGCTGAAGTCGCTGAAGACGACCACCAGCCCCTCCCCGTGGCCCGCGCGCATCAGGGGCGTCGTCGACCAGATGATCGGCAGGGTGGTGCCGTCGCCCCGCAGGAAGTACTCCTCGCTGCCCTCCTCGGGGTTCCGGCTGCCCAGCAAGGGGGCCCGCATGAGGCACTGCTCACGCGGGACCGGGTCGCCGTCGGGACGGCGGTGGAGCAGATCGTGCGCGTCACGGCCCAGCATCTCCGCCGCCGACCGGTCCAGCAGCCGTTCCGCCCACGGGTTGACGTAGGTGATGAGGCCGACGGTGTCCATGGTGAAGACGCCCGCGCCGATACTGTGCAGGACAGCGTTCGCGAAGCCGGGGTCCGAAGGGCCGCCTGGTCCGGTCATGGGCTACCACTCCTCGCGGCACTGCTTCTACACAGCAGACCACAACGCGCCCCCCTCTGCGTGGTGACGTACCGCGCCCTGCTCCCGCCGGCCGCCCTGCGCGGCCGGTGCCTTCCGCGCCGGGCCACGCCGTGGCCGCCTGCGGGAAGCGCGCCGGGTCCGGCCCCTCGTCCGTGCCCGGGGGGCCGGGAGCCCGACGGGGCGCCACCGCCTCCGCCCCGTCCGGTCACCGCCTTCCCGGCGAGCGGTCCTTTGGGCGCTGCCGCCGGCCACCGCCGTCCTGGATCCGGTGCGCGGCGCGTGCGCGCGGCCGGGCATGGCGGCTCGTCCACCGGGCAGCACACAGGGACCTGTGCCGGCACGGTACGGGTCCGCGTACGCACGAGCCGAGGAGCACCCGTGGACTGGTTGTTCATCGTGAAACCCGCAGACACCGCCCCGGACGGCGGCTCCTTCGCCAAGGACCGCATGCTGGAACTCGCCGAGACCGCGCCCCGCCGGGAGTGGTGCCTGTCCAGGCGGCGGCGCATGGCCCCCGGCGACCGCCTGTGGATCTACTTCTCCGCGCCGGTGCGGGAGGTCGCCGCGGTGGCCGAGATCGAGGGCGAGCCGTACGAGGTGACCGGAAGCCCTCGCCAGCCGTGGCGGTTCACGGCGACGCTGGATCCGGCGGCGACCCGCCGGCTGCACCGCGACCCCGTCCCGCTGCACGCCCTGTCCAACCGGCACCCGCAAGGGGTCACCCGGGTGAAGGACGACGATCTGGGGCTGCTGCTGGAGCACGCGGGCCTGTGACGGCGCCGCGCCCGGGGCCGCCCGCCACGGCCCCGGCCGGGACATCGGCCGGGGCACCGAGCGGTGGGCGGCCCGGCGGGCGGTCACGCTGCCGCGCCGGTCCGCCCGCCCGCGGATCCGCCGGGAGGTCCGCGGGCGGCATCCACGAGGTGTTTCCCGGGCCCGACTGCCGGTCCGCCGGCACCGCCTCCGAACGGCGTTGCGGCGGGGGCCTCAGAGGCCGATGGTGCCCGGACCCGCGCCCCGCGTCACGGTGTCCTTGACGGTCCGCGGGTCGTCGACGGTGTAGTCGTAGTAGTCCGCCGGATCCTCGACGCTGCCGCCCGTGACCGGTTCGCCGGTGTCACCGACGAAGACGTTGTTCCGTTCGAACACGCCGCCTTCCGGCCCCGAGTAGCTGTTGGTCATGGGCTCCTCGACGTCGTCGAAGTAGTTGCCCTCGACGAAGCAGCCCGAGTCCGCGTTGCAGGCCGGGCCGGTGTCGCTGTTGTCGAGGAAGTAGTTGTTGTAGATGTGGACCGGGTCGCCGAAGCGGGTGCGCGGATTGCGCTGCGGGGTGCGGTCGTACCAGTTGTGGTGGTAGGTCACCTTCAGCCGGCCGGTGTCCTGGGCGCCGTTCTTGTCGGAGTGGCCCAGCAGCATGTTCTTGGTGTGGTGGTGGGTGTGGTTCCAGGAGACGGTGATGTAGCTGGAGCCCCGCTTGATGTCGATCAGCCCGTCGTAACCGGCGGACAGGTCGTTGTGGTCGATCCAGATGTGGTGCGAGAACATCTGGATGTTGATGGAGTCGTCGCTGGCGTTCTTGAACGTCAGGTTCCGGACGATGACGTTGTGCACGGCGTTCGGGGGCGGCGAGGTGACGCCGTCGCTCGCCGGCAGGCCGATGTTCAGGCCGCCGCCGGAGATCCCGGAACTCGCGCCGACACCGACGATCGTCTTGTCGGAGCTGACGTCGTACATCCCGGCGGGCAGCGTGATCATGCCGTTGACGTGGACGATCCTGGGGCCCTCGGCCCTGACGGCGGCGATCAGGTCGGCGGCGGTGGAGACCGTCACGGTCGGACCGCCCGCGCCGCCGGTGGTGCCGTTCTGTCCCCACGCGTCGACGCTCGCGAACCCGGTGGGCGCCGGTTCCGCCAGTACGGCAGGGGCCGTGGGAGCGGGGGAGGGAGCGGCGGCCGTGGCGGCCAGCGCGGCCAGGGCCGTGAGCAGGAGCGTGCCTTTGCGGTGCATCGTGTGCCTCCTGGGTTCAGGCGATTCTGCCGACGCCGGCGCCGGCCGGGACGGTGGCGGGGACGGTCGAGGGGGCGTCGAGGGTGTAGGCGTAGTAGGTGCGCGGCTCGATCACCGTGCCCAGCGTCCGGGGCGTCCCGGAGCCGACGTAGAGGTTGTTCCGCTCCACCACCCGGCCCGGACCGCTCTCGTCGTAGCCGGAGTGGATCGGGTGGGCGACGTTCTCGAAGTAGTTGCCCTCCACCAGGACGCCCGCGTCCTCGGTCGAGGCCACACCGTAGAGCCGGTTGTTCCGGTAGTAGTTGTTGTAGACGTGCACCGGCTCGGCGAACCGGACGCGCGGGTGGCGCTGGTCGGTGCCGTCGAAGAAGTTGTGGTGGAAGGTGACCCGCAGCTTGCCCCGGTCCTGGCTGCCGTTGGCGTCCGAGTGGCCGATCAGCATGGTCTTGCTGTGGTCGTGGAAGTGGTTCCAGGAGACGGTGACGTAGTCCGCGCCGCGCACGATGTCGATCAGGCCGTCCGCGCCCGCGCTGAAGGTGCAGTGGTCGATCCAGATGTGGTGCGAGGACTGCTGGATGCTGAGGGAGTCGTCGTCGGCACCGGTGAACCGCAGGTTCCGGATGATCACGTTCTGTCTGCGGTACATGTCCAGGCCGCCGCCGGTGATCTCCGCGTCGCCGCCCAGCCCGATGATGGTCTTGTTCGAGCGGACGCCCTGCTTGCTGCTGATGCGCAGGGTGCCGAGGACCTGGATGACGTAGGGCTCGTCGCGGTCGCAGTAGTCCAGGAACGTCTCGGCGTCGGTGACGGTGACCACCGGGCCGCCGGCGCCGCCGGTGGTGCCGGACAGGCCCAGCGCGGGGACGCCCGCGAAGCCGTCGGCGCTCTGCGCCGCCGCGGCGGCTCGGACCCGCGGTACGGGGGCGGGCGCGGCGGCCCGCGCGAGGCTGCTCCCGCCGGCGGCCGGCAGGGCGGCGAGGGCCGCGGTGGCGGCGGTGCCCGCCAGCAGGCCGCGGCGGGTGAGGGAGGGGAGGTTCCGCATGGTCGTCTCCGTCTCTCAGATCTTCCCGACGCCGGCCCCGGCCGGGACGACGGCCGGGACCTCGGCCGCCCGGTGCGGGGTGTAGGCGTAGTACGTGCGCGGCTCGACGACCGAACCCCGCGTCTCGACGGGGTGGTTGCACTCGACGAGGATGTTGTCGCGCGCGGCCAGGCGGCCGAGGTCGCCGCTGAAGTCCACCCGGGCCGGGTTGTTGACGCTGTGGAAGTAGTTGCCCTCCAGCATCACCCCGGCGTCCATGGCGGAGGCCACGCCGTAACTGTTGTCGCGGTAGTAGTTGTTGTAGACGTGCACCGGCTCGGCGAACCGCACCCGCGGGTTGCGCTGGTCGGAGGCGTCGAAATGGTTGTGGTGATAGGTGACGCGCAGCCGTCCCCGGTCCTGGGCGGCGTTGTCGTCGTCGTGCCCGAGCAGCAGGGTCTTGTCGTGGTCGTGGAAGCGGTTCCAGGACACGGTGACGAAGTCCGAGCCGCGCTTGATGTCCACGGCGCCGTCGTCGCCGTCGGAGAAGTCGTTGTGGTCGATCCAGATGTGGTGCGAGAACATCTGGATGTTGACGAGGTCGTCCGTGGCCCCGTCGAACGACAGGTTGCGGATGATGACGTTGTGCACGGCGTTCGGGGGCGGCGAGGTGACGCCGTCGCTCGCCGGGAGGCCGATGTTCAGGCCGCCGCCGGTCAGCCGGGCGGTGCTGCCCAGACCGACGATGGTCTTGTCCGAGGCGACCGGGTGCATGCCGTCGCGGGACCCGGTGGGCAGCGTGATCGTACCGCTGACCTGCACGACCAGGGGTTCGGGGCGGGAGATGTGGCCGAGGAATTGCGCGGTGGTGGTGGCCGTGACGACCGCGCCGCCCGCGCCGCCGGTGGTGCCGTTCTGTCCCAGGGCGTCGACGGAGGCGAAACCGTCGGCGGTCGCGGCCGGGACAGCGGGAGGGGAGGAGGCAGGGGGAGGGGAGGAGGCGGAGGGGGATGCGGAAGCGGAGCCGGCGGGCGCGGTGGTCAGGAGGGAGACGGCCAGCGCGGCGACGATCAGTCCGGCTCCGGACGCACGGCGTCTGGATAATCGCATGACGGATAGCCCTTTCTGCAACTGTTTCCGGGCATGGCGGAGAAGGTGCTTGCGTGGTGGGCTGTACTGACCGAATGGCGGCGCAGTATTCGGTAAGCGCTTTCTGTGGAAAGTAAAGCCCTTGTTGCGAGCGCGTCAACAGGCGTGCGTGTGCGCGAAAGACGAGAGTTTCCAACAGAAGGAAACAGATGTCTGAGGGGGCCGGAACGCCCCGCAGCCTCGAGGCGGAAGGGCGAGGAGAGGCGACCCGGCCGGGGCGTCGAGGGCGGGCGCCCGGTCCTCGCCTTCGGTGACGTTCTCCGGGCGCACGTGAAGCGGTCCTGTTGTCCGCGGCGCGGGAGAAGCGGTGCCCGCCGCGGTGCGACCGCCGGCCGGGAAGGCGCTGACCGTCCGTACGGCGGCGGACGCCTTCCTCGGCTCGCTCGGCGACCCGAACACGGTCCGCGGCTGCTCGATCGGCGTCGGCGAGACGGCCGGGCGGATCGGGGAGGCCCGCCCGCTTGCGCCGGTCGCAGGCCGGGCGGGCAGGTCTGTCCTGCGGAACTGCTGGACACCGGCGGTCCGGGGAGCGCCGGTGTGCTCGGCCGGGCGAAAGCCCCTCCCACTGCCCCTGATTGATGCGGACATGCCTGTTCGAGTTGTCATACCGGAAGGGGGGTGATGAGGAATGCGAGGGCGCCGGGTCGCTGACCTTTGTTGCGGCTCCTGATGCATGTCCCTGCTCTTGAAACGAGAGTGACCGAGCGGTAAATCCGTGACGTCACTCTGCGCTCTCTCGGTCGCTCAGCATGTTTCATTCATGGAATGCGACACTCCGCCTCGCATATTGATGAAGATGTGAAGGCGCATCGGTTGATGTGCCTTCGTTCCGCGCGAGCCGCCCGGGTTGCTCGTGTCGGATACCTGGTGGCCGCGCTTCGGCAGAGGGGGATGCACGCGAGACGTGCGCGTATGACGGCTGCGGCGACGGTGGCGGGGGCCGCTTCGTCGCTGCTGGGGACAGGTGTGGCTGCCGCGGGTACGGGGCCCGCGCCCTCGACGGGCGCTCCCGCTCCTGCCGCGGGTACGGAGGCCGGGAACCCCGCCGGCGCGGTGGCGCAGGCGACGGGAGTGTGCTCCGACGCCTACACCTACGACACCCTCGGCCGCCTCACCAAGGCCGTCGAGACCAGGAACGGCTCCACCACGGCAGGCTGGTCCTACTGCTACGACAAGGCCGGCAACCGCACCGCAAGCTCCACCGGCACGTCCCTTCCGGCCTGCGACAACGCCCAGCACACCTATACCTGCAACGACGCCGGCCAACTCACCTCCTACGACGGCTTCGCGGTCGAGCGCCGCCACCGGGACCATGCGGCCGGCGCCGGGGGAAGCGCGGCGGACGCCCGACCGGGCCCGGATCCGGCCGGCTCACACCTCACCCGATGGCCTCGGGGTCGAGGTCGGTCCCGACCACCAGGGTCACGACACCGGCGGCGGCGCCCGTGTCCTGCCTGGCGCGCACCCCGGGCAGCCGGGAGGCGAGCACCTCGGCCTCTTCCCTCAGGCCCTGCGGATGACCGACCGTGGTGGTGCGGGCGGTCTCCGGGGCGTTGCCCGTGCCGACGACGGTGAATCCGGCCGCGCGCAGCTTCTCGGCGACCGCGGCGGCGCGGCCCGGGACACCGGTGCCGTTGAGGACCCGGACGCGTACGGAGGAGGCGTACACGGGGTCCTCGGCGTCCGCCCGGAGCCGCTCCGCGTCGACCTCCTCGTCCTTGGCCAGAGCGGCGAACAGGTCGGCGGCCTGCGGGTACTGCCACATGACGTTGGCCTTGTCGGCGGGCACGTCGGCCTCCCGCGGGTAGTTCGGCACGGTGAGGAACGTCAGGCGGTCGCGGGGGACGCCCTTGAGGTCGGACGCGAGGCCGTACAGCGGCCTGATGCCGGCCAGGTCCTTGTCCGTGGTCAGGGACTCGGTCGCGGACTCGAGGAAGCCGTACAGCGCGTTCGGGCTGGCCAGCTTGGACTGCGCTTTCTCGGCCAGGGCCTGCATGAACTCCTGCTGGCGGCCGATGCGTCCGGTGTCGGAGCCGTTGCCGACGTTGTAGCGGGCACGCACATAGCCGAGCGCGTCCTCGCCCCTGACGGTCTGGCAGCCGGCCTCCAGGTCCAGGCGGGCCTTGTCGTCGTGGATGGCCTCCTCGGGGCAGACCTCGACGCCGTCGAGGGCGTCGACCATGCCTTTGAAGCCCTGGAAGTCGAGGGACACGAAGTGGTCGATGCGCAGGCCGGTGTTGGCCTCGATCGTCTTGATGGTGCAGGCGGCGGCCTCGGCGATCCCACCCCCCGTGCCGCCGATCGCGAACGCCTGGTTGATCTTGAAGTGGTGCGGTTCGGACGTGGTGCCGTCGCCCTTGTCGCAGGCCGGTATCCCCACCCACGAGTCACGGGGGAACGACACGACCGTGGCCCACTTCCGGTCGGCGGGGACGTGCACGACCATCAGCGTGTCCGACTGCATGGTGGTCAGGTCCCCGCCGTACCGCGCGTTGTCGCCGTCGCGGCTGTCCGAGCCGACGACCAGGATGTTCTTCGAGCCGGGGCTGAGGTTGACCGGACGGTCGCCGCCGAGCCCGTCGTGGACGTCCGCGCCCTGGATGTTGCCGTCCAGGTCCTGGTAGACCCAGGCGCCGACGCCCGCGACGCCGAGGACGAGCGCCGCGCACACGCCCGCGCTCCACACCAGGATCCGCCCCCGCCGCGTCAGCCGGACCTTCCCGGCCCCGGCCGGAGCGCGCCGCCTTCCCCTACCGTCCACTGATGTTCACTCCTCGGCCTCGGTCGCGTCGTCCGCTGTGTTCGGATGCCCGGCTTCGTGCCCGCCGAACGACTGAACTCTACGTTCCTGTAGAGACAATGGGGGACGGGATCCTCGCCGCGACCGGAGCCCGCGCGGCGAGGATCCCGCCCCCGCGCAAGTGCGGGACAGGGACCCTCCGGGGGCGGGCCGCAGCGGCAACGACGCGCGGACGGAGGCCGGGGCCGTACGGACGTCCGTGGGAGGGAACGGGCGGCGGAGGCCGACGTCTTCCTCACGCCGGGCGGCTGCCCGTTCCCCGCCCGCGTCAAAGGGGGGTGGCCGCGCGCAGGATGAGGACCATCGTCACGGCGGAGTTCGCGGACGACATCGCCGACACGGCGGCTCCGGCCGCCGCGCCCCACGCCGCCACGCCCACGGAGGTGAACAGCGGCGGCCAGCGACGCGCCGCCGGAGCGGGCCCGAGCAGGGCCGCCACCCGGCGCGGCACCGGTCCGGCCGCGGCGAAGCCGGCCAGGACGGCCTCCGGAGTGCTCCGGGACGCCAGGGCCGCCTTGCCGATGGCGCGCGCCACGGTCCGGCGGCTGCCCACCGCCTGGGCGGCGTCCTCGTCCGCCCACCGCTCCGCGGTGTACGACACCGCCGTGCGCAGCGGCCGCAGGAAGGGATTGGCCCGCGCGGCCAGCCGGACCGCGAGGAGGAAGCGGTGATGGCGGGCGGCGAGGTGGGCCCGCTCGTGCGCGAACAGCGCCCGGCGCTCGGCGGGTTCGAGGCAGTCCAGCAGGGCCGTGCTCACCACCACGCGGTCCCGCCGGCCGCCCGGCAGCGCGTACGCGTAAGGGGCGTCGTCCGGAAGGACGGCCACCGCCGTCTCCCGCAGCCCGGCCAGCGCCCGGCGGGCGCGCCGGTGCACCCGCCGGTGTCGCCACAGCGTCCGGCCGCACGCCACCAGCACCGCGCACAGCGCGGGGATCGCCGCCTTGCCGACGACCTCGTCGTACGGCACCGCCTCGCGCACCTCCGGGTCCGACCAGCCGTCGGGCAGCGGGTTGCCGGGCAGCTGGGCGGTGCCGACCACCATCACCAGGCCCAGGCACAGCGTGCTGCAGGCCGCCATCACCGCGGCCACCCCGGTCAGCAGCCGGGTCGCGGTCCGCGGATGCAGATGCTGCTCGGCCAGGCGCGCGATCGGCCACGCCGTCAAAGGCAGCACCAGCGGCAGAAAGACGAACACCCCCATGAGGTTCAGTCGTCCCCTTCGCCCCGGGACTGGCCCAGCAGCTCCCGCAGCAGCCGCTCGTCGTCCGGCCCCAGGCCGGTGACGAAGCTGGCCAGCACCGCCTCCCGGTCGCTCTCGGCGTCCAGCAGCCTGCGCATCCTGTGCGCCGCCAGGCCCGCCTGGTCCGACGCGGGCGTCCAGACGAAGGACCGGCCCGCCCGCTCCCGGGTGACCGCGCCCTTGGCCAGCAGCCGGGTCAGGATGGTGATCACGGTCGTGTAGGCGAGGCCGCCGCCCAGGCGCTCCTGCACCCAGCCGGCCGTCGCCGGGCCGTCCGCCTCCCTGAGCGCCGACAGGACCAGCGCCTCCAGCTCACCCTGCCCCCGCCGCCGGGGACGCCGCTGATCCGTCACGTCCCGTCTCCCTTCCGCCGCCGTCCGTTTCCCGGGCCGACATCGTATAGACGCCCCCCGCGCCCGCCCGCCACCCGGTGAGTCCGCGTCCGCGTCCTGCTCGCCGCTCCCGCCGCCACCGCGCGCAGGGGCACCGGGCGGACCGGGACCCTGGACCCGTTCCGGCCCCCGCCCGGACCGGACGGGGGCCGGGGCCCGGACGGGGGCTCGGGATCGGCTCCGGCAGCGCTCACGCCACCGACCGTGCCGTCCACCCGGGCCGCCGGCTGCCCGGACGACCTGCCGGGGAGCCGGCGATTTCCCCCGCGGGGCGGGCCGTCCTCACCGCTGCGAACGGCCGCCGGCCTCTTCGAGCCGCCGGTGCGGGCGCTCCCCGCCTCGGCTGCGCAGGGGGACGTCCGCCTCGGTGAGCACACGGTGGACGAACCCGTACGAGCGTCCGTGCGCTTCGGCGATGGCCCGTATGGACAGGCCCTTCTCGTACTGCTTCCGCATCTCCCGCGCGAGTTCCTCGCGGGCCGCACCGGTGATCTGCTTGCCCTTGTTCACCACGCGTCTCCTTCGGTGATCGACGTCCGGATGTGATCGTCGTCTACCCCGGGCAGGGAAAAAGCCACAGAACACGGACGTGCTGCCGGGGACCGCCGAGCAGGCGCCGCACACCGGCAGCCCCCCGGCCGTCCGCCGCTGCCACCGCCGAAACACCGCTCAGGACACGGAACGCCGCCGGAGCCGGCCGCTCGACGAGTCCGCTGCGGTGCGCCTCGGCGGGGGAAATCCCTGCCCGCGGTTCCGGGCGCTGCTCCCTTGAGCGAAGCACCCGGACACAGCCGTCCGGAGACCGGCCGGCGACGGGCGGCGCAGCGAAGCGGCGCCTGTCGCCGTGAGGTGCCGAGCCGGGGCGGCTCCCCGACGGGCCCACCCGTCGGGGAAGGGGCTCAGCCGACGACCGGGGAGACCGCGACGCAGCCGGCGGCGGACACCACGCCCGAGTCGGACTCCTCGGCTATGGCCTTCCCCTGGTAGACGATCCTGCAGGAGAGGTCGCCGGAGCCGCCGCTGACGTCCAGGGCCACCGGGATGACGGTCGGCGCCTCGATGCCCCGCAGCTTCACCGTCTTCTTCCACGGCAGCGTGGGGTTCTTCACCGTCTCGAGCTTCGGGTCGGTCGCGTCGCCACCGCCCGCGTTGAACTCGATCGAGTCGACCTCCGCACCGGTCACCTCGTAGGTGACCTCGTACTCCTTGTCGATCTGCTTGTCGACCTCCTCGACCACCTCGTTCTCGACCTGCTCGGCGGCCTCGTCGGTGATGTCCGAACAGGCGCCGAGGCCGAGGACGAGGCCGCCCACGACGAGCGCGGAGGCTATGGAGCGGCTGATGCGGTTCATATGGAACGACCCCCCGGGAAACGCGGACTGTGCAAGGGAAGACAACAGTGCGGGGGAGGCAAAGTCAACTTGTTGACGACCGGACGAAACCGTCGGTCAACCCGCCCCGGCGCACAGGGCGTTCGAGCCGACGGCCCGCCGGAAACCAGCCGGTGGGTTCGGGAATCTGCCCCCGCGGGCCGGGGCGCCGCCCGTCCGCAGGGCGCGCCCCCCGGATCACAGGCCGGCGAGCTGGCCGCCGTCCACCAGCACCGAAGCGCCGGTCTGGAAGGCGAAGTCGGGCGAGGCGAGGGCCAGCGCCGCCGACGCCATCTCCTCGGGCCGGGCCATGCGCTTGAACCCGTCGACCCCCAGGGCCGCGAACCGGGCCTTCTCCTGCGCCCACTGCTCATCGGTCAGTCCGTCCGGACGGTGGACGTCCAGCATCGGGGTGTCGGTCATGCCCGGGGCGAGAGCGACCACACGGATGTTGTGGGGCGCGTTCTCCAGAGCGGCGGCCTGGACCAGACCGCTCACGCCGTTCTTGGCGGCCGTGTAGGACCCGAGACCGGGCCGGGTGGCGAACTGGTTGGACGAACCGGTCACCAGGATCACGCCGCCGCCCCGTCCGCGCATGTGCGGGATCTCGTACTTGAGCGCCAGGAAGATCCCCCGGATGTTGGTGCTCGCCACGTCGTCCCACTCCTGGACCGTCACCTCGTGCACATCGGTGAACGGCTTCTGGATCCCCGCGTTGTTGAGCGCCACGTCAAGCCCTCCGTAGGTGCGCACCACCCGGTTCACGAAGTCCTCCACCTCATCGGGCCGGCGCACATCCGCCCGGATGTACGTCGCTTCGCCGCCCGCCGCGCGGATCTCCTCCTCCACCGCCCGGCCCAGCCGCTCCCGCCGCCCGCAGAACCCCACACGTGCCCCTTCCGCGGCGAACGCGACGGCCGCGGCCCGCCCGATCCCGGAGGTGGCGCCGGTGATCAGCACGGTCTTCCCCGCGTACCGGCCGCCCCGCTCCGCCGCCCGTCCGCCGGCGGCGCCGGCCGCACCCGGCACTCCCGCCCCGGCGAGCCCGGCAGCCGCCGCCCCGATCACCCTGCGGCGGCTCACGGCTCGTTTCCCTCGTCCCATGGCATCCTCCTCGGCCTCTGCGACAGCACGCGCCATGCTTCCGGGCAGGGCTGGAAGAGCCGCTGGAAGGACCGCTGGAAGGACCGTCCGGCCTGCCAGGGCCGTGATCTCCGCAAGGAGAGCGGCCGCCGGGCCCGGCGGCGACACCGGTCGCCGGCGTCCCTCACGTGCTCGGCCGGCCGGTGCCGGGCGGGATCAGCCATGCGACGAGAGTGCGCCAGCGATCGGGCTGGTCGGTGTCGCGCGGCCCGATGAGATACACCTCCTCGACGAGATCCTGGGAGCCCAGGCCGTTGCGGGCGGCGAAGGAGCCCACGGCGGCGTAGGCGAGGTCGAGGTCGTCGTGGGGGCCGGTGTGGGTGGTGACGACGGCCCTGCGCTCGGGCAGTCGCAGCTCCCTCACGGTGGCCGACGCGCCCGGGGGCAGCGGCATTTCGGCGGGGAGGTAGACGGTGGCGCGGCCATGGCCCTCCGTGAAGAGCGTGTGCTGGTAGCGGCCGCCCGGTGGGAGCACGGGGCGCGGACCGACCGCCGCGTCCAGTTCTTCCATCGCGGTGTCGTACCAGTCCAGGCCGGCCCCGGGCGGGACGTCGAGGGACACGGCGAGGACGCGCTGAGCCGGCAGGACCTCGAGGCTCACCGTCCGCGCGGCGTCCGGGTCGAGGAGTTCCCGGAGCGCCTCGACCGCCCGCTGGGTCCGGCCGAGCCGGTCCTCCAGCCGGCGGAGGTGGGCTGCGACGATCTCCTGCGCCGCGCCGCGGTTCCCCGCCTCCCCGCCGGCGGACTCCGCTCGCAGGAAGCTCCGCAGGTCCGCCAGGGGGAGATCGAGGTCCCGGAACCGCCGGATGGTCAGCGCCGGCCGGACCTGCGCGGGCGAGTAGTAGCGGTAGCCCGTGGCGGGGTCCACCTCCGCGGGAACGAGCAGGTCCTGCTCGTGGTAGCGCCGCAGTGCCCGGACGCTCAGGTGCGTGATGCGGGAGAACTCTCCGATGGTCAGCCGCTCCGCCATGGTCTCCTCCTCGTCGGGGGCACCCGGATCCGGTCCACGGCCGGATCCGGGTGCCCGTCTCAGGCCTCGGGCTCGATGCCGAGCAGGGTGATCCTCCCCCGGGCGTCGCGCTCGAAGGTGAAGCGAAGGGTGACCGGGCTGCCGGGGAAGTCACCGGAGACCACCGCCACGGCATGACACGCCGTGGCGGTGCCGGCGGCCTCGCGAAGGTCGTACCGCACGGGCGGGACCTCGCCGTGCCAGCGGCGCACCGCCGCAAGCCCCCGCAGACTCCGGCCGTCGTCGTGCACGACGACGTCGTCGTCGAAGAGGCAGAAGTAGCGCTCCCGATCGGTGTCCGTCGCCGCGGCGAAGTACTCCTCGGCGAACTCCTCTGCGTCCTTCATGCTCGCAACTCCTGTGTCCTGGTAGGGGGGAACGGGCTCAGAGCGCGCGGACGGTGCCGCCGTCGACCGCGTACTCGGCGCCGGTGACGGCGCTCGCCCGGTCGGAGACCAGGAAAGCGATCACATCGGCCACCTCCTCCGGCTCGGCGGGCCGGCCCAGCGGAATTCCGCCGAGGGCCCGCATGAGGTCGTCGAGCGCGGCCTCCCGGGTGACGCCGGCTTCGCTCATCCGGCGGGAGAGGAGGCGCTCGGCGCCGTCGGTGCGGATGAAGCCGGGGGCGACCGAGTTGACCCGGACACCGGCCGGCGCGAGCTCGTTCGCGAGCCCCTTGCTGTACGTGGCCAGGGCGCTCTTGGCCGCGGCGTACGCCAGCGTCGAGTCGTGCAGCGGCATCCGGCGCTGGATCGACGTCACGTGCACCACGGCGCCGGATCCCCGGGCCGCCATCGCCGGGACCAGTGCGCGGTCCAGCCGGACGGCGGACAACAGGTTGAGCGCGAGCTCCTGCGCCCACACTCCGTCGTCGAGGACCGCGTAGCCGCCGGCCGGGGCGTGGGAGCCGCCCACGACATGCACCAGGATGTCCGGTGCGCCGACCAGCTCCGCCACCGCCCCGGCGGCCGCGGCGACGCCCTCGGGGGTACCCAGATCGGCCTGCACGAACGGGGAGCCGGGCTGCTTCGCGGGTGTACGGGCGAGGGTGACGACCCGTGCTCCCGCGTCCTGGAGCCGGCGCACCGTGGCCAGACCGGCTCCCTTGCTGCCGCCCGCCACCACCGCGGTGCGACCGTCGAGATCGTTGCTGTTCATGAACGCGACCATGGACCCTCCCGCGGGGAGAGGGTCAAGCGCGCCCGTCCGCCCGCCGGGCCGTGACGCCACGGCCCGGCGGGCGGGAAGCCCCGGCGGCCTGCCGCCGCGGGACGGACGCCGGGCGGGGCGGCCCGGGCGGACCCGCCGGGACCGGACGCGGCCCCGGCCCGGGACCCGCGTGGACCCGAGGGCGCCCGAGGGGGCCTCTGCCCCGTGTCGTCAGGAGATGCGGATGCCCGACCAGTCCGTGGCCTTGCCGACCTGCGACCGGTTGCCGAAGCCGCCCCGGCCGTTGCCCCGGTTCAGCCAGGCGCGGCCGTCCTTGTCGAGCGAGATCAGATCGGCCCGGCCGTCCCCGGACAGGTCGAGGCCGCCGACCACGTCCTTGTAGGAGGTGCCCCAGTTCTCGAAGACCAGTGACCGGGACCTGAAGGTGCCGGTTCCGGTCCCGCTGAACCGCCACAGCTCGTTCGACGCGTCGAGGGCCAGCAGGTCGTTCCTGCCGTCGCCGTCGAGGTCCCCGGCGGCGATCAGCCTCTTGTAGCCGCCGAAGCCGGACCCGGCGAGCGCGCGGGTCTTGAAACCGCCCGCGCCGTTGTGCGCGTACACGTACAGCTTCCCGGTCGAGGCGGACCGGGTCAGCAGGTCGGCCCGGCCGTCGCCCGTCACGTCGCCGGGCGGGACGACCGCGTCGTACCCGCTCCAGTCCGAGGAGACCCTGACGTGGAGCGACTGCTGGTCGGGCAGCCCGCCGCAGACCGTCGGATGGACGCGGGCCTCGCCCTTCGGGAGGCGGACGAACACGTCGTTGCAGCCGTCGCCGTCGAGGTCGCCGAACGGCAGCACCAGGGCGCCCGTCGGCCAGCTGCTCGCGCGCTGCCCCGCGGACAGTCTCGTCGCGTCGCCCGCGTACACCTTCAGCCCGCTGCTGTTCCGGCCGAACAGGTCGGCCCTGCCGTCGTCGGTGTGGTCGCGCCACTCGGGCAGCGCACGGCTGCCGGTGGTGGCCTGGTGGACGCCGTCCGGGACGGCGCCGTCCGTCCCGGACGGCCGGTGCTCGTCCCACAGCACGACGGGCCGGCCGAGCGCGTCGGCGGCCACCTGGGGCACCCCGGCGAACCGGGCGCTCGTCGCGCTCAGACGCCGCGGGGCGGACCAGGTGCCGCCCTTGAAGACGGCGGCCATCGCGTACTCCTCGTACGAGTGGCCCTCCCGCCACGTCACCGTGACCGTGCCGCCCGAGGTGGCGGCGGCGTCGACCGAGCGCACCTTCTTGTGCGTGGAGAAGCGCTGCGTGTACGGCTGCCAGACGCCGGTGGCCGCCGAACGCACCGCGTACCAGGGGCCGGTCGAGTAGCCGGGCCCGCCGGCGACGAAGAGGTCGCCGTCGGGCAGGTGGACGGGCGCCGTCATCCCGTACGTGCTGCCGTGGGCGGCGGCGGACCGCGGGGTGCTCCACCGCGTGGCGCCGGCGGGCCGGCGCGTGTGCATGAGGTGCGCGGAGTCGTCGTAGAACACGTCGAAGCCGCCCCGCGGATCGGCGAACACCTTCGGGCGCGCCAGGTCCACGTCCGGGACCGGGAAGTCCTGGACCGCGGTCCAGGCGGTCGCGCCGGGAGCCTTCTCCAGGGCGACGACGGCCTTGCTCGTCCGCCACTGCCACACCAGCAGGGCGGTGCCGTCCTCGGCGATCGCCAGGTCCATGTGGGAGATGTCCCGGCTGCCGGACGGCGGCCGCTCGTTGAGGCCGGCCGGAGCGGTCCACGCGGCCCGCGGGCCGGTCTTCTCGGCGGCCGTCACGACACCGGAGACCGTCCACACGGCGACCAGCCGGCCGTCGGGGGCCGCCGCCAGGTGGTGGTAGCCCGTCTCGGGGACCGCGGCGACGTACTCGGGTGCGGAGAAGGCGGTCGCACCGGGCGCGAGGGTGGCCACCTTCAGCCAGTGGTCGTTGTGGTCGTCGGGGCGTTCGGCCCGCCAGACCAGGCGCACCGAGCCGTCGCCGAGCGAGACCAGCTCGGTGTTGTACCCGCCGGCGTCCGGCCAGGTCTGCGGGGCGAGCCAGCGGGTGCTGCCGGCGGGCCGGATCCGGGTGGAACGGGAGAGCCCGCCGCCGGTGAGGGAGACGAGGGCGCCGTTCCCGGCCGACACCAGGGCGTTCAGCCCGCCCGAGGCGGAGTCCGGGGTGTGCGGGGTGCGGGCGCCCCACGGGCCCGGCGCACGCGTCCCGACCGCGGCCGGGGCGGCGCCGGCGGCCGCGGCGGTGGTGTGGGCGGTGGCCGGGACCGCGGCCGTCAGGGCGAGGACGGGAGTGAGCGCGATGCCGAGCACCGCGCGGGACTGCGAAGTCATGGGAATGCCCCCCCCGGGCAGGACGTATCCGGTGATACGGATTCGCCGGACTGTTCGAAAAAGTCAGGCGAAGCGTATACCAGCCAAGATCGCCCCTCGTGGGGGTTTCCCGCCGCTGCTCAGGGGATCCGGCCGGCGCGTCCAGTGGCGCAGTGCCTCTCCCCGGACCCGGCGGAGCGCCGGGCATCCGCTCGGCGGCCGCGGCACAGGCGGCCGGCCCCCGCCCGGCCGCCCCCGGGCCTCCCGGAGCGGTGGCGTTCCGCCACCGGCGCCCTCTGCCTCAGGCCGTCGCCCGGCCGTCGACGGGGACGCCCAGCCGGCCGGCCACGGCGGTGAGGGCCGTTCCCAGGGGGAGGGCGACCCGGGCGACGGCGTGCCGGTCGCCCCGGGTCGGGTCCCGGTTGACGATCAGCACCGGCTTGCCGGCCTGAGCCGCCTGCCGGACGAACCGGAGCCCGGACATCACCGTCAGCGAGGAACCCAGGACCAGCAGCGAGGCCGCCTCACGGACCATCCGACGGCAGTGCTCGACCCGGTGCGGCGGAACGGTTTCGCCGAAGAACACCACGTCCGGTTTGAGGATGCCGCCGCAGAGCGCGCAGGGCACCACATGGAAGTCCCCGACCTGTTCGTCGGTGAGGTCGGCGTCACCGTCCGGGTTGATTCCGGCGGCCACCGGCTCGAAGCCCGCATTGGCCTCCTCCAGCCGCCGGGCGAGTTCGCGGCGCGGGCTGACGGCGCCGCAGGACAGGCAGACGACCCGGGCCAGGCTTCCGTGGAGCTCCACGGTGTCCTCGCTGCCGGCGGCCTGGTGCAGGCCGTCGACGTTCTGGGTGATCACACCCGAGAGCAGGCCGTGCCGCCCGAACGCGGCCACGGCCCGGTGCCCGGCGTTGGGGCGGGCACGGCCGAAGGTGCGCCAGCCGAGATGGCTGCGCGCCCAGTACCGGCGCCGGGCCCGGGCGTCGGCGGTGAATTCCTGGTAGGTCATCGGGGTGTGCCGGCTCAGGCTCCCGCCCTCGCCCCGGTAGTCGGGGATGCCCGACTCCGTGGACAGGCCCGCCCCGCTGAGCACCAGCACACCGCCGGCGCTCAGCGCATCGGCGACCGGCTCCAGGTCCGTGGTGCCCGGCGGCAGGTCCTCGGGAGGGGTCCAGCTCACGGTGGGGCGCATACGCATGCCGCCAGGGTACGGAACGGACCGCCCCCGCCCGCCTTCGCCGCCGACGGCGAAGACGGCCCCGAGAGGGCGTCCGGCGCGCTGCCCGGGGCTCCGGGGCCGTCCGGCTGGCCTGCCTGTCGTACCGGGCGGGGACGGTCCGCGGCGCTTGGTGTCGCGGGGGCTGCGGGGTGGCAGCGCGGCGCATGAGCCGTTCGCCCCCACGTCGACGCTGGGCGGGACGCGCTGGAGGAAGCGCGGCAGCCACGAGACGGCCGGGGCGGGGAGACGGGGACGACGCCCGGGAGTTCCCCGATCCGGTCGGCTGCCTGCGGTGCGGCCGCAGTGGCGGCGCTCTTGCCGGGTCCCCCGGCCAGGACGACCGGGGGGCCGCCGTGGCCGGGGCCGAAGCCGTCGTCGATCAGTTTCTCGACGGCGCCTCCCGCGGTGCGGGCGTGGCGCGCTGCCTCCTCCGGGTGACCAGGGCCGGGTCGGGGAGGCCGCCGGTCCCAGTCGCCTGGTCACCGACTCCGTCCGCGACGCCGCAGCCGTCGAACCCGGCCGCCCGCACCCCCCGCGTGTCGTGGGGCCTGGCGGCCTTCGAAAACGCCAGGTCCCCCTCCGGGCGAGCAGCGCGATCCGCCGGTGCGGACCCGACGGTTCCCGCGCGCTGTGGCCGGCTCGAAACGATCCGGTGCACGGGTCCCGGGGCGCTGGAACGGATCACCGCGCGGCGCGGGAACCGGGCGAACTCGAGGAACGGCCGGCCGGGCAGCCGGCGGAGGTGCGGGCCGGGCGGGACGACGACGCGCGTGCGGCTCCCGGTCCGTCGATCCGGCCACGGCGATTCGCGGACGCGGTGGCGTTCAGCGCGGGACCACCCAGTCCGGCGTCCAGGTCCCGGGGGCGTCGTGACCGCCCGCCGTGGCGGCGAGGTGGGCGCGGAGGGTGACCAGCGCCGGGTGGGGGTTGTCGCGGTGCCAGAGGAGCGAGTGCGGGTAGACGGGCGTCGGGTCGGTCACCGGGATGCGGCGCAGGCCGTGGCCGGCGGGCCAGACGAGGCGGGTGTGCGCGCCCATGAAGGTGGCCAGGGCCGGGGTGTCGGCGACGGTGTCGAGGAGCGCGTCGGAGCCGAAGTTGGGGCCGGTCGCCTCGATGGTGAGGCCGAACTCGGCGACGAGGTCGTCGTAGTAGGCGGCCCACTCGGTACCGGGGACGATGCCGGGCATCCAGATCCGGTGCCCGGCGAGCTGAGCGACGGTCACCGACCGGGCCCCGGCCAGCGCGTGGCCGGGGCCGGTGAGGAGCTGGAGCGGCTCGTCGAGCACCCGCACGGAGACGAGGTCCTCGGGAAAGGGCCGGCCGGGCGCGGCGACGGCGCGGAAGGACGCGTCGATGGCACCGGACCGGAGGGCGGCGACGGCCGTCTCGATGCCGGGCAGCATCACCACGTCGAGGTCGATCCCGGGGTGCGCGTGGTGGAAGCCGCGCATCAGGCCCGACGCCGCGCCGCGCGAGGCGATCACGTCGACGCGCAGCGGACGGCGGCCGGCGCGCACGGAGGCGACCGCGCGCTCGGCGACGCGCAGCAGCTCGCGCGCGTGGGGCAGGAAGGCCTGCCCGTCGATGGTGAGCTCGGCGCCGCGCGCGGTGCGGGTGAACAGCCGCACGCCGAGGCTGCGCTCCAGGCCGGCGATCCGCTTGGAGACGGCCTGCTGGGTGACCGCCAGCTCGGCGGCGGCCTCCTGGAACTGCCCCGCGTCGGCGGCGGCGACGAAGGTCCGGACGGTGTCGAGGTCCACGGCCGACACCCTAGGGGCACAGCCGATGGCCGTGGCGGAGTGGCCGTGCGGTCGTCCGCCCCCTGGTCAGGGTGCGTCGCTTGATGCTCGCGGTCGCGGACCGGTCGTGCGGGTGAGCGGCGAGGGGCGTCGGGCACCCGGAGCGGGCGGCGACGGGGGCGGCGATCCGGGGGTTGCGGGGAACGTACGGGGCCGGCGCGCTCGGCACAGGGCGCGCCTTCGGCGCGTTCCCGCCGAGCGCCGGCCGGGTGCTGCACGGCGGACCGGCCGGGGGCGCCGCGCCCTCCCCGTGAGGGCCGCCGCGGTGCCGCCCGGCCCGCGGGCGGAGTTCCACCGCGAGCGGCCGGTGCTGATCGCGGTGGATCCGGCGCGGCTCGCGACGCACGGCCATGGTCATCAGGTCACGGCCGCCGCGCCGGTGTCGCGGCCGACGTGCGAGCCACGGGCTGCGGAGCCGGGCGCCTCGGTTTCCGGGCCGGAGCGTCGACTGCCGGCCGGGGCGCGGCCGCGGAGGGGGAGCGGGCGGTCCCGGTGGCCCGCGGCGCGCAGGGGGCGAAGGCGTCGGGGCCGGACACGGCGAAGGCGTGGACGGTGCCGGGGCGGATCCCGCAGGCGTGGCCGGCACCCGCAGCGTCCAAGGGACCGGTCGGGCTCGCCGAGGGGCCCGGCTTCTCCCGCGGGGAGAAACCGGGCCCCTCGGCGAGCCGTGCTATATTGATCTTGAGCTGGTCGCCGGAGTCCCCGGTCGCGGCTCGCGCGTTGGTGGTCCAAGGAAAGACGCCCCGCTTCCTGCGGGGAGATGCAGGTGCAAGGCCTGCCCGGCGCTCGAACACGAAGTCCCGTCCCGCCTCGCGGGGCGGGACTTCGTCGTGTCGCGGTCCCGGCGCATGGGGCGGGACTTCGTCGTGTCGCGGTCCCGGCGCATGGGGCGGCGGCCTCGCCGGAGGACCTCACGGGCCGAGGGCGGCTGCGGCACGGTGGGGACCGGTCCGGCCCGTCGCTGTTCCCCGTCGCCCGGCCGGGTGCCGACGCGGCGGTCCGCTCGGCAGGGCCGGCGGCGGAATTCCAGCACGGCGTTCCTGACGGCCGGGACGCATGGCCCGGCGGGTGCGGGGCCGGCCGCGGAACGGGTTCCGGCCGGGCGGGACCCGAGCCGTGCACCGGCGTGGAGGACGCCGACGGGGCGGCGGACCCATGGGACCATCGTGTCCGCGGCCCGGGGCCCCGGCGCCGTGGTCCTGCCGGTCCTGGGCCGAGCGGCTCGACCGGAGCGCCGGCGAGACCGAACTGCGGCACCTGGGGGAGCGGGCATGGAGTACGGCGGGACGACGCAGGCGCGCCGGGAGCGGACGCGCGCCGAGCGGCTGACCGAAGGACTGACCGTCGCCGTGGCGTCGCTCCTCTCGTTCGTCCTGCTGGCCGGCCCGGCAGTGGTTTTCGGCACGACCGCCTGGCATCCGGCCACCGGCACCGGCACCACCGCGTTCGGCCGGCTCTCGGTGCCGGCGCTCCTCCTCGTCCTCCTGGCGCTGCCGCTCGTTCCGGCCCGCGTGGTGTTCCGCCTGGGCCGGCGCAGGGGCGAGGAGCGGCTGACGGCGGCGGTCCCGGCGGTACTGACGCTGCTCGGCGCGTCCGTCGTGCTGTTCGCCGCCCTGTGCCTGGTCGTCGTGTACGCGGACTGACCACCGTGGCCGGGAAGGGCTCGGGCCTTCCCGCCGGGGATCAGCGGGTGTGGTGGGCGGTGTGCCGCCACCGGCTCCCGGCCGGCCGGGAGCGGTGCGGTCATCCCGCTGAACGCGGCTCGGCGCGCTCGCCGGCGGAGGCGCACGGCCGGCGGAGCGGACTCGGACAGGTGGTCGAGGCGACCGGCCCGCTGTCCCACGGGGCTGCGGCGGCGGTGACCGGACGGACATCACCCCCGGCGCGTCTTCTCGGCCCCGGCCGGCCGGCGGAAACACCACCGCGCAAGGCACAGAATTTCCACATTCCGCGGGTGGATCGTTGTTTCGTCTCCGCTCCCTTCCCTCACCCGCCCCAGGTGGAACTTCTGCCTCCGCAAGGAAATCGGGCCGAGCGGAAATTCCGTCGAGCGGTGCGATGGATTATTTCAGGACTTTGTTTTCCGGAAGAATCAGGGAATCGTTTCTCTATATCTACCATCGCGGGCTATGACCGACATCTCCCGGGACGGCTCCGTCAGCCGCGCGCGCCGGCGGACGCGTCCCGAGCCCGCTCGTGACCCCCTCCTCGTCGGACCGGACGACAAGGACCTCGAACCCGGCCGCCTCCACACCCCGATCGACACGGGCCGTCTCGGCCCCGCCCGCCGCCCGCGCAAGAAGATCCTCGGCGGCGCCGGCACCACCGGCCTCGTCGCCGCCCGTCAGGCCCCGCCCGCCACCGCCCCGGACCCGGACGAGGAGGACCGCTCATGACCGCGATCGCCCCCGAGTGCACGGTCGCACGCTATCTCGCCCTGCGCCTGGCCGAGCTGGGCATCACCCACCTGTTCGGCGTCCCCGGCAATCACCTCGGGCCGTTCCTGACCACCCTGCGGGCCGAGGGCGACATCGAGTGGGTCGGCACCCCCACCGAGGGCGGCGCCGGCCAGGCCGCCGACGCCTACGCCCGCCTCCACGGCGTCGGCGCGGCCGCGGTCACCTACAGCGTCGGCGCGTTCAACCTGCTGGGCGCCTGCGGCGGCGCCTACGTCGAGCGGGTCCCGCTGATCGCCGTCAACGCCTCCCCGTCCTACGAGCAGTGGCAGAACTACCGCGCCCTCGGCCTGCTCACCTCGCACATGAGCCCCCGCCCCGAGAGCAACCTGGAGGTCTACCGGCAGGTCACCGTGGACGCGCAGGTCATCTCCAACCCGGGCCTCGCCCCCGGCCAGATCGACGCCGCGCTCACCGCGTGCCTGACCGAGCGCCGGCCGGTCTACCTGGAGGTCATGGAGGACCTGTGGGACGAGCCCTGCGCCGCGCCGGAAAAGCCGGTCCTCCGCCGTGAGCGGCCGTTCGGCGCACGCAGCCGGCTCATGCTGAACGACGCCGTGCACGCGATCCTCACCCTGGTCGAGAAGCACCCCGGCCCGGACGGCAGGCCCCGCCCGATCGTGTGGGCCGGCGAGGAGATCGACCGGTTCCGCCTCGGCGGGCAGCTCACCGACCTGGTGGAGGCCACCGGAGTGCCGTTCTGCACCACCGTCGGCGCCAAGGCCGTCGTCGACGAGGACCTGCCGCGGTTCCACGGCGTCTACAACGGCCACGCCAGCCACCCGGACGTGCGCTGGATTTTCAAGGACTGGGCCACCTGCCGGATCGGGCTCGGCGCCTGGTCCACGTCGAAGAACCTCGGCGGCGAGCAGTGCGTCGGCGGCGACTGGGTGATGGCCGCGAACGGCGGCGTCAGCGTCGGCACCTCCTACTTCCCCGACGTCCAGCTCGGCCACCTGCTGCCCGCCCTCCAGGACGCGCTGGTGAAGGCCTACGGCTCCGGGGGACTGGCCGCCGACTACTACGCCGAGGCCCACGCCCACCACGGAGCGCCCGGGGACCGCCCCGCCGGCCTGGCGCACCACCGCGCCTCGCTCCACGTCTCCGGCACACCGTCCCGGCACGCCGAACGGCTCACCTACGACGGCGTGTTCGACCGGATCAACCACTTCCTGGGCCACGAGACCCGGCAGGACTGGACGGTCGTCTCCGATGCCGCGTTCTCCCTCATCGGCTCGATGAACCTGTCCCTGCCCGCGGGCGGGTTCCTGTCACAGATCAGCTGGCTGTCCATCGGCTGGTCGGTCGGCGCGGCCACCGGCGTCGCGCTCGCCCCCGAGCGCGAACACACCCGGCCGATGGTGTTCGTCGGCGACGGCGCCTTCCAGGAGACCTGCCAGGAGATCTCCACCCACACCCGGCTCGGGCTGCGGTCGGTGGTGTTCGTCCTGGACAACGGGCACTTCTACGGCATCGAGCAGATGCTGGTGCACCCGTCCTACTACGCCGAGCCGGGCTTCGCCGACCCGGACCCCTACAACGTCCTCCACCCGTGGCACCACGACCGCCTCGCGGCCGTCTTCGCCGGGGAGAAGACCCCGGCGAACGGGGTCAGCATCGAACACCCCTCCGAACTGGACGCCCTGCTGGCCCGCCTCACCGACCCGACCGACCCGGTCAACGCCGGACCGCTGCTGGTCCGCGTCCGTCTGCACCGGCACGACTACCCGCGAGCGATGGCGTACAAGGTGCCGAAGCCCTCCGCGACGGCCCCCTGGACCGGCCGGCCCGGAGGGCGGGAGAACACGCGCCGAGACGGCGTCCCAGGAAACCCCCGCGGGTGAAGGGAGCGGGAGACGGGCAGACACCGGCGTGCCGGTCCCGTCCGACGCGGTCACCGTCGTCGGGCGGAATCCCGGCGCGCCGAGGAACCCCGACGCGCCGACGCGCGTCGACCACGGCCCGATCCGCATGACGACGCGGCACCGTCGCATCGCCGGCACGTCGGGGCCGGGTCGCACCTTCGGGCCGGACCCGGGGACGGCGCCGGGCGGCGCGAGACGACGCTGCCGCTCGGCGGCGATCACGAGGCGTTGCCGTACCGGTGCGTGAGCGGCGACAGCGAAGCGCCGGCCGCGGCCGTCCCCGCGGCCGGCTCCGGCGCGTCCGGCGGCCCCGGGTTCTTGCCGGCGGGGCGGGATGCGCGGTCCGGGCGTCAGCCGGTCAGGTGGGCCACCACCGAGCGCATCGCACGCCGCAGGGCCGGGCGGGTCTCCTCGGGCGCGTCCAGGGTCTCGAAGCCGTGGTGGCCGTGGGGCACGTCGACCAGTTCCAGGCGCGCCCCGCAGTCCTCGGCCGCGGTCGTGAACGCCTCCACGGTGGCGGCGATCTCGGGCGTCTCCAGCCCCGCACGCAGGAGGACGACGGGCAGGTCGCCCGCGTGCGCGACCGCCCGGACCGGGTGGAACCGGCTGCCGGTCAGCCCCCAGTTGGGCAGCGGCGCCAGGATCGGGTAGGAGGCGGCCAGGCAGCGCAGCCAGGCCGGCGGCTTGGCCAGCCAGTCCGCGGCCAGCAGACCGCCACCGGAGAAGAACCACAGGGCGACCCGGTCGGCGTCCACCCGGGGATCGGCCCGCACCAGTTCCACCGCGGCGGTGACGTCCGCGGCGGCGCGCCCGTAGTCGGCGATGTCGTGCAGCCGGTGGTCGAGGGTCACGCCGACCATGCCCTCGGCGGCCGCCAGACGGGCGTACCCCACCAGGGTCGGCCACTCGCGCGGGGTCGGCCGGGCCCCGGCGGGCACCGGGCCGCCGTGCACGAAGACCACGGCCGGCCGCGGCCCCGGGGCGTCGGGGACGTACAGGTCGACATGTTCCCTGCGCTCCCGGGGCAGTTCGGGCACGTCCAGCGGAAACGGACGCAGATGGGCGGGCGGCGCGCCGGCGCCGGCCGGTCGCAGGCGGCGGCCCTCGCCGGCCGCGGCCCGCAGCAGGACGTCCGCCAGTTCGGTGGGACAGGACAGCATCGGCCAGTGCCCGGTGGGCAGTTCGAAGAAGGTGACCTGCGGGCCGGCCAGGGCCGCCAGCGCGGGGTCGCCGAAGTCGACGAGCCGTTGCATCAGGTCGATGCTGACGCCGTTGCGGGTGCACAGCACCCCGGTGACGGGCACCGCGGCCACCGCCCCGGTCAGCCGCAGCGGCTGGAGCAGGGTGCCCAGCGGCTGCGGCGCGGCGAGGGCGGTGAGCCGGTCCAGCGCCGCGTCGGAGACGCCGGCGGTACTGCCCCAGCGCTGCCACTCGTCACGGGCCGGCGGCGCCAGCTCGCCCTGGTCCCCGCCCTGTCGGGCCCGCTCCGCCAGCTGCGCGCGCAGGGCCTGGTCCGGTACGGCGGCCAGGGCCGGGACGCCGTTCTGCGGCATCCCGCAGTCCAGGTACACGACGCGGGCGACGCGCTCCGGCCGCCGGTCGGCGGCGCCGAGCACCGGATGGATGCCGTAGTCGTGACCGACGAGCACGACCTCCCGGCCGGACGCCGCGTCCACCGCGTCGATCGCCGCGACCACGTCCGCGATGTGCGTCTCCAGATCGACGCGGGCCGACGCGGCGGGGCGGTTCGCGTCGACTCCGGTCAGCGGGACCGCGTACGCCTCGCTGCCCGCCGCGGCCAGCAGCGCGGCCGTCTCCTGCCACACAGGGGCGCCGGTGAACACGCCCGCCACCAGGATGAACACGGTCATGGCCCTCTCCTCGGGTCCGTCGCAGGGCGCCGCGCCGAGCGCGTGCGCCATGGTCCGCGGACCGGTGCGTACGCCCGGCCCGCGCGCCGGTACCGTAGGAACTCCCCCGGAGGGAGGTTCAACTGTCCACGTCCCACGAAGTGCTCTGGAGCATCGGCGAACTCGCCGAGCGCGCGGGTGCCACGGTGAAGACCGTCCGCTTCTACTCCGACCGGGGTCTGCTGCCCGAGGCGTCCCGCAGCGGCGGCGGGCACCGCCGGTACGGTCCCGAGGCGCTGGAGCGGCTGCGGCTGATCCGCTCCCTGCGCGCCCTCGACCTGCCGCTGCCCGAGGTGCGCCGGGTCGTCGAGGACGAGGACCCCGCGGGCCGTGCGCTGGAGGACGCCGTCGCGGGCCGCCTGCGCGAGCTGGGCAGCGAACTGAAGGCGCTGCGCTGGCGGGAGGCGGCGCTGCGGCTGGTACGGGAGTGCCCGCCGGGGGAACAGGCCGCCCGGCTGCGGCTGATCGGGGCGATGAGCACCCCGCCGAGCACGGCGCCGCTGGCCCGGTTCTGGCGCGGCTGGCTGCCGCCACGGATGCCGGCCCGGGCGACGGCGGCGTTCCTGGAGGTGGCCGTTCCGCAGCCGCCCGACGAGCCGGACCCGGCGCAGGTGCTCGCCTTCGCCCGGCTGCACGCCATGACGACGGCTCCCTGCCCGGGCGACCGGCAGCCCCAGCCGGAGGTGCACCGGGTGACCGGGGCCCGCGGGGCGGCCGCGCTGTACGCCGGCCTCGCCGAGGCGTACGAACTCGCCGGCCCGCAGCTGCGCCGGGCACGGGATCCGTACCCGGGCGAGGCGCTGGACGCCTACGTGGCGGCGTACGCGAGCGCGTACGGCAGCCGGGACACCCGGGAGTTCCGCCGCCTGCTGGCCGCGCGGCTCGCGGCCGGGCCGCGCCTGGACCGGTACTGGGAGCTGACGGCCGTGGTGCTCACGCCGCCGGGCGGCAGGCCGGAGCCGACCCCGGGCTCCGCGGACGACTGGCTGCGCACGGCACTGGAACGGGACAACGCCCGAGCGGCGTAGACCGCGGCCCGCACCCGGCCTTCCGGCACACCTGTGGGAGGACACCCGCGGCCGCAGGACGGCCCGCACCGCCGCACACCTTCGGTGCGCCGGCCGGTGCGCGAGGGCACGGCCCGGCGAACCCCACGGCTGCACGGGCCACGACCACTCCTGCCCCGCGGCGGCGGTCACGCGGGCGGACCCCTGCGGGTCACGTCCGCCGGAGAGGCGCCGAGGGCCATCCGTGATCACTCACGGGACGGACCGGTCACGGTCGTGTGCGGCGGGCCGGGAGACCCATGGGGTTGGGAAAGGGAAGGACACCGGAGGCGAGGACCTCGTCGGCCGGCGGGCGGAGCAGACCGGGGAGGCGAGCGGCCTCGGCCGCGGTGAGGGCCTGGTAGGGCCGGACGGCGAGGGCATCGGTGCGGGCCTCGATGTGGGTGCGCAGGCCGCGCCCCTCGACGGTGGGGTGCCCGCCGCTTTCCAGCAGGCCCCGTGCGGTGAGGCGGTGCACGGCCCGCTGCCAGTCCTCCTCGGACCAGCCGCGGTTGTTCCGCAGGATCGCCGCGGGCACTCCCTCGCACGCGGCGAGGAGTACGTGGGCCTCGCAGCCGTCCAGGCCCTCGGCGGTCAGCACGGCGACGTGGCCGTCCCCGCGGTGCTCGCGCAGCGCCGTGACGGCCTGCCAGAGGGCGCCGACCGGGTCCCGGGGCGCGGGCAGGCCGCGGTTGGCGGCGAACAGCGGACGTCCGGCGCCGTCCGCGCCGGCGATCGCGCGTTCCAGCAGCGGGACGGCCTTCGCCGCCGCGTCCGCCGTCGACGGCGCCACTCGGCGCAGGGCCGCGGCGGCCGCCTCGACGCGGGCGCGGAGCACGGCCTCAGGTGCGGCGACCCCCCAGGCGCCGGGAATGGCGCGCCGCACCATGGCGGGGTGGAAGTTGAAGAAGACCGCCTCCACCACACCCGCCTCCACCGCTCCCAGCGGCGCGGCCCGGGCTGCGAAGTAGCCCGTCCAGAAGCCGCGCAGACCGACCGCGCGACCGGCCTCGCGGCTCTCGGGCGCGAAGTACGTGACGGCGTGCAGGGGTTCCAGGACCTGCCAGACCGTACGGGCGAACGCTGCGTCCACGTGTGCCCTCCTCCCCGGCCGCCCCGGTCCGGACCGGGCCCCGGCCCCTTGCCCGGTGGTCCCGCGAGCCGCCGGACCCACCGGGCGGACCCCGGTCGGCACATTCCCCCATCGGCCGCGGGGCAACCAGGCCATGGGCCGCCTCCGCTCCGCCGGCCGGTCCAGGTCGAGGCCCACGGTGGCGCGCTGCGGCGCCGGGGAGGACGTGAGGCCGCCGGAGTGGACCGCGGCGTCCGCGCCGCGCACCGGGTTCGTGTGGTCGCACAGGCCGGTGAACCGCCGCTCGGCGTCGAGGAACGCGACCGGGAGGTCCGGATCCGCGCGGTTGCCCTGCGGTTCGGTCCAGGGCGGAAACGGACGTATGAGAATAGGAGACGGGAAAATGCATCTTGTCGGGCATTCTCCTGGCGTGGGCGGACCGCCGGTGACCGGGGGACGCCGTACGATCGGGTCGCCGAGGGTTCCGGTCGCCGGGCCGGGGTCGGCCACCGCCTGTTCGGCGGCCCGACGCCGCCGGTGTACCCCGTGCCGGAGCGGCCGCACGTGCCGGTCCTCGCCACCTGCCGGGCCCGTACGGTCGACACACGTCCATGGAGGGAGCCTGATGATCTTCATCACCGCCAAGTTCCGGGTCCGTCCCGAACATGCCGACCAATGGCCGGAAATCACCGCGGACTTCACCGAAGCCACGCGCCGCGAGCCCGGCTGCCTCTGGTTCGACTGGTCGCGAAGCGTGACCGACCCCACGGAGTACGTCCTGGTCGAGGCCTTCCGTGACGACGAGGCAGGCGCTGCCCACGTCCAGTCGGCGCACTTCAAGACCGCGCAGCAGACGCTGCCGCGCCACCTGGTCGAGACACCCCGCATCGTGAACGCGAACGTCCCGCAGGACGACTGGTCGCTGCTGGGCGAGATGGCCGTTCCGGAGCAGGGGCAGCCCGGGTAGGAAGCACTTCCCCGCGGTGCCGGTCCGCGACGGCGGCGGCACGGTTCCACCGCGCCCCGGGCGCCGTCCCGCGTACAAGCGGCTGCGGGCTGCCTGCCCGGCCCCGGCCCCGACGACCGGTCTCCGGTGCCGTCCCCTTCCGCGGAACACCGTGAAGCGGACCGGTGAGGGGCCCCGCTGACCGGACCCGCACCCCGGACGCCACCGCCCCGGGCCGTCCTCGGGGCACCCTCACCGCGCGCGTCCTTCCGCGATCGGCACCGTCTGCCGCCTTTCTCCGTCTTCGGGCGGCTCGGCCCGGGCGAGGGCGCACTCCAGGTCGTCCAGGGCCCGGCGGGCCGCCTCGATGCGCAGACGCAGGTGCCGGGAGCCCGCATGATGCGCCGTCGGGTGACGTGCCGTCGTCTGTCCCTCGTCCGCCGCGTCCATGTCCCTGGCCTCGTCGAGGGAGGTGAGGACGACGCCGATGAGGACGTTGACGAGGACGAAGGAGGCGAGCAGTACGTAGGAGGCGTAGTAGAGCAGGCTCCAGCGGGAGATCTCCAGCCCGGCGTGGACGGCGTCGCCGATGCCGTCCAGGGTCATCAGCAGGAAGAGGGTGAGGACGGCGCGGCCGAGGGAGCCGTAGCGCTCGGGGTCGTGGTGGCCGAAGAAGACCCAGCCGACCATCGCGTACACGTACAGCAGCAGGGCGCCGACGAGCAGGAAGCTCAGGGTGCCGGGCAGGCTGCGGGCGACCGCGACGAGCACGATGCGCAGCTGGGGCAGGAAGCGGGCGGTCCGCAGGACCCGGGCCAGCCTGAGCAGCCGCAGCACGGTGGTGTTCTCACGGACGACGGGCAGGAAGGCGCACAGGACCACGACGAGGTCGAAGACGTTCCACGGGTCCTTCCAGAAGTCCCGTGGCCGGTCGGCGTGCGCGGCCATGCGCAGCAGGATCTCGACGGTGAACACGGCCAGGCAGGCGTGCTCGGCGAGCTGTGACCAGCGGTGCCACTCCGCGACGAATCCGGAGTACGTCTCCGCGCCCAGCAGCGCGGCGTTGACGAGGATCACGGCGAAGACGGTGAGGGCGAACCAGCGGGTCCCGGTGAGGCCGCGGCAGTAGTGCGCGACCCGCCGGCGCCCGGACGGGACGATGACTTCGACTGCGTGGTCCTGGTGCTGCGGCATCCTGCTGCCCTGTCTCCTGCGTGCCTGCGACGGTCCGTGCCCGGCCGGCCCGGCCCGGTACGACTCGTTGAGCGATCAAGCTCCAGAAGAGACTTCTACAGCACTGTAGTTGCCGATGCGCGGGCGCCCCGGGGAAACCGGGCGCCCGTGCCGCGTCAGGGGCGGAGACGCCCCTCGGCCGGCGGTGCCGCCGGGGTGAACGCCGCGCGATAGGCGGTGGGTGTCGTCCCGAGGGCGCGCCGGAAGTGCAGCCGGAGGTTCGAGGGGCTGCCCAGGCCGCATCGGTCGGCTATGTGGTCGACGCCGAGGTCGGTGCTCTCCAGCAGCTCCCGGGCGCGGTCGAGCCGAGCGGCGAGCAGCCACCGCAGGGGAGTCGTGCCGGTCTCGGCGACGAACCGCCGGACGAAGGTGCGCGGCGCCATGTGCGTGTGTGCGGCGAGCCGGGGGACCGTCAGTGGTTCGTGCAGGCGGGCCAGGGCCCACGCCCGGGTGGGCGCGAGGGTGACGCCGCACGCGTCGGGGGTCAGCGGCCGTTTGATGTACTGCGCCTGCCCGCCGTCGCGGTGGGGAGCGGAGACCAGGGCGCGCGCCACCTGATTCGCCGTCCGCGCGCCCAGGTCGCGTCGCACCAGGTGCAGGCACAGGTCGATGCCGGCGGCGACACCCGCCGAGGTCAGCACCTGCCCCTCGTCGACGTAGAGCACACGCGGGTCCACCGACACCCTCGGATGCCGCGCCGCCAGTTCGTCGGCGTACTTCCAGTGGGTGGTGGCCCTGCGGCCGTCCAGGATCCCGGCCGCCGCCAGCGCGAACGCGCCCGTGCAGATGGACACCAGCCGCCGGCCCCGGGCGTGCGCCTCGGCCAGCGCGGCGAGCACGTCCGCCGGGAGCTCCCGCTGGTGCGGCGCGTACCCCGGGACCACCACGGTGTCCGCGCCGCGCACCGCTTCCAGCCCGGCCGCCACCGTCACGGCGAACCCCGCCGCGGTCGGGACCGGCCCCACCGCCCGTCCGCACAGGACCGGCTCGTAGGGGTCACCGGGCACGGCGATGAAGACCTGGGCCGGGATGCCCAGGTCCAGGGGCAGCACGCCGTCCAGGACCAGTACCGCCACGCGGTGCGGCGCGGCGGGGGTGGCAGTTTCCTCTCGCACGGAGGCAAGTCTGCCACTGTCACGGGCAGTCGGCCGCAGCCGATCATCGATGCCATGAACGACGTGATGACCACCGGCGTCCCGCCGCTCCCCGACACTCCTCTCGCCCGCCGCGCGCTGGCCCTGGTGCGCGAGACGGAGTCCACCGCGACCGCCAACCACAGCGTCCGCAGCGCCCTGTTCGCCCGCCTGCGCGCCGACCACCAGGGGGCGAAGCCGGGACGCGACTACGATCCGGAGCTGCTGTTCCTGGCCTGCGTCCTGCACGACATCGGCCTGACGCCGGCGGGCGACCGCCACCAGCGGTTCGAGGTGGACGGCGCCGACACGGCCGCGGAGTTCCTCACCGCGCAGGGCCTGCCCGCCGCCGACGTCGACGCCGTGTGGGAGGCCATCGCCCTGCACACCACGCCGGGCGTCGCCGAGCGCCGCGGCACCCTGTGCGCCCTGGTGTACCAGGGGACCGGAATGGACTTCGGCGGCGACACGGACTTCATCGACGACGCCACCGGGGCCGCGATCCACGCCGCCTACCCGCGGCTGTCCATGGCCACCACCCTCACCGACGAGATCGTCGCCCAGGCGCGGCACCGCCCGGAGAAGGCCCCGTTCTTCTCCCTCGCGTTCGAACTGCTGCGGGAGAGGTCGACGCCGCCGCACAGGACCCGGATGGAGACCATGGCCGACGCCGCGCGCTGGGGCAACTGAGCAGGACCACGCGCACGAGCCCGCCGTTCGACCCGCTCACCGGCCAGGCGCCCGCGCCGGCGACGACAGCACCCCGCGGCCCGTCGGCCACCTGCGCGACCACGCCCGCGCCGTGCCTTTTCCCGGGACCCGGCGCCCCCCGCCCGGCGGACGAGCCCTTCCCCACCCGTGACCGGCCGAGAAACGGAGTACCGACCGAGATGAACCGCCGTACCCTCCTGCACGCCACCACCGCGCTCGGAGCCGCGACCCTGACGGCCGGCGCCGCCGCCCGTGCCGACGCGGCGGCCTCCCGGACCCCGGGGCGGGACCGTCCCCTGCGCGTGCACGTCGTCCTGTTCGACGGGGTGGAGGAACTCGATCTCACCGCCCCGTACGAGGTGTTCTCCGCCTCCGGCCACTTCGCCGACCGGGAGGTGGAGGTCCGCTACGTCACGCTCGACGGTCCCCGCACCGTCGAGGCCGCCTACGGCACCAGGCTGCGCGTCGACCACGGATGGACCCCCGAGGAGGCGGACCTCCTCGTCGTCCCCGGCGGCGGGTACGCGCGCCGCGAGGACCCCGGGGTGTGGGCCGAGATCCGGCGGGGCGCCCTGCCCCGGGCACTGGCCGCCGCGACCCGCCCGGGCCTGACCGTCGGCGCGCTGTGCACGGGCGTGATGCTGCTCTCCGCCGCCGGGCTGACCCGGGGGCGCCCCTGCACCACCCACCACCGGGCGCGGGCCGACCTGGAGCAGCAGGGCGGCGTGCTGAAGAACGCCCGCGTGGTCGACGACGGCGACCTGGTCACCGCCGGCGGGGTGACCTCCGGGCTGGACCTCGCCCTGTGGCTGGTGCGCCGGGAACTCGGCGCGGACGCCGCGGTCGGGCTGGAGGAGATGCTCGAGTACGAGGCCCGCGGCACGGTGTGGACGGCACGAAGCAGCCGGTGAGCGGGTGCCGGTCCGGCGACCGCGGCGTGACCGGCCGGCCCTGGGGCGAGGTGCGCAAGCACGGCGACGACCCGGCCGGCGCGCTGGTCCGCCCGGTCGCCCCGATCGACGCGGCCACCCGGACGAACGCGATCGTGCACCGCCCGGGAGGTTCGTGCGAGCCCGGCCTGTCCGCCGGTCGTCCCGGGCCGGACGGCCTCCCGGCGGGGGCGGGCGGATGGACCGGGTCCCCGGGGGCGAGGGACGGCCGACGGTACGCACCGACCGCGGCCGGTGCGGTGGCCGCAGGGGGCTCGCCCGGGGCGGCGAGGACACGGGGACGGGGAATCCGAGGGCGCCGCGGTCACCCGGATGACGTCGCCGGCGCCCGGCGATGCCGGCCGGGCGGGATCCGGAGGGCACCTCCGCGCGCTGTCCGACCCGCTCGGGACCGGCGTGCGCGCCGCGGGCGTCCGCCCTCACCGGAACAGCCTGGACCGGACGGCCTCCGCCAGCACCCGGCGGGCCGTGCGCCCGGCCCTCAGCGACTCGCCGTAGACGCACGGCGCCCCGGTGCGCAGGGCCTCGGCACGGGCCAGGGAGGCCAGGACCTCGCCGGTCCGCCCGGACCCGCCGAACTGGAAGCCGAGCTGTGTCGTGTAGCACCGTGCCGCGGCGGTCTTGCCCGCCAGGACGGCGCCGATGTCGACCGTCACCTCGCTCACGGCCTCGGGCGGGCCGCGCCGGCATCCGGTGCCGGACGACGGCGCGCGCGCGACATAGGGCACGTCGCGCCACCAGCCGATCCGCGAGGACGGCGCGGTGGCGGCCACCGCGCGGGCGGTGAGCAGGTGGTCGACGTGGCCGCCGATCCCCTGGGGGGCGAGGACGAGGTCCGCCGACACCAGCCGGGGGCGCAGCAGCCGCCGCAGCTGCGCGCCCGCCGTGTCGTCGGGGCGGGGAGGCGTGAAGAGCTCCGCCGGGCTGCGGTATCCGCGGTGCGGGGCCTCGGGCAGCGGCAGATGGACGGGAGGGAGCACGCCCAGCCTCCGCAGGGCGGCGGCGTCCTCGGCGCGGCGCACGGCCATGTAGTCCACGTCGGCGGGCAGTCCCTTGTCGAGCTGGGTGGACAGGGCGAAGGGACCGGGATCGGCGACCGACGCGGTGAAGCAGGTGACGACGCGTACGCGCCAGCCCGCCCGGGACAGCGACGCCAGTACGCCCCCCGCGGAGAAGACCGCGTCGTCCAGGTGCGGGCTGACGGCGACGGCGGTGCGGACACCGCCCCCGGACACGGTCACAGCAGGTGGGGTGCGCGACGGAACCGGCAGGACAGATCCACGGCGGGTGCCGCGGACCCGTCGGCCGGGGCCTTCCGGGGCGTCGGCCGTGCGGCGCGCACCTCCTCGTACACGGCACAGATGCGTGCGGCGGCCACCGGCCACGACCACCGGGCCGCCACCTGCCGCAGCGCCGTACGCGCGAGACGCCGGCGCAGCGGCGCGTCGTCGAGCATCCGGCCGACGGCCCCGGCCAGGGCATGGGGGTCGCGCGGTGGCACCAGCAGCCCGTTGACGCCGTCGCGTACGCAGTCCACCACGCCGACCACGGCGGTGGACACCACCGGAAGTCCGCTCGCCATCGCCTCCAGGAGGGTGTTGGAGAAGCCCTCGGCCCAGGTGGGGCTGACGAAGACGTCCCCCTCGCGGTAGACGGCGGGGGCGTCGTGGTAGCCGGTGGGGCCGAGCACCTCCACGGTGCCGGCCAGGTCGCGCTGCCGGGCTCGCCGGACCAGCCGGTCCAGGTCGGGGCCCGTACCGGAGACCAGCAGCCGCAGCCGCCTCTGCCCGGCGCGCAGCAGCCGGACCGCTTCCAGCAGGTCCAGGACGCCTTTGCGCACGTCGATCCGGCCGTGGTAGAGCAGCACCGGCGGATCGCCCAGGGTCCCCGGCGGCCGTCCGGGCGCGGGACGGAACAGGGTGGTGTCGGTGGCTCCGGGGATCACGGTGAAACGCTCGGCCGGCACCCCGTGGCGGGCGGCGACCTCGGCCCTGAAGGAGGGGGAGCCGATCAGCACGGCCGGTGCGTCCCGCAGCACCCGGCGGATCGCCGTGCGGTGGGTGGTGCAGCAGGTGCCGACCCAGTGGCCGTCGCCGCCCTGGACGGAGACCACGGCCGGGACCCCGAGCCGCTCGGAGGCCTCCAGCACGGCCAGCCCCGGAGGATAGCCGTACTGGGCGTGCAGCACGTCCAGCGGTTCTTGGGCGTGCAGGCCGACGATCGTGTCGCGCAGCGCGGCCACGTCGGCCTCGAAGTCCGCGGGCAGCCCCTCGCTCACGGCCTGCTCGCCCAGGGACTCCAGCGCCACCAGGCGCACCCCGTCGGGAACCCGTTCGGGCGGGGGAGGACCGCCGCCGTAGACGGCGCGGCCCGCGCGGTCGCCGCGGTACTGGGACACCAGGGTGACCTCGTGGCCCGCCGCGGTCAGGGCCCGCAGCAGGTTCTCCGCGTAGGCGCTCATGCCCGACACGGCCGGCCAGTAGCGCCGCGAGACGAAGCAGATCCTCATCGCGCCCCCTCCGGCACGCCGGCGCCGTACGGGACGGCGGCGTCCCGGGGCCGGCCCGCCGCGGCGCGCTCGGCGTCGCGCAGCGCCTCCAGCGCGGAGCGCACCAGGGTGTCGGCGCGGTGCGCGTCGCGGGACAGCTCCAGGCTCACCAGCCCGCCGTACCGCACCGCGCGCAGCGCGCCGAGGACGGCGGGCAGGTCCATGTCGCCCTCGCCCGGGGCGCGGTGCTCGTGCCGGCCGCGGGGCATGTCCTCCACGGCGACCGCACCGAGGTCCCCGGCGTGCCGCAGCACCGCCTGGGCCGGGGTCAGGTCGCCGGCGACCAGGCAGTGCCCGGTGTCCAGGGCCAGCCGCAGGCCGGGGACGAGGGCCGCCAGCCGGGACCAGCCGGCGCAGTCCTCCACGAGCATGCCCGGCTCGGGTTCGAAGGCCGCCACCACGCCCCGTCCGGCCGCGTACGCCGTGACCGCGCGCACCCCCTCCACCAGACGGCCCCACGCCGTCCCGCCCGGGGAGGTGTCCGTGCCCGCCGCCGGGACGCCCGCCCAGAACGAGACCGCCTCGCTGCCCAGGCCGGCGGCGATGTCCACGCACCGGCGCAGGAACGCCAGGCGGCGGGCCCGGCCGGCCGGATCGGCGGTGATCAGGGTCGGCTCGTGCTTGCGCCGCGGATCCAGCAGGAAACGCGCCCCGGTCTCCACGGTGCTGCCCAGGCCCAGGCGGTCCAGCCGGCGGGCCAGCGCCGCCGTGCGGGAGGCCAGGCGCGGCGCGAAGGGGTCGTGGTGGGCCACGTCCACGGTGAGCGCGACCCCGTCGTAGCCGGTGTCGGCCAGCAGCGCCAGCGCGTCGTGCAGACGGTGCGAGGTCATGCCGTTGGTGTTGTAGGCGTAGCGCAGCCCGCCGGCGGGGGGCGTCACCGGGCCGCCCCCGCGGCGGTGCGGGCCAGCGCGTGCCGGTCGGGTTCGCGGTAGAGGGGGTACAGCGCCCCCACCGTCCTGCGCGCTGCCGCGACGTCGAACCAGGCCGGGCCGCCCAGCCGGGCGCGGCCCTCGGGCGTCAGGTGCACCGGCCGCGCCCCGGGGCGGGGGACGGGCCCCACCCCGGCCAGCGGGTGCTCGCGCTCCATCAGCCGGCGCACGCCGCGTTCGCCGATCCTCGCGTAGGACATCGTCTCCACCTCCATGCCGGGGACGAGCGCCTTGACCGCGTGGGCCCCGGGGCCGCCCGTCCCGATCACCAGGACGTCGAAGTCCGCCAGCCGCCGCAGCAGGTCCGCCAGGAGGGCGGCGGGGTCGTCCAGCGAGCCGGGCGGCACGGTCGGCAGGGCGGAGAAGGACACGCGGGAGCGCCGGGACAGCACGGTGGGCTCCAGCAGCTCCCGCAGCCGCGGGGCGTCCAGGGCGGCCCACCGCCTCATCGCGGACAGCGCCCTGGGCTCCTGCTCGGCCAGGGGCGAGGACAGTTCGCGCTCCAGGTATCCGGGCGGGGCGATGCGGGCGACCGTCTCCAGCGGGCCGTGGAAGAAGACCTTGCGCGCGCGGGAGGAGGCGTACTCCAGGAGGGCCTTGCGCAGCGCCGCGGCGCGGTCCGGGTGGGCGGCCTCGCCGCACGCGGTGAGCGTCAGCGCCGCCGCGCCCTCCCGTGTCCCCGGGGCGGCGTCGGTGCCGACCACGTGGACGTCGGCCAGGCCGAACTGGGTGGAGGCGAGCTTGGGCAGCACCTCGACGCCCGCCTCCCGCAGCCGGTCCAGGACACGGTGGGTGACCGGGTCGCCGACCTCGTCCAGGTCGATGACCACGCCCTGGTCCATCGCGCGGTGCGCGGTGGCGTTGCCGTCCCGCTGGAGGATCTCCAGCAGCGCGTGGGACAGGGCCCGCTCCGGGGTGTCCCCGGCGCCCAGCCCGTTGGTGACCGGCGTGGTCAGCCAGCCGCCGGGCGGGGGGCCGCCGGGCAGGTCCGAGCCGCAGGAGGCGGCGAACTCGGCGGGCACCAGCACCTCCTCGCCGGTGCGCAGGCGGCGCGCGGGCACCCACTCCAGGGGGCGTTCGGGGCCGTAGTCCGCGCCGGCCGGCAGCACCAGGCCGACCGGGTCGGCGACCCGGTCCCGGCCGCGCTCGCGCACCAGTTCCGCGTAGGAGGCGCGACGGCGCCCGGTACGGGCCAGGTGCCGGGCCGGCAGCACCTCCTCGGCGAGTTCGCCGTAGGCCCCCACCCGGGCCTGGCCGAGGTCCGCCCCGTACCCGCAGGCGCCCTTGCGAACGCCGGCCGCGTCCAGGTGGTCGGCCGAGACGACCGGCAGACCGGTGCGGTCGGCGGCGCTGATGTCGAAGTCCTGCTGTTCGCCGGGGGCGAGCGCGGCACGGTAGGCCCTGACCACCGGGTGCTCGCCGGCGGCGCTCACCGGCCCGCTCCCAGCGGGAGGGCGGCCGTGTCGGGCCGGCCGGCCAGCTGGTGGTCGAACAGGCGCAGGACGTCCGCGGTGGTCACCGGGGCGGCGAACTCGAAGGGGGTGGCCACCGCCTCGAAATCCAGCGCGCCGATCACCGAACGGTAGCGGCGCACCTCGTCGTGGGACAGGGGGATCCGGGCGTGGTACGCCTTGTGGCAGGACAGGGCGCGCGGCACGGTGCCGTCCAGGTCGACCTTGAGGGCGTCGCCGCAGAACAGGATCCCGCGGCGTGCGTCGTGCAGCACGCAGTGGCCGGGGAAGTGGCCGCCGGTGCGGTGCACGGTCAGGCCGGGCGCCAGCTCCAGGCGCTCGTCCACCGGCCAGGTGACCTGGAACGCCTTGGTCCACACCAGGTCCCGCACGCCGACGGCGACCACCGGCGGGGCGAAGCGGCGCTGGAGCTGCCACAGCGCCCCGTAACCGTGGACGTGACTGGCGCCCAGCCGGGCGACGCCGCCCAGCCGTTCGATCTCGGCCAGCGCGTCGGGCGGGTAGTAGGGGGCGGCCTCCCAGGCGACGTTGCCGCCGTCGGCCTCGATCAGCCAGCCCGTCGAGCCCAGGCCGAAGGACGGCACGGTGCGGAACCCGGTGACGCCCGGCACGGGCCGGTACCAGTCGGCGCTCAGCAGGGCCCCGACCGTCTTCTCGTCGGGCAGGTCCCAGCCCTCCTCGGGCAGCGCGTTGCGCACGTCGCAGCAGACCGGGCAGGCGGGCGGGGCGGCGAACCACCGCTGCCAGTGCCCGCAGTGGGCGCAGGCGTACATCGTCAGGGTCATCGTCGGCCTTCCTCGGCGGTGGACGGGACCGGCCGCGGGGACGGGGCCGGGCGGGCGCGGGACAGCGCCTCCAGCAGCAGCCGGTGCAGGGCCAGGTCGCGGGAGAGCGGCCACGGCCAGACCTGCCGCACCGGGCGGCCGGCGCGCACCGCGACCGCGGCCGAGGAGAACTCCCGGACCTGGCCGGCGAAGGGGGACGCCCCGGTGTCGAACGGCACGGGCACACGGCGCGCGGTGCGCGCGCCGGTGAACCACAGCTTCCCCCCGGCGTCCTGGCCCAGGGTGCCGACGGCGGTCAGCTGCCCGCGGGTGCCGACGACCTCCAGCCGGCGGCGGGGCAGCGCGTCCGGGGTGTTGTAGGCGACGTGCAGGCCGAGCAGCACCCCGCCACCGGTCCGGCCGGCCAGTACGGCTCCGTCCTCGACCGCGTAGGGGTGCACCCGGTGCTGCACCAGCGCCGTCAGTTCCGCCACGTCGTCCCCGCCGAGCAGGACGCCCGCCAGGTCCAGTCCGTGCGGCGCCAGGTCCAGGGCGGCCCCGCCGCCCGCCCGCACCGGATCGGCCCGCCAGTTGTCGTACGGGCGGCCGTCCGGCGACCAGGCGGGCGGCAGCCAGCAGCCGTAGGTGATCCGCACCGCGGTGACCGTGCCCAGGGCCCCGGCGGCCACCGTCTCCCGCACGGCCCGGTGGGCCGGGTGGAAACGCTGGTCGTAGGCGGTCGCCGCCAGGACCCCGGCCCGCCGGCAGGCGGCGACCAGCCGCTCGGCCTCGGCGAGGTCGGCCGCCAGCGGTTTCTCGCACAGCACCGCGGCCCCCGCCGCGGCGGCCGCGGCCGCCGCGGGGCGGTGGGCGTGGTTGGGCGTGGCGACGTACACCGCGTCGGCCCGGCGGGCGGCGAGCCGGGCGGCGAGGTCGGCGGCGGTCCCGGCGCCGGGTGCCCGGGCCGCCAGCAGGGCGGCGGCCGCGGGATCGGCGTCGGTCACGGCGACCAGGCGGGGCGCCGAGCCGCCGGCCCGGCCGTCGGCGGCCGCCCG
>NZ_BAAATK010000020.1:0-121586 GCF_039533365.1 Streptomyces glaucus
CGGCGCGGCGGTCGCCGCCTGGGGCGCGTACGCGGCGGCGCTGGCGGCGGGCCGGACCCGGGCCGTGCGCGAGCGGCCGGCGGGCGGCGAGGAGCACGAACTGGTCGTCGGCCTGTCGGCGCCGTCCGGGCCGGGCGCCGCGGCCGCCGCGTACCAGCAGGCCGAGCAGGCGCTGTCGGTGGCGCGGCGGCGCGGGCGGGTGCTCGTCGAGCACGAGCGGCTCGCCTCCGGCTCGGTGCTGCCGCTGCTCGCCGACGACGCGGTGCGGGCGTTCGCCGACGGGCTGCTGCGGGCGCTGCGCGAGCACGACGCGACCGGCCGCGGGAACCTCGTCGCCTCCCTGCGGGCCTGGCTGTCCCGGCACGGGCAGTGGGACGCGGCGGCGGCCGACCTCGGTGTGCACCGGCACACGCTGCGCTACCGGATGCGGCGCGTGGAGGAGATCCTCGGCCGGTCGCTGGACGACCCGGACGTGCGGATGGAGCTGTGGCTGGCGCTGAAGGCGACCGCCGGCGAGTAGCCGTACGCCAATCCGGCGCGTCCTCGCCGGTCACTGCTACGCCCCGGACAAACGACCCTCCGCCGTCCGGCCCCTACCGTGGATCCAGCAGATCATGTACCCACCCCCGATGCGGAAGGGCCGGAACCCACCCATGCCCCAGGAAAAGAACGTGGGGGCCACCCACGCCTTCTGGCTCGCCGGCCGCCAGGCCACCGGCGAGGACACCTTCGACGTCACCTCCCCGTGGGACGGCCGTCTCGTCGGCACGGTGAGCGTGCCGACCGACGCGCAGACCGAGGAGGCCGTGGCCGCCGCGTACGCCGTCCGGGACGAGTTCGCCGCCACCCCCGCCCACGCACGGGCCGCCGCCCTCGACCACGTCGCCCGGCGCCTGGCCGAGCGCACCGAGGAGATCGCGCGGCTGATCTCCGCCGAGAACGGCAAGCCGGTCAAGTGGGCCCGGGGCGAGGTCGGGCGCGCGGTGTCGGTGTTCCGGTTCGCGGCCGAGGAGGCCCGGCGGTTCAACGGCGGCGAGGCCCAGCGCCTGGACACCGACCCCGGCGGCCAGGGGCGGCTCGCCCTCACCCGCCGCTTCCCCAAGGGTGTCGTGCTCGGCATCGCGCCGTTCAACTTCCCGCTGAACCTGTGCGCCCACAAGGTCGCCCCGGCCGTCGCCGCCGGCGCGCCGATCATCCTCAAGCCGGCCCCGGCGACCCCGCTGTCCGCGCTGGTCCTCGGCGAGCTGCTGGCCGAGACCGAGCTGCCGGCCGGCTCCTGGAGCATCCTGCCGGTGCCCAACGACCGCATGCCCGCCCTCGTCCAGGACGAGCGCCTGCCGGTCATCTCCTTCACCGGCTCCGAGAAGGTCGGCTACGCGATCATGGACTCGGTGCCGCGCAAGCACTGCACGCTGGAGCTGGGCGGCAACGGCGCGGCGGTCGTGCTGGCCGACTGGGCGAGTGACGAGGACCTGGACCGGGCCGCGGCGCGCATCGCCACCTTCTCCAACTACCAGGGCGGCCAGTCCTGCATCTCCGTGCAGCGCGTGATCGCCGACGCCTCGGTGTACGACCGGCTGCTGCCGCGCATCGTCGCCGCCGTCGAGGCCCAGGTCACCGGCGACCCGAACGACGACGCCACCGACGTCGGCCCGCTGATCAGCGAGGACGCCGCCCGGCGGGTGGAGGCGTGGGTGGACGAGGCCGTGGCGGCCGGGGCCGCGCTGCTCACCGGCGGCAAGCGCGGCGGCGCCTCCTACGCGCCGACCGTCCTGGCCGACGTGCCGGCCGGCGTGACGATCTCCTGCGAGGAGGTCTTCGGGCCCGTCCTGACCGTGCAGAGGGCGGACGGGGAGGCTGCGGCCTTCGCCGCCGTCAACGACTCCAAGTACGGCCTCCAGGCGGGCGTGTTCACGCACGACCTGCAGGCCGCCTTCCGCGCCCATCGGGCCCTGGAGGTCGGCGGCGTGGTCATCGGCGACGTGCCCTCCTACCGCGCCGACCAGATGCCGTACGGCGGCGTCAAGCAGTCCGGCGTGGGCCGCGAGGGCGTGCGGTTCGCGATGGAGGACTACACCTACGAGCGGGTGATGGTCCTCACCGGACTCGCCCTCTAGCCGACGGGAACCCCCCCGCAGGCTCCGCGAAGGGGCCCGGCGCCGATGCCTCCGGCGCCGGGCCCCTTCCTGCCGTCGGTCCGCTCCGGACCCTCAGCCGGAGAAGCCGACGTGCGCGAGCCGCAGCGGGCCGCGCAGCCTCAGACGCACGTCGTGCACGCCCCGGGCGGCGGCCGGCGCGCCGAGGGTGGTGTAGTCGTACGGGCCGGAGGCGGGCGCCCCGGGGGTCAGCGCGGCGAGCACCGGACCGTCGTCGAGCAGGACCTCGACGGTGCCCTCGCCCGCCACCGTCACGGTCACCTCCGCGACGCCCGCCCCGAAGTCGCAGCGGCGGAAGACCAGTTCACCGGTCCGCCCGGCCGCGGGCGTCACCGCGTCGCCCGCCTCCTTCGTCCGGTCGACGATCTCGACGCCGCTCTGCTCGTCGAAGTCGGCCGCCGCCAGGCCGCGCCGCAGCACCGGGCGCGGCGCGGCCGGCTCGCCGTCGAGCGTGACGGTCGTCCGCAGCCGGACGTCCTCGCTGGAGGCGCCCGCCAGCAGGGCGTACGGGCCCGGCTCCACCCGCCACCGGCCGTGCGCCACGTCCCAGAACGCGAAGGCGGACAGCGGCACCTCGAAGTCCGCCTCGGCCGTCTCGCCCGGGGCGAGCGTGAGACGGCGGTGCCCCACCAGCTCGCGGCGCGGACGCGGGACCGACGGGTCGAGGGCCCGCACGTAGAGCTGGGCCACCTCGTCGGCGGTGACGTCGCCGGTGTTGGTGACCGTGAACGACACGTGCACCGCCGTCTCGCCCACCCGGGCCGCCAGGCCGCCGTAGGCGAAGGACGCGTACGACAGGCCGTGCCCGAACGGGAACAGGGGCGTGCCCTCGAAGTACAGGTAGGTCTGGCGGCCGCCGATCACGTCGTAGTCGAGCAGGCCGGGCAGGTCGGCGTCGTCGGCGTACCAGGTCTGCGGCAGGCGCCCGGCGGGGGAGACGTCGCCGGCCAGGACGCGGGCCAGGGCGGCGCCGGCGGCCTGGCCGCCGTGCGCCGTCCACAGCAGGGCCGGCAGGTCCGCGTGGTCGACGGCGTACGGGTAGGAGGAGACCAGCGCCAGCACCGTGTCCGGGTTGGCGGCGCGGGCGGCGCGCAGCAGCCGCTCCTGGTGCCCGGGCAGCCGCAGCGTCGTGCGGTCCTCGGTCTCGCGGCCGTTGATGTGCGGGTCGTTGCCCGCGACCACCACGACCACGTCGGCCCGGGCCGCGGCGCGCGCCACCGCCTCCTCGCCGCGCTCGACGACGACCAGCTCGAAGACCTCCGGATCCCCCTCGTCCGGGGCGGCAACCCGCACGCCGTCGGCGGCGACCGTCACGTGGCGGCCCGTTCCCGTGTGCCTGAGGAGGTGACCGTCGCCGTGGGGTTCCAGACGGAACGTCTCCTGCACGACCCAGCCCCCCGGCTGGTCCGCCGAGGCGCGGAGCCGGCCGTCCTCGGCGACCGAGAGGTAGCGGCCGTCGGGCGCGCGCAGGGTGAGGACGCCCTCGCCCCAGTCGGCCAGGGCGAGTTCGGTGCCGGCGGCACCGGTGGTCAGCGGGGGCAGGTCGGTGCGGCCGGCGAGCAGCGCCGGGTCGAGGGCGCCCTCGGCGCCGCGCACCTCCTCGGGGGCGTCCTCGGCCGCGGGCACCTGGAGGAACGTCCCCGCACGGGTCTTCAGCAGGATGCGGTCCACGCCCTCCGCGAACTCCACGTGCCCGGCGCCGAACCGCTCGCGCAGGCCCTCCAGCGGGGTGGAGCGGCGGATCAGCGTGCCGCTGTACCAGTCGAGCTTGCACTCGTCGGCGAGCAGGCCCACCACGGCGAGGCGGGTGGCGCCCGGGGCGAGGGGGAGCAGGCGGTCGTTCTTCAGCAGCACGACCGCCTGCTCGGCGGCCTCCTGCGCCAGGGCGCGGTGCTCCGGCGTGTCGAACGCGCCGGGGTCGTCGTGGGCGTCGAACTCGCCGAGCCGGAAGCGGACCGAGAGCTGGCGGCGGACGGCGGCGTCGACGTCGGCCTCGGTGAGCAGGCCCCGCTCCAGCGCCCGCCGGACCCGTCCGACGATCGTCGAGGAGTCCGTGCCGTGGTCGGTGAAGCTGTCCACGCCGGCCCGCAGCGCGGCGGCGGTCGCCTCCTCGTGGGTGGCGAAGTAGTGCTCGGAGTCGACCAGGTTGGAGGGCGCCCCCGCGTCCGAGCAGACCAGCAGCTCCTCGTCCGTCCAGGTGCGCAGGTGCTCGCGCAGATAGGGCGAGACGTGGTTGGGGCGGCCGTTGACCAGGTTGTACGCCGGCATGACCCCGGCCACCGCGCCCGCCTCGACGGTCTCGCGGAAGGCGCGCAGGTCGTACTCGTGCAGCACGCGCGGGCGGACCGAGCTCGACGTGGTGTCCCGGTTCGTCTCGTTGTTGTGCGCGAGCCAGTGCTTCAGCACCGGCGCCGTGCGCCAGTACACCGGGTGGCCGCCGCGCAGACCGCGGGTGTAGGCGGTGGCGATGGCCGAGGTGAGCTTCGGGTCCTCGGAGTAGCCCTCCTCGTTGCGGCCCCACAGGGGGTGGCGCAGCAGATTGACCACCGGCGCCCAGACGTTGAGGCCGACGCGCTCGTCCCGGGCCCGCATCGCGCGGGCCTCCTGGGACACCGCCTCGCCGACCCGCCGCACGAGGTCCGGGTTCCAGGTCGCGCCGAGCCCCACCGCCTGCGGGAACACCGTCGCCGGGCCCATCCACGCCACGCCGTGCAGCGCCTCCTGGCCGGTGCGGAAGGCGGCGACGCCGAGCCGCTCGACGGCGGGCGCGAACTGGTGCAGGAACGCCGTCTTCTCCTCCAGGGTGAGCCGCGACAACAGGTCGTCGACGCGCTTCGCGAGCGGCAGGCTCGGGTCGCGGAAAGGCGGTGCGGGCGGCGTGGGTTCGGTCACGTGAGGTTCCCTTTGCGAAGGAGCGGCGAGGCGCTTTCGAAGCGCTTCGATGCTCATTCGCCTCGGGTCGGGTGTCAAGACACTCCGACGCGACAACCGCGAATCCTCGCCGACATTCCAAGCCGGCCAGGAGAGCGGCCGGGTCCCTGGAGACCTCCGAGGAATCTTGGGAACGACCCTTGTGCGCCCCCAGGCGTTCACTTAACCTCGCAGCAACATCGAAGCGCTTCGACGAAGAGGTCGCCGCCGGGCGGTGCGCACTCGTCGGACGACCGCTTCAGCTCAGCCAGTTCCACTCGAGACACCGCAGCCGACGGCCCACCGCCGGGTGTCCTGGTGCGCCACGAAGGGTTGACGCAATGACGCCGAACGCCTCCGCCCCCACCCGGAGAAGCTTCCTCGCCTCCACGGCGGTCGCCACCGCAGCGGTGGCGGGAGGGATGCCCCTGCTCGCCGCGTGCGGCGGCGGATCCGGCGCCGGTTCGCGCGAGGGCACCACGTCGGGCAAGGACGCCAGGAAACTGCTGCCGGCGTACGTGGCCGGCAACGTCGTCACCCCCGACATCCCCAGCAAGAACGGCTCCGCGGTCGGCTTCACCGGCAAGCTCGACCTCGCGGACCTGAAGACGTCGGTGCCCGAGAAGCTGGGCAGGGGCAGCCGGATCACCGTCATGTCGCCGTTCTGGGGCTCCCCGCCCAAGGACGGCAACGCCTACTACAAGGCGATGAACGACCTCATCGGCGTCGACGTGGTCTGGCGGAACCAGGACGGCAACACCTACGACCAGAAGCTCGGCGCGGTCCTCGCCTCCAGCGACGTGCCCGACGTGGTGGTCGTGCCCGGCTGGAACATGACGGGCAAGATCCCCAGCGCCGTCATCGGCAAGTTCGCCGACCTGGGCCCCTACCTGTCCGGCGACGCGGTCAAGGACTACCCGAACCTCGCGGCGATCCCCACCGACGCCTGGCAGCGCTCCCTCTTCGGCGGCAAGCTGCGCGGCCTGCCCATGCCGTCCTCGTACGTCACCGGCATCGTGCCCCTGTACCGCAAGGACGTCTTCGACGAGGAGGGGTACGAGGTCCCCGGGTCGGCCGACGAGTTCATGGCGCTGGCCAAGGAGATCACCAACGCCAGGGCCAAGCGCTGGGCCTGCCTGGACATGAAGTGGACCGCCTTCAACGCCTTCGGCGTGCTCTCCGGCGAGGAGAAGTCGCTCGGCTGGAACGAGGTCGACGGCAAGCTGGTCTACCGCGTCGAGACCGACGAGTACCTCGAGGCGCTGGAGTGGACGCGCAAGCTGTTCGCCGCCGGCGTCGTCCACCCCGACGCCGAGCTGGGCAAGAGCAACGCCACCGACCCCGGGCCCAAGTTCGCCGCGGGCGAGTTCCTCATCTACAACCAGGACATGTCGCAGTGGTGGAGCCGCACCGCCGAACAGGCCACGCAGAACCCGGACTTCGAGATCTGGGGCATGGACATCTTCGGCCACGACGGCGGTGACCCCACGCTGTGGGCCAAGAACCCGGCCGGCATCTTCGCCTTCGTCAACAAGAAGGCGTCCGAGGACAAGATCCGCGACGTGCTGGCCGTCGCCAACGTCACCGCCGCGCCGTACGGCACCAAGGAGTACATGCTCACCAACTACGGCGTGGAGGGCACCCACTACACGGTCGAGGACGGCGTCCCCACCAAGACCGACCAGGGCAACATCGACGTGATGAACGCCTACGTGATGATCGCCAGCCCCGCTCCGACCATCGCCCACCCCGACTTCCCCGAGGTCGCCAGGGGCCAGGTCGAGTGGCAGCAGCGGATGGGCGCCTTCACCAGGAAGTCGGCGTTCTACGGCATGCAGATCACCGAGCCCGCCCGCTGGACCAACCTCTCCAACGACTTCGAGCAGCTGGAGGACGACTTCGTCCGCGGCCGCAAGAAGATGAGCGACGTGCAGCAGGCCGTCTCCGACTGGCGGAGCAAGGGCGGCGACGAACTGCGCGACTGGTACAAGAAGCTGCTCGACGAGAACGGCTCGGCGGCGAGCTGACCGGCACCGAGGCGAGGAGAACGGCCGTGTCCCACAGCACGGTGCCTCGGAGCGGGACCGAGGCCGACATGACGGAGAAGACCCCGGCGCCGCCCGGCGACGCCGCCGGGCCCGGGAAGAAACCGACCGGAAGACCGAGCCTGAGGCTCCGGTTCAGGCGCGACCGCGTCCTGCTGCTGATGACGCTGCCGGCCGTCCTGCTGGTGCTGCTCTTCAACTACGCACCGATCCTGGGCAACGTCGTCGCCTTCCAGGAGTACGACCCCTACGTCAGCGACAACGGGGTCGTCTCCATCCTGCACAGCCCCTGGGTGGGCCTGGACAACTTCCAGCGCATCTTCGAGGACTCGGCCTTCTGGAACGCCGTGCGGAACACGCTGGTGCTGTTCTTCCTCCAGCTGGTGCTGTTCTTCCCGGTCCCCGTCCTGCTCGCGCTGCTCATCAACAGCGTGGTCCGGCCCCGGGTGCGGGCGGTCGCGCAGGCCGTCCTGTACCTGCCGCACTTCTTCTCCTGGGTGCTGGTCATCGCCGTCTTCCAGCAGATCTTCGGCGGCGCCGGGATCCTCTCCCAGCTGCTGCGGCAGCACGGGTACGACGGGCTCGACCTCATGACCGACCCGGACACCTTCGCGCTCCTGATCACCGCGCAGAGCGTGTGGAAGGACGCCGGCTGGGGGATCATCGTCTTCCTCGCCGCGCTGGCCTCGGTCAGCCCCGACCTGTACGAGGCCGCCGCGATGGACGGCGCCGGACGCTGGCGCCGCATGTGGCACGTCACCCTGCCCGCGCTGCGCCCGGTGATCGCCCTGCTGCTGGTGCTGCGGGTCGGCGACGCCCTCACCGTCGGCTTCGAGCAGATCCTGCTCCAGCGCGACGCCGTCGGACCGGGGGCCGCGGAGGTCCTGGACACGTTCGTGTGGTGGAACGGCGTGCGCAACCAGGACTTCGGCTACGCGGCCGCCGCGGGCCTGATCAAGGGCGTCGTCAGTCTCGGCCTGGTCCTGGCCGCGAACAAGGTGGCCCACCTCATGGGCGAGCAGGGGGTGTACAAGAAATGACCGCCGTGATCGACGAACCCGCGCACCGGCCCGCCCGCGGGCCCGGCCGGTGGGCCGCGCCGCCCCGGCCGGTGTGGGAGGAGAAGCCCGGCCCGGCCGGACTCGCCGCCAAGGGGCTGGTGCTGGCCCTGGCCTGCCTGGCGATCCTGTTCCCGCTGTGGATCGTCGTGGTCACCAGCCTGTCCTCGCGCCGGGCCATCGACGAGGCCGGCGGCCTGGTGGTGATCCCCGAGGACATCACCTTCGTCGCCTACCAGGAACTGCTCAGCGGCGGCCAGGTCACCCGCGCCGCGGTCATCAGCGTCCTGGTCACCCTCGTCGGCACGCTGTTCTCGATGACGGTGTCGGTGCTGTGCGCCTACGGCCTGTCCCGCAGCGGCTCCCTGGGCCACCGCTGGCTGCTGATGCTGCTGCTGGCCACCATGTTCTTCAGCGCCGGCCTCATCCCCACGTACCTGCTGGTGCAGTCGCTGGGGCTGACGGACAGCTATCTGGCGCTGATCCTGCCGAGCGCGGTCAGCGTCTTCAACATCCTGGTGCTGCGCGGCTTCTTCATGGGCATCTCGCAGGAGCTGATCGACAGCGCCCGGATCGACGGCGCCGGGGACGTCCGCATCCTGTGGCAGATCGTCGTGCCGCTCTCCCGGGCGGTCCTGGCGGTGATCACCCTGTTCTACGCCGTCGGGTACTGGAGTGCCTGGTTCAACGCCTCCCTCTACCTGAACGACCAGGACATGATGCCGCTGCAGAACGTCATGATCCAGCTCGTGCAGAAGCAGGAGGCGCCGGTCGGCCTCGGCCAGGCGATCAAGACCGGGGAGCTGTCCGGCCTGGCCGTGCAGATGGCCGTCATGGTCATGGCCCTGCTGCCCGTCGCCGTCCTGTCGCCGTTCGTCCAGCGCCACTTCAAGAAGGGCATGCTCACCGGCGCCGTCAAGGGCTGACCCCCGCGCCGGACACCCGGAAGACCCCGCCGCGGCCGACCTGCTCCTGCCCAGCGGTCGGCCGCGGCGGCCCCAGACCCCCGAGCCGCACAGAACGAGGTATGTCATGTACGCGTCCCGTCTGAGCCGTCGTGCCGTTCTCGCCGGGACCGCGGCCACCGCCGCGTTCGCCGCCCTGCCGTCCGCCGGGGGACGGGCGCACGCCGCCGAACCGGCCGCCGCCCCCGCCTACCGCTGGCGCAACGCCGTCATCGGCGGCACCGGCTTCATCACCGGCGTCCTCTTCCACCCCTCGGTGCGCGGCCTGGCCTACGCCCGCACCGACATCGGCGGCGCCTACCGCTGGGACGACCGGGCCGCCCGCTGGATCCCGCTGCTGGACCACCTCGGCTGGGACGACTGGAACCTGCTCGGCGTGGAGGCGATGGCCGTCGACCCCGCCCACCCCGACCGGCTCTACCTCGCCGTCGGCACCTACGCCCAGCCCTGGGCGTCCGACGGCGCCGTCCTGCGCTCCGAGGACCGCGGCGCCACCTGGCGGCGCACCGACCTCACCGTCAAGCTCGGCGCCAACGAGGACGGACGCGGCTGCGGGGAGCGGCTGCTGGTCGACCCGCGCGACAGCGACACCCTGTGGCTGGGCACCCGGCACGACGGGCTGCTGAAGTCGGCCGACCGGGGCGCCACCTGGCAGCCCGCGGCCTTCCCGGCCGCCCCCCGCGCCACCGGCCAGGGCATCACCCTCCTGGTCGCCGCGGGCCGCGCCGTCTACGCCGGCTGGGGCGACGGCGACGGCACCGCCGCCGCCCTGTTCCGCACCACCGACGGCACCACCTGGGAGGCCGTCCCCGGACAGCCCGCCGGCCCCGCCGCGAAGGTCCCGATCCGCGCCGCCTACGACCGGCACGCCCGCGAGCTGTACGTCACGTACGCCGACGCGCCCGGTCCCAACGGCCAGTCCGACGGCAGCGTGCACAAGCTGCGCACCACCGACGGCCGGTGGACCGAGGTCACCCCGGTGAAGCCGGGCGGCACCACCGCCGAGGGAGCGGCCGACACCTTCGGCTACGGCGGCGTCGCCGTCGACGCCCGCCGCCCCGGCACCGTCGTCGTCTCCACCAACAACCGCTGGGCGGCCGTCGACACCGTCTTCCGCTCCACCGACGGCGGCCGCACCTGGACGTCCCTGAAGGACACGGCCGTCCTCGACGTCTCCGAGACGCCCTACCTGAAGTGGGGCGAGGACGAGCCCAAGTTCGGCTGGTGGATCCAGGCCCTCGCCCTCGACCCGTACGACTCCCGGCACCTCGTGTACGGCACCGGCGCCACCCTGTACGGCACCCGGGACCTGAGGAACTGGGCCCCGCGGATCCGCGGCCTGGAGGAGACCTCCGTGCGCCAGCTGATCTCGCCGCCCACCGGCCGGGCGCACCTGATCAGCGGGTCCGGGGACATCGGCGTGCTGTACCACGAGTCCCTCGCGGCGTCCCCCGCGCGCGGCATGGCGACCAACCCCGTGACCGGCACGGCGACCGGGCTGGCGCAGGCCGCGCTCAGACCGTCGTACGTGGTGCGCGCCGGCTGGGGCGACCACGGCAACGGCGCGTCCTCGCACGACGGCGGCCGCACCTGGGCGCCCTTCGCGAGCCAGCCGGAGATCGCCCGGAACGCGCCCGGGCCGATCGCGACGAGCGCCGACGGCGGCGTGCTGCTGTGGTCCTTCGTGCACGGGGACGGCACCGGGCACGCCGCCCACCGCTCGGCGGACGACGGGGCGACGTGGTCGCAGGTCGCCTCCTTCCCCAAAGGCGCCGTACCGGTCGCCGACCCGCTCGACCCCGCGCGCTTCTACGCCTACGACACCGGCACGGGCACGCTGTACGCCAGCACCGACGGCGGCCGCACCTTCACCGCGCGGGCCACCGGACTGCCCTCGGGGGACAGCCAGTTCAAGCTGGCCGCCGCCCCGGGCCGGTCCGGCGACCTGTGGCTGAGCGCCAAGGAGAACGGGCTGTACCGCTCCACCGACGGCGGCGCGGCCTTCACGAAGGCGGGCAGCTGCCGGGCCTCGTACTGCCTCGGCTTCGGCCGGGCCGCCCGCGGCGCCTCCTACCCGGCGCTCTACCAGGTCGGCTCGGTGGGGACCGGTGTCGCCGTCCTGCGCTCCGACGACGAGGCGAGGACCTGGGTGCGGATCAACGACGACGCCCACCAGTGGGGCTGGACCGGCGAGGCGATCACCGGCGACCCGCGCGTGTACGGCCGGGTCTACCTCGCCACCAACGGCCGCGGCATCCAGTACGGGGAGCCGGTGTGATGCCGGACCTGAGCGACGTCACCCGCGGCCGCATCCTCTACGGCGGCGACTACAACCCCGAGCAGTGGCCCGAGGAGACCTGGCACGAGGACGTCCGCCTGATGAAGGACGCCGGCGTCAACTCCGTCACCGTCGGCGTGTTCTCCTGGGCCAGGCTCGAACCCCGCCCCGGGGAACGGGACTTCGGCTGGCTGGACCGGCTGATGGACCTGCTGCACGAGGCCGGCGTCGGCGTCGTCCTCGCCACCCCCACCGCCTCGCCCCCGCCGTGGCTGGGCCGGCTGCACCCGGAGACGCTGCCCCGCGACGAGGACGGCCGCACCGAGTGGTGGGGCGGCCGGCAGCACTTCTCGCACTCCAGCGCCGCCTACCGCCGCCACGCCGCCGCCATCACCGAGGCCCTGGCCGCCCGCTACGCCGGCCACCCGGCCCTGACCATGTGGCACATCAACAACGAGTACTGCACCTACGACCACGGCGACGAGGCCGCCGCCCGCTTCCGCGCCTGGCTCCGGGACCGGTACGGCACCCTGGAGGCGCTCAACACCGCCTGGGGCACCGCCTTCTGGAGCCAGGGCTACGGCGACTGGGCGGAGATCCTGCCGCCCCGCCGCACCCACTACCTGAAGAACCCCGCCCAGGTCCTGGACTTCCGGCGCTTCACCTCCGACATGCTCCTGGAGTGCTACGCCGCCGAGCGCGACATCGTCCGCCGCCACACCCCGCACCTGCCGGTCACCACCAACTTCATGCCGCTGTGGTTCGGGCAGGACGGCTGGCGCTGGGCCGAGGAGGAGGACGTCGTCTCCGTCGACCTCTACCCCGACCCGCGCGACCCGCTCGGCGCCCAGGAGGGCGCCCTGGTGCAGGACCTGACGCGCTCGCAGGCCCGGGGGCCCTGGATGCTGATGGAGCAGGCGACGGGCGCGGTCGGCTGGCGGGACGTGGACCAGCCCAAGCCGCGCGGCCTGAACCGCCTGTGGTCCCTCCAGGCCGTGGCCCGCGGCGCGGACGCCGTCTGCTACTTCCAGTGGCGCCAGTCCCGGCAGGGCGCGGAGAAGTTCCACTCCGCGATGGTCGGCCACGCGGGGCCGCGAGGCCGCGCCTTCCAGGAGGTCAAGCGGCTCGGCGCCGACCTGGCGAGGATCGCCCCCCACGTGTCCGGCACGCGGATCGCGGCCGACGTCGCCGTCCTGCACGACTGGCACGCCTGGTGGGCCGCCACCCAGGAGGCCCGCCCCTTCTCCCGGGCGGATCCGCCCGTCGTCCTGCGCGCCTGGCACCGCGCCCTGTGGGAGGCGCACCTCACCACCGACTTCGCCCACCCCGAGCACGACCTGTCCCGCTACCGCATGGTGGTCGCCCCGCAGCTCTACCTGCTCACCGACGCGGCCGTCGACAACCTCCTGTCCTACGTCCGCGGCGGCGGCACCCTGGTGTGCGGCTTCCTCACCGGCATCGCCGACCGGGACGACCGGGTGCGGCCCGGCGGCATGGACGCCCGGCTGCGCGAGCTGTTCGGCATCCGCGTCCTGCACGAGTGGTGGCCGCTGCCCGCCGGGGAGACCGTCGGGTGCGACGGCTTCCGCGGCACCCTGTGGTCGGAGGAGCTGGAGGCCGACGGCACCGCCGACGAGACCGTCCCGTACCGCGGCGGTGAGCTGGACGGGCTGCCCGCCGTGCTGGGCAAGGGCCGCGCCTGGTACGTCTCGACGCTCCCGGAACCCGAGGCGCTGCGCGGCCTGCTCGCGGACATCGCCGCCGGCGCGGGCGTCCGTCCGGTGCTCGACCGGATCCCGGCGGGCGTCGAGGCCGTGCGCCGCGGCGACCTGCTGTTCCTGCTGAACCACGGGCGCGCGCCGGTGACCGTCGAGGTGCCGGGCGGCCACCGCGACCTGCTGACGGGGGAGACGGTCACCGACCGGGCCGAGCTGGGCCGCTACGGCGTACGGGTGCTGGCGTCATGACCGGCGGCCCCGTCCACGGCACCTGGGAACCCCGCCCGGCCGCCCGCTGGGAGGACGGCTTCCTCAGCGGCAACGGCCACCACGGCGCCCTGGTGTTCGGCGGCCCGGACGACGAACGGGTCGTCGTCACCCACCACACCCTCGTCCGCCCCCTGCCCGGCGAGCAGCGCCGGCCCCCGGAGCTGGCCGCCGCGCTGCCCGCCCTCCAGGACCGGCTGCTGGCGGGCGACCGCACCGCCGCCGAGGACTTCACCGACGGCCGCCCGCTGCAGTGGGTGCGCCCCTTCCACCCCGCCTTCCAGGTGCGGCTGCGCGGACAGGCCGGCGACGGGCGGCCCTACCGCCGGTCGGTCGACTTCACCACCGGCGAGGTGACCGCCGAGTGCGGGAAGCGGACCGGCCGGGTCTTCGTCTCCCGCGCCGACGACGTGATCGTCCAGCGGGTCACCGCCCCGCACCTCGCCCTCGGCCTCCGCCTGGACCCCCGCCTGCCCGGCGCCCCCACCGGGCTGCGCATCGGCCAGGGATCCGTCCTCACCCCCGAGGGCGCCCTGCTGAGCCTGCGCGTCCGCTACCCCGGCAGCGACCTCGCCTGCACCGGCGTCACCCTGATCGCCGTCACCGGCGGCACCACCGCCCTCGCGCCGCCCGGCGTGCGCGTCGAGGGCGCCCGGGAGGTGCTGCTGCTGACCCGGGTGCGCCGGCACACCGGCGAGGCGGACGCGGCCGCCGAGGGCCGCGCCCTGCGCGACCTGCTGCACGGGGCGTCGTACGACGACCTCCTCGGCCGGCACCTCGCCCTGCACCGCACCGCCTACGAGCGCGTCACCCTCGACCTCGCCGCCGACCCGGCCGAACGCGCCCTGCCCGGCTCCGAGCTGCTCCGGCGGACCGGCGGCCCGGCCCTGCTGGAACGGCTGTTCGCCGCCGGCCGCTACCACCTGCTGTCCGCCAGCGGTCTCAACCCGCCCCGCCTGACCGGGCTGTGGACCGGCGACTGGGACACGGCCTGGTCGGGCGCCTTCACCCACGACGCCAACCTCAACCTCCAGACCGCCTCCGCCGCCGCCGCGGCCCTGCCCGAGGTCACCGAGGCCCTGGCGTCCCTGGTCCACCGGCAGCTCCCCGACTGGCGGGACAACGCCCGCGCGGTCTTCGGCGCCCGGGGCGTGGTCGCGCCCGCGCACAGCGACGGCGAGAGCGGGCACGCGTACCACTTCAGCCGCGAGTACCCCCTGCACCTGTGGACCGCGGGCGCCGACTGGCTGCTCAAACCGCTCGTCGACCACGACGAGACCTACGGCGTGCGCGACCCGCGCACCGCCGCCGCCCTCGCCGAGGTCGCCCTCTTCTACGAGGACTTCCTCACCCGCACCGACGCCGACGGCCGGCTCGTCGTCGTCCCCTCCTACTCCCCGGAGAACCGGCCCGCGAACGCGAGCTGGGGCACCCTCGACGCGGCGATGGACCTCTCGGCCGCCCGGCACGCCCTGCGCACGGCCGCCGCCTACCACCCGGAGCACGCCGACCGCTGGCACGCCCTCGCCGACCGCCTCCCGCCGCACCGGGTCAACGCCGACGGCGCCCTCGCCGAATGGGCCCGGCCCGGCCTGGCGGACTCCTACGACCACCGCCACCTCAGCCACCTCTACGGCGTCTGGCCGCTCGACGAGATCACCCCGTACGACACCCCCGGCCTGGCCGCGGCCGCCCACCGGGCGCTGGAGCTGCGCGGCGCCGAGAACGACTCCGCGCACGGCCACCTCCACCACGCCCTCGTCGCGGCCCGCCTCGGGGACGGCGGGCGCGTCGCCCACGCCCTGCGCCAGGTCCTGGACGGCGACTTCTTCCACGCCTCCCTGATGAGCGCGCACTACCCGGACCGGGACGTCTACAACGCGGACGCCGCGCACACCCTGCCGGCCGTGCTGATCGAGACGCTCGTGCACTCCACGCCCGGCCGGCTGGTGCTGCTGCCCGCGCTGCCGGGCGCGTACCCGAGCGGCGAACTGAGGGGCGTGCGCACCCGGTTCGGCGCGGAACTGGACCTCGCCTGGAACCCGCGGGAGGCCACGGCCCTCCTCCGGCCGGCCCGCACCGTGCGCATCGAACTCAGGACCCCCTCCGGCGCGGAGCCGCTCGACCTCGTCGCCGGAGAAGACCGCGTCCTTCGCGTGAAGGCGCGGTGATCCACCGCGATCCCCCCACCCATGGAAGGGACACCATGGCAACACGCACACCGAGCCGTCTCGCCAAGGCCCTGCTGGCCCCGGCCCTGGCCCTGGGCGCCACCGTCGGCCTGGCCGCCGCGCCCGCCCAGGCCGCCGTCTGGAGCTCCTGCGACCAGTGGGGCAACACGACGCTCGACGGCTACACGCTCTACAACAACATCTGGGGCTCCGGCGCCGGCCGCCAGTGCATCTGGGCCGACTCCGGCACCAAATGGGGCGTCGACGCCGACCACCCGAACACCGGCGGCATCAAGTCCTACCCCAACGCCAAGAAGGTGATCAACAAGCCGATCACCTCCCTCACCTCGCTCACCAGCAGCTACAACGTCACCGTCCCGTCGGCCGGCGCGTACAACACCTCGTACGACATCTGGGACACCGACTACGACTACGAGATCATGCTCTGGGTGAACCACCACGGGGCCGTCGGCCCGCTGGGCACCTCCCAGGGCAGCGTCACCCTCGGCGGCCACACCTGGAACGTCTACAAGGGCGACAACGGCGCCAACGAGGTCTTCTCGTTCCTGCGCACCTCCGACTCCACCTCCGGCACGGTCAGCATCCTGCCGATCCTGAAGTGGATCAAGGACACCAAGGGCTGGATGGGCAACGAGACCATCGGCGACGTGCAGTTCGGCTACGAGATCACCTCGTCGTCCGGCGGCCTGGACTTCACCACCAACAACCTGACGGTCAGCAGCAGCTGACCCCGCACGGCCGCGCGGCCCGCCCCCTCCGGCCAAAGGGGGCGGGCCGCGCTCCGCCTCACCCGGCGACGGGCAGCCGGGCGTCGTCCCGCAGGAACAGCGGGATGCGGTCCAGCGGCGCGTCCACCGTCACCGGCCGGCCGCCCTCGTACACCTGCCCGGTCCAGGCGTCCGTCCAGCGCGCGCCCGCCGGCAGGTGGACCGTGCGGGCCGTCGCGCCCGCCTCCAGGACGGGCGCGACCAGCAGGTCCGGGCCGAACAGGTAGGCGTCGTCGACCGACCAGGCCGCCCGGTCCCCGGGGAACTCCAGGAACAGCGGCCGCATCACCGGCAGGCCCTCCTCGTGGGCCTCGCGCATGACCCGCAGGACGTACGGCTTCAGGCGCTCCCGCAGGTGCAGGTACTTCTCCAGGATCGCGCCGGCCTCCTCGCCGTAGGACCAGACCTCGTTCGGGCCGCCGGTCATCTCCGGGCCCAGCGGCATGCCCGGGTCGCGGAAGCCGTGCAGGCGCATCAGCGGCGACAGCGCGCCGAACTGGAACCAGCGGACCATCACCTCGCGGTAGGCCGGGTCGTCCGGGTCGCCGCCGTGGAAGCCGCCGATGTCGGTGTTCCACCAGGGGATGCCCGACAGGGCCGTGTTCAGGCCGGCCGCGATCTGGCGGCGCAGGGTCGCGAAGTCGGTGCCGATGTCCCCGGACCACAGGGCGGCGCCGTAGCGCTGGCTGCCCGCCCACGCCGAGCGGTTGAGGGTGATCACCTCCTCCTCGCCGGCCGCGCGCAGCCCCTCGTGGAAGGTGCGGGAGTTCTCGGCCGGGTAGAGGTTGCCGACCTCCAGGCCCGGGCCCGCCCAGTAGCGCAGGTTCTCCGGGAAGCCGGGCTTCAGCTCCGGCTCGCAGGCGTCCAGCCAGAACGCGGTGATGCCGTACGGGTCGAGGTAGTTCTCCTTCACCCTCGACCACACGAACTGCCGGGCCTCGGGGTTGGTGGCGTCGTAGAAGGCCACCTGGACCGGGGCGGCGACCTCCTTGTCCGGCCAGTCGGCGTGGGCCATCGGGCCGTACTGGGTGCCGATGAAGTAGCCCCTCATCTCCATCAGCCGGTGGTTCTCGCTCAGCGGGGACACCGAGGGCCAGACGCTGACCACCAGCTTGATGCCCAGTTCGGCCAGCTCGCGCACCATGGCCGCCGGGTCCGGCCACTCCTTCGGGTCGAACTTCCACTCGCCCAGGTGCGTCCAGTGGAAGAAGTCGCACACGATCACGTCGATGGGCAGGTTCCGCCGCTTGTACTCCCGCGCCACGGCGAGGAGTTCGTCCTGGGTGCGGTAGCGCAGCTTGCACTGCCAGAAGCCCGCCGCCCACTCGGGCAGCATCGGGGTGCGGCCGGTCACCGCGCTGTAGCGGCGCTGCGCCTGGGCCGGGGCGCCCGCGGTGATCCAGTAGTCGATCTGGCGGGCGGAGTCCGCCACCCACCGGGTGCCGTTGTGCGCCAGTTCCACCCGGCCGATCGCGGGATTGTTCCACAGCAGCGTGTAGCCGCGGCTGGAGGTGAGCACCGGGACGGAGACCTCGGCGTTGCGCTGCACCAGGTCCACCACCAGGCCCTTCTGGTCCAGCCGCCCGTGCTGGTGCTGGCCGAGGCCGTACAGCCGCTCGTCGTCGTAGGCGGCGAACCGCTGCTCCAGACGGTGGTGGCCGTTGCCGACCGCGGTGTGGAGGCGGGGGCCGGGCCACCAGAAGTGGGCGCGTTCCTCGGCGAGCAGCTCGGTGCGGTCGTCCGTGCGCAGGAAACGGATCATGCCCTCGGCGTCGATCTCGACGGTCAGCGCGCCGACCGTCAGCGTCCCCGTGCCGTCCACCACCTCGACCGTGCTCTCGGCGGCCGGCGGCTCGTCGAGCAGTGCGCCCGGCAGCCCTTCGAGGACCGGCCCGCCGAGCCGGGCCCGGACCCGGACCGCGTCCGGTCCCCACGGCTCGATCCGGACGGTCTCCTGGCGGCCGCTCCACTCCAGCGCGCCGTCCCGCTCGCGGAACGTGCCGACGGTGGGGGAGGACTGGGCGAGGCTGACCGCGCCCGGCTGGGGCCGTTTCTCGGCAGGCTGAGTCACGAGGGATGCTCCTGAGGAGAGTGCGGGCAGGGGAGTGCCGGCAGGGGCGCCGGCGGGGGAGCGCGGGCCGGGGGAGCCGGCCGGGGGAGGGGCGGGACGGGCCGGTGGAGGAGGCGGGCGGGAGGTGCCGACGGGAGGTGCGGGCGGGGGTGCGGGCGGGGCAGCGCCCCGGTGCGGGCGGACCGCCGCGCGGGCGGGCGGACCCGGGGGCTGCGGCCGGGCCGGGCGCTACGGCCGGCCGGGCGCCGGTCCCGAGCTCGCCCGGACCGTCAACTCGGGCGCGATCAGCACGACCTCGTCGCTGCCGCGCCCGTCGAGCTTGGCGACCAGGTGTTCCACGGCGTGCCGGCCCATCTCCTGCGCGGGGATGGCGACCGAGGTCAGCCGCACCGAGGCTTGGGTGGCGACCTGGTCGGGGCAGACCGCCACCACCGACACGTCCTCGGGCACGGCCCGCCCCTGCTGGCGCAGCAGGGCGAGCAGCGGTTCGACCGCCGCCTCGTTCTGCACGACGAAGCCCGTGGTGCCGGGCCGCTCGTCGAAGATCCGGGCGAGGGTCACGGCCGTCGCGTCGTACCCGCCCTCGCAGGGGCGGTGCAGCAGCCGCAGCCCCAGCTCCCGCGCCCGGGCGCGCAGCCCCTCCAGGGTGCGCTCCGCGAAGCCGGTGTGCCGCTCGTACACCGCGGGGGCCTCGCCGATGACAGCGATGTCGCGGTGCCCCAGCTTCGCCAGGTGCTCCACGCACAGCGCGCCGGTCGCCGCGAAGTCCAGGTCGACGCAGGTCAGCCCGGAGGTGTCGGCGGGCAGCCCGATCAGCACCGACGGCTGGTCGGTCGCGCGCAGCAACGGCAGCCGCTCGTCGTCGAGTTCGACGTCCATCAGGATCATCGCGTCGGCCAGCCCGCTGCCGGTGACGCGGCGCACCGCGTCCGGGCCCTCCTCGCCGGTGAGCAGCAGCACGTCGTACCCGTGCGTGCGCGCGGTGGTCGCCACCGCGATGGCGATCTCCATCATCACCGGCACGTACATGTCCGTGCGCAGCGGGACCATCAGCGCGATGATGTTCGACCTGCTGCTGGCCAGGGCACGGGCGCCGGCGTTCGGGTGGTACCCGAGCTCGCGGATGCTCCGCTCGACCCGCTGCCGGGTGGTCGCGGAGATGGACCGCTTGCCGCTGAGGACATAGCTCACCGTGCTCGCCGAGACTCCGGCGTGCTGGGCGACCTCGGCGAGGGTGACCATCCAGCTCTCCAAGCTTGTGAAGCGCTTCGACAGTGCGCGCTGCTGACAGATACGGTTGAGGGTGGTTCGACAGTAGCTCCAGCACGAGTGGGTGTCCATAGGCTGTCGAAGCGCTTCGACTCCTTTCCTTCACCACGCTGCGGCAGGGGCGGCGGCCCGCCCGGCCGACGGCCGCCGGGGAGCCGCGAGGAGCCGTGGGAGGGCACGGGGAGGACGTCACCGTCCCCCGGAACGGCCCCCGGCGCAACACCGGGGACCGCGGACGCCGGCGGCCTCCCGGTCGCTCGTTCGGCGCAGGCCGCCCGGCGGGCGGCGCGCGGGCCTCCGGCGCCGGGGCCCGCAAGGGCTCCGGCCGCCCCGGCGCCCGGCCGGCGACGGCCGGACGGCCGCGCGAGGGGTGGTGGGGTCGCCCCGGATCGGGTACATACGATCGGGTAGCACCCGTCGGTAACCAAAAGGCCCGAGAACCCGATTCGCGGCGAGGTGAGCCTCATGTCCGCTCCCACCACACCCTCCCGACCCGCCGTCACCGAACGTGAGGCCCGCCAGGTGGCGGAGGCGGCCCGGGAACAGGACTGGCGCAAGCCCAGCTTCGCCAGGGAACTGTTCCTCGGCCGCTTCCGGCTCGACCTCATCCACCCCCATCCGCTGCCGGCCGACGAGGACGTCCAGCGCGGCGAGGAGTTCCTCGCCAAGCTGCGCGACTTCTGCGAGACGAAGGTCGACGGCGCGGCGATCGAACGCGAGGCGCGGATCCCCGACGAGGTGATCAACGGGCTCAAGGAGCTCGGCGCCCTCGGCATGAAGATCGACACCAGGTACGGCGGCCTGGGCCTGACCCAGGTCTACTACAACAGGGCCCTCGCCCTGGCCGGCTCCGCCAGCCCGGCGATCGGCGCGCTGCTGTCGGCCCACCAGTCGATCGGCGTCCCGCAGCCGCTGAAGCTGTTCGGCACGCGGGAGCAGAAGGAGACGTTCCTGCCGCGCTGCGCCCGCACCGACATCTCGGCCTTCCTGCTGACCGAGCCGGACGTCGGCTCGGACCCGGCGCGCCTGGCCACCACCGCCGTCCCGGACGGCGACGACTACGTCCTGGACGGCGTCAAGCTGTGGACGACCAACGGCGTCGTCGCCGACCTGCTCGTCGTCATGGCCCGCGTGCCGAGGTCCGAGGGCCACCGCGGCGGCATCACCGCCTTCGTCGTCGAGGCCGCCTCCGAGGGCATCACCGTCGAGAACCGCAACGCCTTCATGGGCCTGCGCGGCCTGGAGAACGGCGTCACCCGCTTCCACCGGGTCCGCGTCCCGGCCGCGAACCGCATCGGCCCCGAGGGCGCCGGCCTGAAGATCGCGCTCACCACCCTCAACACCGGCCGGCTCTCGCTGCCCGCGATGTGCGCCGGCGCCGGCAAGTGGTGCCTGAAGATCGCCCGCGAGTGGTCCGGCGCGCGGGAGCAGTGGGGCAAGCCGGTGGCGCGGCACGAGGCGGTCGGCTCGAAGATCGCGTTCATCGCGGCGACGACCTTCGCCCTGGAGGCCGTCCTCGACCTGTCCTCGCAGATGGCCGACGAGGACCGCAACGACATCCGCATCGAGGCCGCCCTCGCCAAGCTCTACGGCTCCGAGACGGCCTGGCTGATGGCCGACCACCTGGTCCAGATCCGCGGCGGCCGCGGCTTCGAGACGGCCGAGTCCCTCCGGGCCCGCGGCGAGCGCGCGGTGCCCGCCGAGCAGATGCTGCGCGACCTGCGGATCAACCGCATCTTCGAGGGCTCGACCGAGATCATGCACCTGCTGATCGCACGCGAGGCGGTCGACGCCCACCTGTCGGTCGCGGGCGACCTGATCGACCCGGACAAGTCCCTGTCCGACAAGGCGCGGGCGGGCGCGCAGGCCGGCGCCTTCTACGCCAGGTGGCTGCCGAAGCTTCTCGCCGGCCCCGGCCAGCTGCCGCGCTCCTACGGCGAGTTCCGGCACGGCATCGACCTCTCGCCGCACCTGCGCTACGTCGAGCGCACCGCCCGCAGGCTGGCCCGCTCCACCTTCTACGCGATGTCCCGCTGGCAGGGCCGGATGGAGACCAAGCAGGGTTTCCTCGGCCGGGTCGTCGACATCGGCGCGGAGCTGTTCGCGATGAGCGCGGCCTGCGTCCGCGCGGAACACCTGCGCCGCCGGGGCGAGCACGGCCGCGAGGCCTACCAGCTCGCCGACGCCTTCTGCCGCCAGGCCCGCATCCGCGTCGAGGAGCTCTTCGGCCGGCTGTGGACCAACACCGACGACCTCGACCGCAAGGTCGTCGAGAACGTCCTGGCGGGCCGCTACGAGTGGCTGGAGCACGGCATCGTCGACCCGTCGGGCGACGGCCCGTGGATCGCCGACGCGACCCCGGGACCGTCCCGGAAGGAGAACGTCCACCGCCCCGTCAGGTGACCCGCGCCACGCCCGTCCCCGCCCCGCGGAACCCCGGGGCGGGGACGGGCCCCGCCCGGGGACGCGCTGTCCTGCCTCCCGCCCGGTGCGGCCACAATGGGGGAATGAGCGACAGCCCTGCCCCCCTCGCCGACCCGCACCTCGTCTACGACCCCGTGGCGGGCGACGGCCCGAAGGACGTGGTGATCCTCGGCTCCACCGGATCGATCGGCACCCAGGCCATCGACCTCGTCCTGCGCAACCCCGACCGCTTCCGGGTCACCGGCCTGTCCGCCAACGGCGGCCGGGTCGCCCTCCTGGCCGAGCAGGCGTACCGGCTGAGGGTGCGCACGGTCGCGGTCGCCCGCGCGGACGTCGTACCGGCGCTGCGCGAGGCGCTCGCCGCGCAGTACGGCGCGGGGGAGCCGCTCCCGGAGATCCTCGCCGGACCGGACGCGGCCACACAGCTCGCCGCCTCCGACTGCCACACCGTGCTCAACGGCATCACCGGCTCCATCGGTCTCGCCCCGACCCTGGCCGCCCTGGAGGCGGGCCGCACCCTCGCGCTCGCCAACAAGGAGTCGCTCATCGTCGGCGGCCCGCTGGTCAAGGCCCTCGCCAAGCCCGGGCAGATCATCCCGGTCGACTCCGAGCACGCCGCCCTCTTCCAGGCGCTCGCCGCCGGCACCCGCGCCGACGTGCGCAAGCTCGTCGTCACCGCCTCCGGCGGCCCCTTCCGCGGCCGGACCAAGGAGGAGCTCGCGCACGTCACCGTCGAGGACGCCCTCGCCCACCCCACCTGGGCCATGGGCCCGGTGATCACGATCAACTCCGCGACCCTCGTCAACAAGGGCCTGGAGGTGATCGAGGCGCACCTGCTCTACGACATCCCCTTCGACCGCATCGAGGTGGTCGTGCACCCCCAGTCCTACGTCCACTCGATGGTCGAGTTCACGGACGGGTCGACGCTGGCCCAGGCGACGCCCCCCGACATGCGCGGGCCCATCGCCGTCGGCCTCGGCTGGCCCGAGCGCGTCCCCGACGCGGCCCCCGCCTTCGACTGGAGCAAGGCCTCCACCTGGGAGTTCTTCCCGCTCGACAACGAGGCCTTCCCCTCGGTGGACCTCGCCCGGCACGTGGGCGGGCTCGCGGGCACGGCCCCGGCGGTGTTCAATGCCGCCAACGAGGAGTGCGTGGAGGCGTTCCGCGCCGGCGCGCTGCCCTTCAACGGCATCATGGAGACCGTGACCCGGGTGGTGGAGGAGCACGGCGTCCCGCGCACGGGAACCTCCCTGACCGTCGCGGACGTCCTCGAAGCGGAGACCTGGGCGCGGACCCGGGCCCGGGAACTGGCGGCACAGACGGCGGAGGCCCGTGCATGACGACCCTGATGTTCATCCTCGGCATAGTCGTCTTCGCGTTCGGCCTGCTCTTCTCGATCGCCTGGCACGAGCTGGGGCACCTGTCCACCGCCAAGATGTTCGGCATCCGCGTGCCCCAGTACATGGTCGGCTTCGGCCCGACCCTCTTCTCGCGCCGCAAGGGCGAGACCGAGTACGGCATCAAGGCCATCCCGATGGGCGGCTACATCCGCATGATCGGCATGTTCCCGCCCGGCCCCGACGGCCGGCTGGAGGCCCGCTCCACCTCGCCCTGGCGCGGCATGATCGAGGACGCCCGCGCCCAGTCCTTCGAGGAGCTGCGCCCCGGCGACGAGAACCGCCTGTTCTACACGCGCGCCCCCTGGAAGCGCGTGATCGTGATGTTCGCGGGCCCCTTCATGAACCTGGTCCTGGCGGTGGCGCTGTTCCTCACCGTCCTGATGGGCTTCGGCATCACCCAGCAGACCACCACGGTCAGCTCGGTCTCCCGGTGCGTCATCGCGCAGAGCGAGAACCGCGACGACTGCCGCGCGTCCGACCCGGCCGCCCCGGCCGCGGCCGCCGGCCTGAAGGCGGGCGACCGGATCGTCGCCTTCGACGGGGTGCGCACCGACAGCTGGAACGAGCTCTCCGACCTCATCCGCGCCCACCCCGGCGAGGACGTGCCGATCGTCGTCGAACGCGAGGGCGAGGAGGTGACCCTGCACGCGACGATCGCCACCAACCAGGTCGCGAAGAAGGACTCCAGCGGGCGGATCGTCGAGGGCGAGTACGTCACCGCCGGCTTCCTCGGCTTCAGCGCCGCCACCGGCGTCGTGAAACAGGACTTCGGCCAGTCCGTGACGTGGATGGGGGACCGGATCGGCGAGGCCGTCGACTCCATCGCCGCCCTGCCGGGCAAGATCCCCGCCCTGTGGGACGCGGCCTTCGGCGACGGCCCGCGCGAACCCGACTCCCCGATGGGCGTGGTCGGCGCGGCCCGCGTCGGCGGCGAGATCTTCACCCTGGACATCCCGCCGACCCAGCAGCTGGCCATGTTCGTGATGCTGGTCGCCGGCTTCAACCTCTCCCTGTTCCTGTTCAACATGCTCCCGCTGCTGCCGCTCGACGGCGGCCACATCGCGGGCGCGCTGTGGGAGTCGCTGCGCCGCAACACGGCGAAGCTGCTGCGCCGCCCGGACCCGGGCCCGTTCGACGTGGCGAAGCTGATGCCGGTGGCGTACGTGGTCGCCGGGATCTTCATCTGCTTCACGCTGCTGGTGCTCGTCGCGGACGTGGTCAATCCGGTGAGGATCTCCTAGCCGCGACGGGCTCGCGGCGGCCCGGGACGCTCCGGCCCGGGCCGCCGCCGTCCGCGCGGGCCGGGGAACGGGATGTGCCCGGCCCGGCGCCCGTGCCGTAATCTCGAAGCCTGGAGCCCGCTGCTCACGGGACCGGACCTTGATCCACGACTTGGGGTTGCACAGCAGATGACTGCGATTTCTCTCGGCATGCCGTCCGTTCCGACCAAGCTCGCCGAGCGCCGGAAGAGCCGGCAGATCCAGGTCGGATCCGTGGCGGTGGGCGGGGACGCGCCGGTGTCGGTGCAGTCGATGACGACCACGCGGACGTCCGACATCGGGGCCACGCTGCAGCAGATCGCGGAGCTGACCGCGTCCGGCTGCCAGATCGTGCGGGTGGCCTGTCCCACCCAGGACGACGCCGACGCGCTGCCGGTGATCGCGCGCAAGTCGCAGATCCCGGTGATCGCCGACATCCACTTCCAGCCCAAGTACGTCTTCGCCGCGATCGAGGCGGGCTGTGCGGCGGTGCGGGTCAACCCGGGCAACATCAAGAAGTTCGACGACCAGGTCAAGGAGATCGCCCGGGCGGCCAAGGACCACGGCACCCCGATCCGGATCGGGGTCAACGCCGGCTCGCTGGACCGGCGGCTGCTGCAGAAGTACGGCAAGGCCACCCCGGAGGCGCTGGTGGAGTCCGCGCTGTGGGAGGCCTCCCTGTTCGAGGAGCACGACTTCCGCGACATCAAGATCTCGGTGAAGCACAACGACCCGGTGGTGATGATCGAGGCCTACCGGCAGCTGGCCGAGCAGTGCGACTACCCGCTGCACCTGGGGGTGACCGAGGCGGGTCCGGCCTTCCAGGGCACGATCAAGTCGGCGGTGGCCTTCGGGGCGCTGCTGTCCCAGGGCATCGGGGACACCATCCGGGTGTCGCTGTCGGCGCCGCCGGCGGAGGAGGTCAAGGTCGGCATCCAGATCCTGGAGGCGCTGAACCTGCGCCAGCGGGGACTGGAGATCGTCTCGTGCCCGTCGTGCGGGCGGGCCCAGGTGGACGTGTACAAGCTGGCCGAGGAGGTCACCGCGGGCCTGACCGGGATGGACGTGCCGCTGCGGGTGGCGGTGATGGGCTGCGTGGTCAACGGACCCGGCGAGGCCCGGGAGGCCGATCTGGGGGTGGCCTCCGGCAACGGCAAGGGGCAGATCTTCGTCAAGGGCGAGGTCATCAAGACCGTCCCCGAGTCCAAGATCGTGGAGACCCTGATCGAGGAGGCCATGAAGCTCGCCGCACAGATGGAGAAGGACGGCGTGCCCTCCGGCGAGCCGTCGGTCGCCGTCGCGGGCTGACGGCCCCGCCGCCCCGGCAGGCACGGCGGCCCCGGCCGCCCACCGCCGTCCCGTCCGGACATCGCGCCGGCCCCCCCCCGGGGGGTCGGCGCGGCACATTTCCGGCAGGTACAGTGCGGAAATCAGCAGACCCCAGTGTGTGAGGCCCCGCACGTGTTGACGCAGACCACCTCCCGGGTCCTCGAACCGGACGACCTGGACGCCGCACTCGCCATACTCGACCGCGAGCCGGTCGCCAACGCCTTCGTGACGTCCCGCGTACGGGTCGCCGGGCTCGACCCGTGGCGGCTCGGCGGCGAGATGTGGGGCTGGTACGAGGACGGCACGCTGACGTCCCTGTGCTACGCGGGCGCCAACCTCGTCCCCATCTGCGCCACCCCGCGCGCGGTGCGCGCCTTCGCCGACCGGGCCCGGCGCGCCGGCCGCCGCTGCTCCTCCATCGTCGGCCCCGCCGAACCCACCGCCCAGCTGTGGCGGCTGCTCGAACCCAGCTGGGGCCCGGCCCGCGAGGTCCGCGCCCACCAGCCCCTCATGGTCACCGACCGCATGCCCGACGACATCGCCCCGGACCCCCGCGTCCGCCGCGTCCGCAAGGACGAGATGGAGGCGATCCTGCCGGCGTGCGTGGCGATGTTCACCGAGGAGGTCGGCGTCTCCCCGCTGGCCGGCGACGGCGGCCTGCTCTACCAGGCCCGGGTCGCCGAACTCGTCGGCTCCGGCCGCTCCTTCGCCCGGTTCGACGCCGACGGCAAGGTCGTCTTCAAGGCCGAGATCGGCGCCGCCACCGACCGCGCCTGCCAGATCCAGGGCGTGTGGGTGGCCCCCGAGCACCGGGGCCGGGGCCTGGCGGCACCGGGCATGGCGGCGGTCCTGCGCTACGCGCTGGCGGACGTAGCCCCCGTGGTGAGCCTGTACGTCAACGACTTCAACACGGCGGCCAGAAGGACGTACCGGCGCGTGGGCTTCCAGGAGGCCGGCGCCTTCATGAGCGTGCTGTTCTGAGGGCGCCCCGCGGCCGCGGGGCCCCGCGGTGCGCGCCTTCGCCGCGCGGGCACGCGCGCCCCGCGCCACCGGCCCCCCGGACGACGCCGCGACCCCTGTAGGCTCCCCGCCATGGACCTCGTGATCGGCCCCCTGGACCTCTCCGCCCACGTCGACGAGGCCCTCGCCGTCCAGGCGGTGGCGTTCGGCCTGGGCGCCGAGGAAGTCGCCGTACGCCGCCAGATCGTCCTGCGCCACATGACCCACCCCGGCGCCCGCGCCCTCGGCGCCACCACCCGGCAGGGCCGCCTCGTGGGGTTCGTCTACGGCATGCCCAACGACCGCGCCCACTGGTGGTCCACGATCGTCGAGCCGTACCTGCGCGCCGAGGGGCACGAGGGGTGGCTCGACGACTCCTTCGTGATCACCGAGCTGCACGTCCACCCGGACTGGCAGAACCGCGGCATCGGCCGCTCCCTGATCACCACGATCACCGACAGCGCCGCCGAACCCCGCTCGATCCTCTCCGCGATCGACACCGACAGCCCCGCCCGCGCCCTGTACCGCTCCCTGGGGTACCGGGACCTCGCCCGCCAGGTCCTCTTCCCCAGCGCCCCCAAGCCGTACGCCGTGATGGGCGCCCCGCTGCCGCTGCGCAGGCGATAACCGATTTCCGCCGCGCCGGACCGCCCGGTTAACCTCGTTTGCCATCACCCTCCCCGAGCTCCCGGCTCCGCCCGAGCGGGGAACCCCCAGCAGCAGGAGATACGAGAACCATGGCGAACGCACCGGTCCAGCGCATGTCCCAGTTGATGGCGAAGACGTTGCGCGACGACCCGGCGGACGCCGAGGTCCTCAGCCACAAGCTGCTCGTCCGCGCCGGCTACGTGCGCCGCACCGCCGCCGGCATCTGGTCCTGGCTGCCGCTCGGCAAGAAGGTCCTCGCCAACGTGGAGCGCATCGTCCGCGAGGAGATGGACGCGATCGGCGCCCAGGAGGTGCTGCTCCCCGCCCTGCTGCCGCGCGAGCCGTACGAGGCGACCGGCCGCTGGGACGAGTACGGCCCCGAGCTGTTCCGCCTGCAGGACCGCAAGGGCGGCGACTACCTCCTCGGCCCCACCCACGAGGAGATCTTCACGCTCCTGGTGAAGGACCAGGCGTCCTCCTACAAGGACCTCCCGGTCATCCTCTACCAGATCCAGTCCAAGTACCGGGACGAGGCCCGGCCCCGCGCGGGCATCCTGCGCGGCCGCGAGTTCCTGATGAAGGACTCGTACTCCTTCGACCTCGCCGACGAGGGCCTCGCCGAGTCCTACGCCCTGCACCGCCAGGCCTACCAGCGCATCTTCGAGCGCCTCGGCCTCGACTACCGCATCTGCGCCGCGACCGCGGGCGCGATGGGCGGCTCCAGGTCGGAGGAGTTCCTCGCCCCGGCCGAGGCCGGCGAGGACACCTTCGCGGACTGCCCGAACTGCGACTTCGCCGCCAACACCGAGGCGATCACCTACGAGCTGAAGCCGCAGGACGCCTCCGGCGTGCCCGCGGCCGAGGAGATCCCCACCCCGGACACCCCGACCATCGAGACCCTCGCCGCCTCCCTCGGCGTCCCGGCCTCCGCCACCCTGAAGAACCTCCTGATCAAGGTGGACGGCGAGATCGTCGCCGTCGGCGTCCCCGGCGACCGCGAGGTCGACATGGACAAGGTCGAGGCGCACTTCGCCCCGGCGGCCGTCGAGATGGTCACCGAGGAGGACTTCGCCGTCCGGCGGGACCTGGTCCGCGGCTACGTCGGCCCGCAGGGCCTGGAGAAGGTCAGGTACCTCGCCGACCCGCGCGTGGCGCCGGGCACCGCGTGGATCACGGGCGCCAACAAGGAGCACGTGCACGCGAAGAACGTCGTCGCCGGCCGCGACTTCGAGGTCGACGAGTACGTCGACGTCGTGGTCGTGCGGGAGGGCGACCCCTGCCCGAAGTGCGGCACCGGCCTGAAGCTGGACCGCGCCATCGAGATCGGCCACATCTTCCAGCTGGGCCGCAAGTACACCGACGCCCTCAAGCTCGACGTCCTCGGCCAGAACGGCAAGCCGGTCCGCGTCACCATGGGCTCCTACGGCATCGGCGTCTCCCGCGCGGTCGCCGCCCTCGCCGAGCAGCACGCCGACGACAAGGGCCTGGTCTGGCCCAAGGAGATCGCCCCGGCCGACGTCCACGTGGTCGCCGCCGGCAAGGCCCTGCAGACCGAACTGGCCCTCGACGTCTCCGGGAAGCTGGCCGCCGCCGGCGTCCGCGTCCTGGTCGACGACCGGGCCGGCGTCTCCCCGGGCGTGAAGTTCACCGACGCCGAGCTGATCGGCGTACCGCAGATCCTGGTGGCCGGGCGGCGCGCCGGCGAGGGCGTCGTCGAGCTGAAGGACCGCAGGACCGGCGAGCGCGAGGAGCTCACGGTGCAGGAGGCAATCGCCCGCCTGACGGCGTAGGCACGCCGGCGCCGGACCGCGCCCCCTTCGAAGGACGCGGCACACCGCCGGACACGGCCGGGTGCGCGTGCGGGGAAGGGGGCGCCCGGCCGGAACGGCTCCCGGCGCCCTACAGCCAGCCCGCGAACTCCAGCAGCAGTTCCGCGTCCCGTTCCCGCCCGACCCGCCGCGCCCGCACCCCCGACTCCACGGCCCGGAACAGCGTCCAGCCGCGCAGGCGGTCCTGGTCCACCTCCAGCGACTCCGCGAGCCGCTTCACCCTCCGCCGGGTCGTCGCCGCGCCCGACGGCCGGGCGATCAGGTCCTCCACCCGGTCCCGCACCAGCCGCGCCAGGTCGAAGGCGCACTCGCCGACCACCGGGTCCGGCCCCACGGCCAGCCACGGCATCCGCTCCCCGGCCAGCACCTTGCTCTGCCGGAAGGTGCCGTGCAGCAGCCGCTCCTCCGGCGGCGCGGCCAGCAGCTCCGCGCGGACGGCGAGCGCCGCCTCCACCAGGGGCGCCACCTCCGGATGGGCCGCGGCCCCCGCCCGCATCGCCTCCGCCTGCCGCCCCGTCCGCTCGGCCACGGTCTCGAACGGGTGAGCCGCGTCGCCGCCGGGCGGCTCGACCCACAGCCGCCGCAGCGTCCCCGCCGCCTCCAGCAACGCCTTCGCCTCCGGCAACGACCGCACGGAGACGTCCGGGCGCAGCCGCTCCAGCAGCAGCACGCCCTCGGTCACGGGGGACTCCAGCAGCCGTACGGCGCCCCGGCCGCCCCAGTGGGCGAGCGCCGCCCGCTCGCTCTCCGGGCGGGCCCGGCGCGGCGCCAGCTTGAGCACGGCGGGCGTCCCGTCCGGCCGCCGCACCAGCAGCACCAGGCTGCTGCGCCCGCCGGGCACCTGCACCCGCTCCACGGTCAGCTCGCGCAGCGCGACGGACTGCCGCACCAGGTCGGGCAGCCTCTCCAGCCAGCCGTCGCCGTCCGGCGCCGTCTCACCGAGCGCCCTGACCAGACGCTGCGGCGGTTCGAAAGCCATGCGCGAGTCGTCCCCTTCTGTTCGCGGTGTGCCGTGCCCGTCACGCCGAGGGCGCCGCCGGTGCCGAGGCGGCACCGGCCCGCTCGGCGAGACCAGGGAAGGCTACGCTCCCGCCACGCCAGCGCACCGCCCGCACCGCCGCCTCCCGCAGCGCCCCGGCGGCCGTCGCCCGCCGCTCGCCCCCGGCCGCCCGCACCAGGTCGGAGTAGACCCCGGCCACCCGCTCCTCCAGCTCGGCGGCCAGCCGCACGGCCGCGGCCGAGTCCGGCACCGGGAACGGCAGCGCGTACCCCGCGGCCGCGGCGACCGGCTCGCCGCCCAGGTCCCGCACCTCGCGCACCAGCGCGTCCCGGCGCGCCCGGTGCGCGTCGTACGCCGCGCGTGCCTCGGTGCGCCGCTCCGGCCGGACGCGCCCGCCGACGACGCCGTAGCCGTACACCGCCGCGTGCTCGGCCGCCAGGGCGGCCTGGAGGGCGTCCAGCTCCCCGTCCTTCGCCTTGCTCACCCGTCACCCTCCGTCAGCAGATACACGTGCGCCGCCCCGGCCGCCGCCACGGAGGCCAGCAGCCGCGCCAGCTCGCCCGGCACGTCCAGCAGCGCCGCGGCCCGCCGGTCGGCGAGCGTCCGCTCGTCCGCGGCGAGAGCGGCGAGGGCGTCCCGCGCGTCCTCCGGCACGGCACCGGGCCCGTCCCCCGGACCGGCGCCGGACGCCTCCCCCGGACCGGTGGCCGGCGCGGAGACGGAAGGCGCACCGGAAGCCGGTGCGGAAGGCGCACCGGAGGGCGTCGCGGACGACGGCGCCCCCACGCCTCCCCGGCCCCCGCCGAACGCCTCCGCGTGCCGCACGACCTCCTCCCGCAGCGGCCGCAGCCGCTTCGCCAGCCCCGGATGCGCCGCGATCACCGCGTCGTACCGCGCGGCCAGCCGCTCGCTGTCCCGGGCCGCACGCGCGCGGGCCCGTGCGGCGGCCGACGGGCTGCCGCCCGTGCCGCCGGAGTTCCCGGACCCGTCGGAGCAGCCCATGAGCAGGGCGGCCCCGGCGGTGGAGGCGAGCAGGCTCCTTCGGCGCGGCCCCGAGGGGGCACGCGGCGGTGTGGCGAACGGCACGGCAGACGTCCTCGGGAACTCGTGCGAAAACCGAAAAGGGCAGCGGAACGGGTGTGCGCCCGTGATCACGGTACCCGGGCATCTGTCCGACACCGCTCAGCGGCGCCGCCGCGCCCGGCGCGGACCGGTGGACGGCAGCACCCCGCGGAACCGGATACCCTTTGACCAGACAGCGACCATCCCACAACAGCACACGCGGCCGAGGAGTCACCCGGATGAGCACCACCCAGAGCGAGAGGCTGCGAGAACTGCTGGAACCGCTCGTCACCTCCCAGGGGCTGGATCTCGAAGAGATCGCGGTGGACTCCGTCGGACGCAAGCGCGTGCTGCGCGTCGTCGTCGACTCCGACACCGGTGCCGATCTGGACCGGATCGCCGATGTGAGCCGCGTGCTCTCGGCGAAGCTCGACGAGACGGACGCGATGGGCGAGGGGGAGTACACCCTCGAAGTCGGCACCCCGGGCGCGGAGCGCCTCCTCACCGAACACCGGCACTACGTGCGCGCCACCGGCCGGCTGGTGAAGTTCCAGTTGGCCCAGGGCGGCGAGCTGGTGGCCAGGATCCTGACCGTCGACGACGAGGGCGTCGACGTCGAGGTGCCCGGGGTCAGGGGGCGCAGGCCCACCGCGCGCAGGCTCGCCTTCGGGGACGTCGCCAGGGCGCGCGTCCAGGTCGAGTTCAACCGCAAGGACGACGAGTCCGGCCAGAAGGAAGAGGAGGCGTAGCCGTGGACATCGACATGAGTGCCCTGCGGGGCTTGGTACGGGAGAAGGAGATCTCCTTCGACCTGCTGGTCGAGGCGATCGAGGCGGCCCTCCTCATCGCCTACCACCGCACCGAGGGAAGCCGCCGCCACGCGCGGGTGGAGCTCGACCGGAAGACCGGCCACGTGACCGTGTGGGCGAAGGAGGACCCCGAGGACCTCGAGGAGGGCCAGGAGCCCCGCGAGTTCGACGACACGCCGTCCGGTTTCGGCCGTATCGCCGCCACCACGGCCAAGCAGGTCATCCTGCAGCGCCTGCGCGACGCCGAGGACGACGCGACGCTCGGCGAGTACGCCGGCCGGGAGGGCGACATCGTCACCGGCGTGGTCCAGCAGGGCCGCGACCCGAAGAACGTCCTCGTCGACATCGGCAAGCTGGAGGCCATCCTGCCGGTGCAGGAGCAGGTCCCGGGCGAGCAGTACCCGCACGGCATGCGCCTGCGCAGTTACGTCGTCCGGGTGGCCAAGGGCGTCCGCGGCCCCTCCGTGACCCTCTCCCGCACGCACCCCAACCTGGTGAAGAAGCTCTTCGCCCTGGAGGTGCCGGAGATCGCCGACGGGTCCGTGGAGATCGCCGCGATCGCCCGCGAGGCCGGCCACCGCACCAAGATCGCCGTACGGTCCACCCGGTCGGGGCTGAACGCCAAGGGCGCCTGCATCGGCCCCATGGGCGGCCGTGTGCGCAATGTCATGGGCGAACTGAACGGTGAGAAGATCGACATCGTCGACTGGTCGGACGACCCGGCCGAGATGGTGGCGAACGCGCTCTCGCCGGCCCGTGTCTCCAGGGTGGACATCGTGGACATGGCGACTCGCTCGGCCCGTGTGACGGTGCCCGACTACCAGCTGTCGCTGGCCATCGGCAAGGAAGGGCAGAACGCCCGGCTCGCGGCCCGGCTGACCGGCTGGCGGATCGACATCCGCCCGGACACCGAGCAGGCGTCCGAGCGAGCACCTGAGCGGCCCTCCGAGCGGACGTCCGAGCGGAGGCCCGGATAGAGGTCCGGGCGGATGTTCGGCCGGTCGTCCGAACGGCCGGAAGATTGCCGGGCGGCGACCGGGGAACATCGGGAATAGATCTGAGCCGCAGGTCGCTGAGAACACGACAACGACCGTTCGATTCCCGCCCCACAGGGGTGAGGTCGGTACGGGGAGGTAGACTGAGAAGTGTCTGGCCGGACACGTGCCCGCGTACGCCCTGAGCGCACCTGCGTGGGATGCCGGGAGCGGGCGGCCAAGACCGAACTGCTGCGGATCGTGGCGGCCGGGGACGCATGCGTCCCCGATCCTCGCGGTACGCTGCCCGGCCGGGGTGCGTACGTACACCCCGCCCTGGCCTGTCTCGACCAGGCGGTGCGCCGCCGGGCGTTCCCACGGGCGCTGCGCGTCCCGGGACCGCTCGACGTAAAGGCGTTGCGTCACCACGTCGAGCAGGCACAAGGTTGCTGAGCAGGCAACACGGCAAGAAAGACGTACCGCGCGGAACCCCGCGCGGTCTGGTACCTCGCGAGTCGAAAGCAGGTCGAGATTGCGATGAGCACTCGATGAGTACGCGATGAGTACGCCCATGAACTAGCGACGGTCCGGCCGCAACCCGGACCTCAAAGGAGCGAAGTGGCTAAGGTCCGGGTCTACGAACTCGCCAAGGAGTTCGGTGTCGAGAGCAAGGTCGTCATGGCCAAGCTCCAGGAGCTCGGTGAATTCGTCCGTTCGGCGTCTTCGACGATCGAAGCGCCCGTGGTACGCAAACTGACTGACGCCTTCCAGCAGGGCAGCGGCAACGGCAGGTCCGCCGCCAAGCCCGCAGCCCCCAGGAAGGCCGCCCCCCGTCCCGCCGCGCCCTCTCCGGCGCAGGCGGCCCGTCCGGCTGCCCCGAAGCCGCCGGCCGCACCCAAGCCGCCGGCCGCCCAGCAGCCCGCGGCCCCGTCGGCCCCCGTGCCGACCCCCGGCCCGCGTCCGACGCCGGGCCCCCGCCCCGCGCCGCGTCCGGCCCCGGCGGCCCCGGAGTTCACGGCCCCGCCGTCGGCTCCGGCCCCGTCCTCCGCGCCGAAGCCCGGCACCCGCCCCGGCGCGCCGAAGCCCGGCGCCCGTCCCGGCGGCGGCCAGGGCCAGCAGGGCCAGCGCCCCGCCGCGCAGGGCGGCCCGCGTCCCGGCGCCCCCGCGCCGCGTCCGGGCGCCCGTCCGGCCGGTCCCCGTCCGGGCAACAACCCCTTCACCTCCGGTGGCTCCACCGGCATGGCGCGTCCGCAGGCGCCGCGTCCGCAGGGCGCGCGTCCCGGCGGCCCCGGCGGCCCCGGCCGCGGGCCCCGTCCGCAGGCGCCCGGCGCCCAGGGCGGCGGTCCGCGTCCGCAGGCTCCGGGCGGTCCGCGTCCCCAGGCCCCGGGCGGTCCGCGACCGACCCCGGGCTCGATGCCGCGTCCGCAGGGCGGTCCGCGTCCCGGCCCCGCCGGTCCGCGGCCGAACCCCGGCATGATGCCGCAGCGTCCCGCTGCCGGCCCGCGTCCCGGCCCCGGCGGCCCCGCCTTCGAGGTGATCTACCTCCTGGAGGCCGAGGACGCGGCCGTGGCGCGGCTGCGGGAACGGCTCGACGCCCTCGGGGACTCGCTCGTCGTGGTCGGCGGGGACGGGCTGTGGAACGTCCATGTGCACGTGGACGACGCGGGCGCCGCCGTGGAGGCGGGCGTCGAGGCCGGACGGCCGCACCGCATCCGGATCACGCACTTCGGCGCCGGGGACGCGCACACCACCGGCGGCGAGCGGCCGGCCCGGGAGCGGGCCCGGCGCGCCGTCGTCGCCGTCGTGCCCGGCGAGGGCCTGGCCGGACTGTACGCCGAGGCCGGCGCGACCACCGTGCTCGCCCGCCCCGGGGAGCCGCCCGCCAGCGGGGAGCTCCTGGCGGCCCTGCGGCGGGCCCACGCGCACGAGGTGGTGCTGCTGCCCAACGACGCCGACCTGCGCCACACCGCGGCCGCGGCGGCCGAGCAGGCCCGCGCGGAGGGCATCCGCGTCGCCCTCATCCCGACCCGCTCCGCGGTCCAGGGCATCGCGGCGCTCGCCGTGCACGAACCCGGGCGGCGCTTCGACGAGGACGTCGTGGCGATGACCTCGGCGGCCGGCGCGACCCGGTACGCCGAGATCACCGTCGCCGAACGCCAGGCGTGGACCACCGCCGGCATCTGCCAGGCCGGCGACGTCCTCGGCCTCATCGACGGCGACGTGGCCGTGATCGGCCCGGACGTCACCGCCACCGCCGAGACCGTCCTCGACCGGATGCTCCGGGCGGGCGGCGAGATGGTCACCCTGGTCCTCGGCGACGAGGCGCCCGAGTCCGTCGCCGACCGCCTCGAAACCCGCGTCCGCGAGTCCTACCTCGCCGTGGACACGGTGGTGTACCGGGGCGGCCGGCAGGGGGCCCTGCTGCTCATCGGGGTCGAGTAGCGCCGGCGCCCGCCCGGGGCGTCGGCCGGCCCTCAGCCCGTCCGCTCCCGCGCCAGCCGGAGCAGCTGCTCCGCCTCCGCCCGCCGGGCCCGTACCGCCTCGGCCCCGCCGTCCGCGTCCTCGTACGCCGCCAGCACCGCACGCGCGCGTGCCGCCGCCCGCGCGGGGCGGCTCAGGTCGGTCTCCAGCCAGCCGGCGGAGAGCTCGGCGCCGGTGCGGCTGTGCAGGGCGGTGCCGCCCAGCGAGGCGAAGACCTCGATCGCCCGCTCCGTCCGGGCGAGGGCGGCCTCGAAGACGGCCCGGATCGCCTCGTCCCCGGCGTCGTCGGAGACGGACCGGGCGAGCAGGTCGCCGTACTGCCGGTGGGTGTGGCCGAGCTCGGCGACGAGCTGCCGGCGGGCCTTCGCGCCGTCCGCCGCGTCCAGCGCCGCCTCGCACACGCGCACCGCCTCCGCCATCAGCGCCTGCGCCTCCCGCGGGTCCTCCCGCGCGCGCAGCGCGAGCCACGCGCGGGCGCGCAGGGAGCGGACGAGGCCGTGGACGTCGCCGAGGTCGCGCCACAGGGCGCCCGCGCGCGCGTACGCCTGCTCCGCCTCGGCGGGCAGCCCCGCCCGCTCCAGGGACTCGGCGGCGAGATGGGCGAGGGTCGCGTGGTCGCGCTGCTCGGGCCAGTGCCGGGCGGTCTCCGCCGCCCGCAGCCGGTGCTCGGCCGCCGCCCGGTGCTCCCCGAGCTCGCTCAGGCAGTCCCCGAGCCACCACCGCGCCTGGACGACCGCGCCGTCGCCGTGCGTCTCGGCCGCCAGGTCGGGCAGCGCCGACTCCAGCACCTCGGCGGCCTCGGCCCACCGCCCCTGCCGCAGCAGGAACCCGCCCAGCAGGTGCCGCGCCCAGGCGCCGAGCGTCGGGCCCTCACCGGCCTCGTCGGCCCAGTGCGCGGCCTGAAGGGCGTGCTCGGCGGCCTCCTCGGCGAGGTCCCGGCCGCCGAGCACCTCGGCGAGCTGCAGGTGCAGCTGGGCCCGCCCGGTCGCCTCCAGGTGCGGTCCGCCGTGCTCCAGGGCCGACCGCAGGGCCCGCTCCGTCTCCGCGACGTCGCCGAGGTGGTGGGCCAGCTGGGCGAGCCGGGCCTCGTACTCGACCGCGAACCAGGGCAGCCCCGCGCCGGTGAACACCTCGGCGGCCCGCGCGAACAGCTCCGCGCCCGCCCGCACGTCCCCGCGGCGGGACGCCAGCTCCGCGAGCATCGCCAGCGCCTCGGCCTGCCGCGCGGCGAGCCGTACGTGGTCACCGGTGCGCCCCTCGACGAGCGCCAGCACCTCCCGCACCGCCGCCTCGGCCGCTTCGGCGGCCGACGGCTCGACGGGGCCCTCGGCCCCGTGCACCCGCCGCATCAGGATCCGCGCCCGGCTCAGCACCACGGTCGCCGTCTGCCGCAGGCCCGTGCCGCCCTCGGCGTACAGCGCGAGGACCCGGTCGTACGGCTCGGCGACCGCGGCCAGCGCCCCGTCGACGTCCCCGGCGAGCGCGCGGACGTAGGCGGCCCGCGCGCGTGCCGCCAGGGACTCGCCCGGGTCGCCCGCCTCCGCGTACAGCTCGGCCGCGCGTTCGAGCAGCTCGGCGCCGTCCGGGCCGAGGCGCATCGACTCGTGGTCGGCGATCTCCGCCCGGTCGCGCGCGTCCAGCTCGGCGTCCCGCGCGGCCCTGGCCACCGCCGCCCACGCCTCCATGGCGTGCGGCTGCAGGGTGTCCGACAGCCGCCGCGCCTCGGCGAGCAGGGCGGGCAGGTCGGGCGGGCCGGGCTCCTCCGGCCGCGCCGGAGCCGGCGAGGGGGCCGCCGGCGTCCCCGCCCGCGCCGCCCGCACCCCCAGCGGCAGCCGTTCCGCCAGCGGCGCCCGGTCCATCCGCGCGCGCACCCGCCGGCCCACGTGCGGCGTGCCGTTGCGCCGGTCGAAGCGCTCCGCGAGCGCCAGCGCCTCCGCGCGCGCGTGCGCGGCGAGTTCGCGCGCGGTCCACGCCCGGCCGGCCGGGCCGGGCACCCGCCGGTCGCCCAGCCCGAGCCCGGTCAGGCGGTCCATGAGCAGGGCCGTCACGGCCATGAAGTCCATCCTGCTGCGCGGGTGCCCGTCGTCGGTGAAGTACGCCGGCCGCTGGGCCAGCAGCTCCAGGCCGCGCGCCTCGTTGCCGGTCAGCGCGCAGAACTCCACGTGGTCCGCGTACGCGCCGCGCATGCTCTCCATGGCGCGGACCAGCCGGAAGCCCCGCAGGTGGTGGGTGCGCGCCTCCTGGAGGCGGCCCAGGCGCAGCAGCGGCAGCAGGGAGGACGCGAGGACGGTGTGCGGCTCGTGGGCGCAGGTGAACTCGCCCTCCAGCACCGGCCGCCACAGCCGCAGCGCCTCCTCGTCCCGGCCCTGCTCCGCCTGCCACCAGCCCTGCCCGTGCAGCTCGCACGCGTGGCAGTCGGCCATGTCGTCCCGGTCGGCGGCCAGCCACGCGGCGTACGCCCGCTCGGCCCGCGCCACGTCCCCGACGTGCGCGGCCACGCTGAACTCGGCGCTGCGCACCGCCCGCTCGGAGTATCCGGCGAGCCGGTAGCGGCGCTCCATCTCGCCGAGCCACTTCTCGACCGAGGCGAGCGGGATGTGCGGCTGGTCGAGCATCCCGGCCGACATCCACTTGAAGACCCAGTGCAGGGAGTGGGCCTCGTACGCGTCGAAGTCCTCGGGGCGCTCGTCCCACATGCGCAGCAGCCGCGCGAAGGGGACGAACATCTTGTCCTTCTCGGAGCTGTAGTTGTAGACCTTCAGCTGGTGCCCGAGCGCCTCGATCACGGCGAGCGGGACGCCCAGCCGCTCCGCCTCGGCGAGCAGCTGCTCCGCGCGCGCGTTGCGGGCCGGCCCCTCCGGCTGCCCGGCGTTCTCCGCCATCGCCCGGCGCAGGGATTCGACGTCGGTGATCCCGTCCATCAGCGACCGTCCTCCCGGTGCGTGGCCCACTCCAGCAGGCCGATGAACGCCCGGTTCAGCAGGGCCGAGTCCGCGGGCCTGAGCGGGCGCTGCGCCATCAGCAGGGCCTGTCCGTACAGGGACTCGGTGGCGGTGCCGATCAGCTCCGGGTCGCCGAGCGAGCCGATCCGCCGCACCAGCGGGTTGAGGTGGTTGAGCACCAGACGCGCGCGGGGGGCGCCGCCGCGCAGCGAGCCGAGGATGCCCGCCCACAGGTCGTCGGCCTGCTCCTCGGCCTCGGCGCGGGCCTGCTCGTGGCGGGCCTGGCGGTCGTCCAGGTGCAGCGCGGGCACCGACAGCGGGTGGAAGGCGCGCAGCACCACGTCGCAGCCCAGCGGGTCGAGCCTGTCCCGCGCGGCGGCCAGGAAGCCCGCCAGGGCCAGCTCCTCGGCCGGGTCGACGGGGTCCAGGTGCGCGGTCACGGTCTCCGCGTCCAGCTCGGCGACCACGGTGCCCGGCCGCACCGAGGGCAGCGCCTCGACCAGTTCGCCGTCGTACGTGTAGCCGCCGTTGACCACGCCGATGCCCTGCGCGGACGCGATGGGCGCGACCTGCCGGTACTCCTCGACGGTCCGGGTGAAGTGCACCACCGGGTGCCGCTGCGCGAACTCCTCCAGCGACAGCCGCCCGTCGGTGGTCTCGAACGGCAGCCACGGCAGCATCGTGCGCAGCATCTCCCGGTCGTGCCGGGCGAGGGACTTCACGCCCAGGTGGTGCACCGACAGGAAGGCGGCCAGCCGTTCCGGGTCACCGGCCGCCAGGCCCGTCAGCCACGCGCGGATCCGCTCGCCGAGCGCCTCCCGCACGGCGGCCAGCGTCTCGTCCTCGTACAGCGACTCGCGCGAGGCCGTGGGCCTGAGGCTGTCGGTGTCGATCACGCAGCGCACGAAGAACGCCCAGTCCGGCAGCAGCTGTTCGGCCCGCTCGGTCAGCAGCATGCCCTTCAGGTGCACCCGGTGGCCCGCGCGCCGGGCCGGGCTCACCGCCGACGGCAGGACGTACGCCACCCCGCGCACCCCGGCCAGCGGGACGTCCAGGTCGATCGAGTCCAGCGGGGCGAAGCCGAACAGGTCGTGGCAGTGGCGGGCGAGGGCCACCCGCCGGGCGGCGGGGGAGGGGTAGGACCGGTCCCACGGCGCCGGCAGGTCGGTGACCGCCTCGTCGCCCACCCGCACGTCGTACGGCAGCAGCGAGCCGAAGTCCCGCGCCAGCTCCCGCACGCGCTCGCCCGTCAGCCACTGCGCGGCCCCGGCCCGCGCCACCAGGTGCACGGTGGTGCCGGGTTCCGGCCGGGCGTCGGGCGGCAGGGTCCGCACCACGTAGGAGCCGTCGTCCCGGGCCGTCCACTCCACGGGCGGCGCGTCGGGCGTACGGGCGCTGCGGCTGACGACCCGGATCCGCTCGGCGACCACGAAACAGGCCAGCAGGCCGATGCCGAACTGGCCGAGGAAGTCGGAGCGGGCCTCCTGCAGGCCCTCGGAGCGCTTGGAGCTGCGCCCGATGGTCGCGAGCAGGCTGTGCACGTCCGCCTCGGTGAGCCCGATCCCGGTGTCCTCCACGCGCAGGGCGCCGCCGTCCGCGTACAGCCGTACGCGGGCCGGGGCGCCGGGCTGTTCGGCACGGCGGGCGGTGACGGCGTCCACGGCGTTCTGCAGCAGCTCGCGCAGGTACACCCGGGGACTGGAGTAGAGGTGATGGGAGAGCAGGTCCACCAGGCCACGCAGGTCGACCTGGAACGTGTGCGGCGACGGGGGGTGCTGGCTTGCCTGGGACGGCTGTGAGGTCTGGGAGTCCATCGTCACGGCGCCGGTGGGGGGACGGGCGACGGCGCGGGGTCGGGCGGTCCCGGTGAGGCGGTGACCGCGAGGGATGGCCGGAGCGCGTCATCCTACGGCCGGAACCAGCCGCCTGACCAGGGGTTTCCATGGACGTATACGACGCGGTCGCCCGGGCGTCCGCAGCGCTGTCAGTGGCGTGGTGTGCAATGGGTCCGTGCCCGCACTGGAAGAACCGCTGCAACAACCACTGAAGTCGGTGCTCGGCCCCGCCACCGCGAAGGTGATGGCCGAGCACCTCGGCCTGCACACCGTCGGCGACCTCCTCCACCACTACCCGCGCCGGTACGAGGAGCGCGGCCAGCTCACCCACCTCGCCGACCTCCCCATGGACGAGCACGTCACGGTGGTCGCCCAGGTCGCCGACGCCCGCCTGCACACCTTCGCCTCCGCCAAGGCGCCGCGCGGCAAGGGCCAGCGCCTGGAGGTCACCATCACGGACGGCAGCGGCCGCCTCCAGCTCGTCTTCTTCGGCAACGGCGTGCACAAGCCCCACAAGGAACTCCTGCCGGGCACCCGCGCGCTGTTCGCGGGCAAGGTCTCCGTCTTCAACCGCCGCCTCCAACTCGCCCACCCCGCCTACGAACTGCTGCGCGGCGACGGGGAGGAGACCGTCGAGTCCTGGGCCGGCGCCCTGATCCCCATCTACCCGGCGACGGCCAAGCTGGAGTCCTGGAAGATCGGCAAGGCGATCCAGACGGTGCTGCCGAGCGCCCGGGAGGCCGCCGACCCGCTGCCGCCCGCCCTGCGGGAGGGCCGCGGCCTGGTCCCCCTGCCCGAGGCCCTGCTGAAGATCCACCGTCCGCACACCAAGGCGGACATCGCCGACGCCCGCGCCCGCCTGAAGTGGGACGAGGCCTTCGTCCTCCAGGTCGCCCTCGCCCGCCGCCGCCACGCCGACGCCCAGCTCCCGGCGGTCCCGCGCGTCCCCCGCCCGGACGGCCTGCTCGCCGCCTTCGACGCCCGCCTGCCCTTCACCCTCACCGAGGGCCAGCGGAAGGTCTCCGAGGAGATCTTCGGCGACCTCGCGACCGACCACCCGATGCACCGGCTGCTCCAGGGGGAGGTGGGGTCCGGCAAGACCCTGGTGGCCCTGCGCGCCATGCTCGCCGTCGTCGACGCCGGCGGGCAGGCCGCGATGCTCGCGCCCACCGAGGTGCTCGCCCAGCAACACCACCGGTCGGTCGTCGAGATGATGGGCGAGCTGGCCGAGGGCGGGATGCTCGGCGGCGCCGAGCACGCCACCAAGGTGGTGCTGCTCACCGGGTCCATGGGCGTCGCGGCCCGCCGCCAGGCGCTGCTGGACCTGGCCACCGGCGAGGCCGGCATCGTCATCGGCACGCACGCGCTGATCGAGGACAAGGTGCAGTTCCACGACCTGGGCCTGGTCGTGGTGGACGAGCAGCACCGCTTCGGCGTCGAGCAGCGCGACGCCCTGCGCGGCAAGGGCAGGCAACCGCCGCACCTGCTCGTCATGACCGCCACCCCCATCCCGCGCACGGTCGCCATGACCGTCTTCGGCGACCTGGAGACCTCCGTCCTGGACCAGCTGCCGGCCGGGCGTTCACCGATCGCCAGCCATGTCGTGCCGGCCGCCGACAAACCGCACTTCCTGGCCCGCGCCTGGGAGCGGGTGCGCGAGGAGGTGGCCGACGGCCACCAGGCATACGTCGTCTGCCCCCGCATCGGCGACGAGGAGGACGATCCGAAGACCGCGAAGAAGGCGCCGGACGGCGAGGCCGACAAGCGCCCGCCGCTCGCCGTCCTCGACGTCGCCGACCAGCTCGCGAAGGGGCCCCTCCAGGGCCTTCGGGTCGAGGTCCTGCACGGCCGGATGCAGCCCGACGACAAGGACGCCGTCATGCGCCGCTTCTCCGCCGGCGACGCCGACGTCCTGGTCGCCACGACCGTCGTCGAGGTCGGCGTCAACGTCCCCAACGCCACCGTCATGGTGATCATGGATGCCGACCGCTTCGGCGTCTCCCAGCTGCACCAGCTGCGCGGCCGGGTCGGCCGCGGCTCGGCCCCCGGCCTGTGCCTGCTGGTCACCGAGGCGCCGGAGGCGAGCGCCGCCCGCCGGCGCCTGAACGCGGTCGCCGCCACCCTCGACGGCTTCGAGCTCTCCCGTATCGACCTCGAGGAGCGCCGCGAGGGCGACGTCCTCGGCCAAGCCCAGTCCGGCACCCGCTCCTCCCTGCGGGTGCTCGCCGTCATCGAGGACGAGGAGATCATCGCCGAGGCCCGCGAGGCGGCCGCGGCGGTCGTCGCCGCCGACCCGGAGCTGACCCGCCTGCCGGCCCTGCGCACGGCGCTGGACGCCCTGCTGGACGAGGAGCGGGAGCAGTACCTGGAGAAGGGCTGACAGACTGGAGACGGCCGCCGTGCGAAGCCGTCGCGGCGGCCCGCCGCCCCGGGCCGCCGCCCGGCGGGCACGCCGTGCGAGCACACGGCAGCACACCGACAGCACACCGACAAGGACCCACAGATGACCCGCGTGATCGCCGGCCGGGCCGGTGGACGCCGTCTGGCCGTTCCGCCGGGGAACGGCACACGCCCCACCTCCGACCGCGCCCGCGAGGGCCTGTTCTCCACCTGGCAGTCCCTGCTGGGCGGCCCCCTGGACGGCGAGCGGGTCCTCGACCTGTACGCCGGTTCCGGCGCCGTCGGCCTGGAGGCGCTGTCCCGGGGCGCGGGCCACGTCCTGCTCGTCGAGGCCGACGCCCGGGCCGCCCGCACCGTCCGCGCGAACGTCGGGGCGCTGGGCCTGCCCGGCGCCGAGGTCCGGGCGGGCCGGGCGGAACAGGTCGTCCGCGCGGCGCCCCCCGGCCGGCCGTACGACATCGTCTTCCTCGACCCGCCCTACGCCGTCTCGGACGACGATCTCCGGGAGATCCTGCTCACACTCCGCTCGCAGGGGTGGCTCGCGCAGGAGGCCCTCGTCACCGTGGAGCGCAGCACCAGAGGGGGCGAGTTCCGGTGGCCGGAGGGGTTCGAGGCGATCCGGGCCCGTCGCTACGGCGAGGGAACGTTTTGGTACGGTCGCGCCGCCTCTACGTGCGAAGACGCACGATGACCGGACCGGAGAGCGAGGGATCACAAGTGCGCCGCGCCGTCTGTCCCGGGTCGTTCGACCCGATCACCAACGGACACCTCGACATCATCGCCCGCGCCTCCAGGCTGTACGACGAGGTCTACGTCGCGGTGATGATCAACCAGTCGAAGAAGGGCCTGTTCGGGATCGAGGAGCGGATCGACCTGATCCGCCAGGTCACCGCCGAGTACGACAACGTCCGGGTCGAGTCCTTCCACGGCCTCCTCGTCGACTTCTGCAAGCAGCGGGGGATCCCCGCCATCGTCAAGGGACTGCGGGCGGTCAGCGACTTCGACTACGAGCTGCAGATGGCCCAGATGAACAACGGCCTCTCGGGCGTGGAGACCCTCTTCATGCCCACCAACCCCACCTACAGCTTCCTGTCGTCCTCCCTGGTCAAGGAGGTCGCGACCTGGGGCGGCGACGTCTCCCACCTGGTGCCGGAGGCGGTCCTGGACGCCCTCGCCAAGAAGCTCGGGCACGGCTGACCCCGCCCGTCGGGGCCGTCCGGAGGCCGGCGGACCGTCACCCGGTGTCCCCCGGCCGCCCCGGGGCCGTACAGTCGTCCCGTCCGTCTCCAACACAGCTGTAGAGAGTGGCGAGCACACGGTGGACGTGCAGAAGAAGCTCGACGAGATCGTCGCGGTGGTTTCCGGTGCCCGGTCGATGCCGATGTCGGCCTCGTGCGTGGTCAACCGCGCCGAGCTGCTCTCGATGCTCGAGGAGCTGCGGGCCGCGCTGCCCGACTCCCTCGCCCAGGCCCAGGAGCTGATCGGCGACCGCGAGCAGCTGGTCGCCCAGGCCCGCCAGGAGGCCGAGCGGATCATCCAGAGCGCGCACGCCGAGCGCGGCTCCCTGATCTCCGGCACCGAGGTCGCCCGCCGCTCCCAGGCCGAGGCCGACCGGATCCTCGCCGAGGCCCGCCAGGAGGCCGAGGAGATCCGCGCCGAGGCCGACGAGTACGTCGACTCCAAGCTCGCCAACTTCGAGGTCGTCCTCACCAAGACCCTGGGCTCCGTCGGCCGCGGCCGCGAGAAGCTGCTCGGCACCGGCCCGGGCCTCGACGACCAGGGCTACGAGGACGAGGACGCCCCCGAGCGCAGCCACGACCCGGAGACCCTGCGCCGCACCGCCGACGCGTACGTCGACGCCAAGCTCGGCGCCTTCGAGGCGGTCCTCGCCAAGACCCTGGAGGCGGTCGGCCGCGGCCGGGAGAAGCTGCACGGCCGGATCGCCACCGACGACCTGGGCGCCCTCGCCGACGACACCACCACCGTCCAGCACTCCAGCGACGCGGACTACCTGGCGGACCTGGCGGCCCTCGCGCAGACCCCGGCCCAGCAGCCCGCCCGGCCCGCCCGGGAACCCGCCCCGGCCTACGACTACCCGCAGCAGGACCCGCAGCAGGACCCGTACGGCGGCTACCAGCAGCCCGCGTACGGCGGGCAGGACGCGTACGGCTACCAGCAGGCGGACCCGTACTCCTCCGGCTACGCCCCGGAGGCCGGCGCCCCCTTCCAGGGCTACGACCCCCAGCAGGCGGCCTACGACCCGCAGCAGGCCCAGCAGGACCCCCAGAGCCACCACGGATACGCCCAGCCGCAGGCGCACGCCCTGGACGAGACCAGCCTCTTCGACACCAGCATGATCAGCGCCGAGCAGCTGAGGGCCTACGAACAGGGCCGCGGCCAGTAGACCGGCCGCCGGATTGGGCCGTCGGCGAAAGGTCCAGTATCCTGGCTGTTCGGTCGCGAGTACGTCCGCGATCAACGCTGCCCGGGAACACCGAACGGCGGCGTCCCTCTGAGCTCGAAGAACGAAAGCAGGAATGGCTCTGAACGCCCGCCTCGACCACCGCAACCCCCTCGTGTTCGACACGCACGAGCTGGGTCGGCGGCCCGGTGCGCTGCAGCGCCTGACCCGCACGGTCGAGGCTCCCGCGGACTTCGGTCTCCAGGGGGTCGTCGGGGTGCCGCAGGGCGCTCCGGTGGAACTCGACCTCCGGCTCGAATCGGTCATGGAAGGGGTGCTCGTCACAGGCACCGCCCGTGCCACGGCCGAGGGGGAGTGCGTAAGGTGTCTGGAGCCGCTTCAGCTCGATGTCGAAGCGGACTTCCAGGAGATGTTCTCGTACCCTGACGCCGACGACCGGGGCCGCCCCGTTGCGGAACCCGGCGACGACGCCGAGGACGACGAGGACAGGCTCTTTGTCGAGGACGGTCTGATCGACCTCGAACCCGTGCTGCGTGATGCGGTGGTGCTCGCACTGCCGATGCAGCCGGTGTGCCGGGAAGACTGCCCCGGCCTGTGCCCCGAGTGCGGGGCGCGGCTGGCGGACGACCCGGACCACCACCACGACGCCGTCGACATCCGTTGGGCGGCTTTGCAGGGACTCGCCGACACCATGAAGGCCGGCGACAAGGACGAGACGAGCGGCGCCGAACCGGGCGTCGACGAGAAGCAGGAGAAGTAGCCGTGGCTGTTCCGAAGCGGAAGATGTCGCGCAGCAACACGCGCCACCGCCGGTCGCAGTGGAAGGCTGCGGTCCCCACCCTGGTTGCGTGCGAGCGCTGCCACGAGCCGAAGCTGCAGCACATCGCGTGCCCGTCGTGCGGCACCTACAACAAGCGCCAGGTCCTCGAGGTCTGAGCGGCTGGTGAGAGGCACTGTGTCCACGCCTAAGAAGCAATCTCCCCGCGTGAGCGGGGGACCGGCGGACAACCAGGCCTCGTCCCACACGCTTCTGGAAGGGCGGCTCGGCTACAAGGTCGAGTCCGCCCTTCTGGTGCGAGCCCTGACCCACCGTTCGTACGCGTACGAGAACGGCGGTCTGCCCACCAACGAGCGGCTGGAGTTCCTCGGGGACTCCGTGCTCGGCCTGGTGGTCACGGACACGCTGTACCGCATCCATCCCGACCTGCCCGAGGGCCAGCTGGCCAAGCTGCGGGCCGCGGTGGTGAACTCGCGCGCGCTGGCGGAGGTGGGGCGCAGCCTCGACCTGGGCTCCTTCATCCGGCTCGGCCGCGGTGAAGAGGGCACGGGCGGACGGGACAAGGCGTCCATCCTCGCCGACACCCTGGAAGCGGTGATCGGCGCGGTCTATCTCGACCAGGGCCTGGACTCGGCGGCGGAACTGGTGCACCGCCTGTTCGACCCGCTGATCGAGAAGTCCTCGAACCTCGGTGCCGGCCTGGACTGGAAGACGTCCCTCCAGGAACTCACCGCGACCGAGGGGCTCGGCGTGCCCGAGTACCTGGTCACGGAGACCGGTCCCGACCACGAGAAGACCTTCACTGCTGCCGCCCGCGTCGGGGGCGTCTCGTACGGCACCGGCACCGGCCGCAGCAAGAAGGAGGCGGAGCAGCAGGCCGCCGAGTCCGCCTGGCGGTCCATCCGCGCCGCGGCGGACGAGCGGGCCAAGGCGGCCGCGGAGGCCACCGAGGTGGTCGAGAAGGCCGAGGCCGGGGCGGCGCGAGCCGTCGCCGAGGGCAACGCCGACGCGCCGTCGCCCTCCGCCTGACGCGAGGAACGCACCGAGCGCCCGTCCCCGCACCGGGACGGGCGCTCGGCCCTTCGGACGGCCCCCGCCGGCACGCACGGCCCGGGGAAGCCGGCCGGCCCCGCCCACATGGGCGGGAAAGCCATACGACGGCCCTGACAGGCAGGTTCGGGCCATACAGGTGCGGACGGGAGAGCCCCATGCCCGAGTTGCCCGAGGTCGAAGTCGTCCGGCGCGGCCTGGAACGGTGGATCGCCCACCGCACCGTCGCCGACGCCGAGGTGCTGCACCCGCGCGCGGTGCGCCGGCACGTCGCCGGCGCCGACGACTTCGCGCACCGCCTCAAGGGCCACCGCGTCGGTGTCCCCAGCCGTCGCGGCAAGTACCTGTGGCTGCCCCTGGCGGACACCGGCCAGTCGGTCCTGGCCCACCTCGGCATGAGCGGCCAGCTCCTGGTCCAGCCGCGGACGGCGCCCGACGAGAAGCACCTGCGCATCCGGATCCGCTTCGCGGACGACCTCGGCACCGAGCTCCGCTTCGTCGACCAGCGCACCTTCGGCGGCCTGTCCCTGCACGACACCACCCCCGACGGCCTGCCCGACGTCATCGCGCACATCGCCCGCGACCCCCTCGACCCGCTCTTCGACGACGAGGCGTTCCACCTGGCGCTGCGCCGCAAGCGGACCACGATCAAACGCGCCCTGCTCGACCAGTCACTGATCAGCGGCGTCGGCAACATCTACGCGGACGAGGCCCTGTGGCGTGCCCGTCTGCACTACGAGCGTCCCACGGCCACCTTCACGCGCCCCCGCACCCTCGAACTCCTCGGCCACGTCCGGGACGTGATGAACGCGGCCCTCGCCGTGGGCGGCACCAGCTTCGACAGCCTGTACGTCAACGTCAACGGCGAGTCCGGTTACTTCGACCGCTCCCTGGACGCGTACGGCCGCGAGGGGCGGCCCTGCCGCCGGTGCGCCACGCCGATGCGCCGGCGTCCCTGGATGAACCGGTCCAGCCACTTCTGCCCGAAGTGTCAGCGGGCGCCGCGCGTGGCGTCGTAACGCTCCCGGGCGGACAGGACGTCGTCCATGCTGTCCTCCACGAACCGGATGAGCGCCAGCAGCCGCTCGGCCACCCCCCGGCCCAGCGGCGTCAGCTCGTAGTCCACGCGGGGCGGGTTGGTCGGCTGGGCCTCGCGGTGCACCAGGCCGTCGCGCTCCAGCGCGTGCAGCGTCTGGGACAGCATCTTCTCGCTCACGCCGTCGACGCGGCGGCGCAGCTCGTTGAAGCGGAGCGAGCCCTCGTGCAGGGCGCCGAGCGTCAGCGCGCCCCAGCGGCCCGTGACGTGCTCCAGCGTGCCGCGCGAGGGGCACGCCTTGGCGAACACGTTGTAGGGGAGGTTCCGCTCCTCCGCGCGCTCCTGGGTGACGTCCATGCCTCAAGCCTACGCGAACGCAGCGCTAACCAACAGGTTGCACTAACCAGAAGTTAGTGCTTTCCTTTTTGCAGTGCTGCCGAGTCGGCGTGCGCGCCGTCCCGGCGCGTTCCCCGCCTTCCGCCGTGCTTTCCGGTGCTTTCCCGTGCTTTCCCGTTTCCCCAAGGAGTGCAGAACCGTGACCACCCCTGTCGTCGTCTCCATCGCCTACCACTCCGGCTACGGCCACACCGCCGTCCTCGCCGAGGCCGTCCGCTCCGGTGCCGCGGAGGCGGGCGCCGAGGTCCATCTGATCAAGGTCGACGAGATCACCGAGGAGCAGTGGGCCACGCTCGACGGCTCGGACGCCATCGTGTTCGGTTCCCCGACCTACATGGGCACCGCATCCGGGGCCTTCCACGCCTTCGCCGAGGCGACGTCGGCGCGCTGGGCCACCCAGGCTTGGAAGGACAAGCTGGCCGCCGGCTTCACCAACTCCGGCTCCAAGAGCGGCGACAAGCTGCACACCCTGCAGTTCTTCCAGATCCTCGCGGCGCAGCTCGGCATGCACTGGGTCAACCTCGGCCTGCTGCCCGGCTGGAACAGCAGCACGGCCGCCGAGACCGACCTCAACCGCCTCGGCGTCTTCGCGGGCGCCGCCGCCCAGACCAACGTCGACGAGGGCCCGGAGGCCGTCCACAAGGCCGACATCGCGACGGCCGAGCACCTGGGGCGCCGGGTGGCCCGGACGGCGCGGGTGTTCGCGAACGGGCGGGCCGCGACCGCCGCGTGAGCGCGGGCGGCCGACGACGGACGGGCGGCTCCCCTCCGGGACGGGGGAGAGCCGCCCGGAACCGGCGCCGGTGCTCCCCGGCAGGCGACGCTCGCCCCGCCGCGCCCTCCACCACCGCACGGGCGTCCGCTCCCCGCACCGGCCGAGAGCCCGAGTACGCCCGACCGGGGCGAGAGCTCCCGGCCGGCACGCCGGGAGCCCGCACCCGACGCCGCGTCGCCCGCCCCGCGGGCGGGCGGCGGGAAGGCGACGACCGGGTCTAGTAGCCGAAGTCCTGCGTCCACCAAGGGCCGCCCGCACCGAAGTGCACGCCGACGCCCAGCGTCCTGAAATCGCAGTTCAGTATGTTCGCGCGGTGCCCCGGGCTGTTCATCCACGCCGCCATCACCGCCACCGCGTCGGTCTGGCCCCGGGCTATGTTCTCCCCGCCCAGGTTGCTGATGCCGGCCCGCTCGGCCCGGTCCCACGGCGTCGCGCGGCTGGGGTCGGTGTGGTCGAAGAAGCCCTGCTCGGCCATGGCGTCGCTGAAGTCCCCGGCCAGCTCCGCCAGCGCGCTGCTCGCGGTGACCGGGCTGCACCCCACCTTGGCCCGCTCCTCGTTGACGAGACCGAGCACCTGGGCCTCGGCGGCGGACTCCGCGGACGCCGCCGCGGGAGCGCCGGACCGCTCCGGCGTCTGGGTGACCGTGCGCGCGGGCGGCGCCGGCGTCGTCGCCGGCTGCTCGCCGGGGGCCGTGGAGGGCGTCTTCGGCTTCTGCGACGGCGTCTCGGCCGCAGTGGCCGACGGGGCCGCGGGGGACGCCGAGGGGGAGGCGGAGCTGTCGGGGCTCCGGCCGGCGGAGGCGTCGCCGCGCCCGTCGGCCACTCCGGCCTCCCCGGTGTCGCCGGCGCTGCCGGAGGTGCCGCCCTGCTCGGTCGGCAGACCGGCCGGCGAGTCCTGCGCCTGCACGCCGCCGGCGGCGCCGGGGACGCCGCCGAGCTTGTAGCTGTCGAGACCGGGCACCACACCGGTGGACACCGCGACCGCGCCGAGGGCGACCGCCGCCGAAACGCCGAGCAGTCCGGTGCGCACCGGCGCCGCGGCCTTCTTCCCGCGGCGGTGCGCGCCGGCGCGCCGGGAGCCGCCGCCGGGGACGAAGCCGCCGCCCCCGGCGGCGGTTCCCGGTAAGGCGTGGTCCGGGGAGGCGGCGGTCTCGCCGACCGGGAGGCGGCCGTGGTCCCCGTCCGCGGCGAAGAGGCGGGTCCCGTCCTCCGGGCGGGTCCCGGCGTACGCCTCGGGGTTCAGGCGGGGAGCGATGCCACCGGCGGGGCGGTCACCCGCGTACGAGTCCAGCGGGCCGTGGTCCCCCGGGGTGGAGCCGGGCGTCCGTATGACCCCTGTGGCGTGGCCGGCGGCGGAGCGTCGGTGGCGTCCCATGTCCTGGCCTTCCTCGTCCGGCGGTCTCGCGGTCGACTCGTCCTCGGTGATCGATCGAAGTCACGGAACTCGCTCGAACGTGTGAGTTCCGTGGGGGGATTCATCGGGTGGGGACGGTACCGCATGGCACCGGTGAAGGAAGTGCCCGCAGGGACTTCGGCCCGTTAGGTTGCCTTCATGAGCGAGGATGCACGGCTGGTCGCCTGGGTGCGCGGACATGTCCAGGGCGTGGGTTTCCGCTGGTTCACCCGGGCCAGGGCCCTGGAGATCGGCGGCCTGAGTGGTTTTGCTCTCAATCTGGCCGACGGGCGGGTCCAGGTGGTCGCGGAGGGCCCGCGGGAGCGCTGCGAAGGGCTTCTGGAGTGGCTCCGCGGCGACGACACGCCCGGCCGCGTGGACGGGGTCACCGAGATCTGGGACACACCCCGCGGCGGCTACGACGGCTTCGCCGTCCGCTGATCCCGGGCCCCCGGGCGGGCGGCCGGGAGCCGCCGCGCCTTCCCCCGGCGGCCACCCGGAGCGAAAACGTCCTGGTGATTGCGGAGAACCGCTTGCCGTGGCAGGCTCCACACGCAAAGATGATCGCCACGCCCTGAGGGCCCCGCAGGAGTCGCAGCGCCGCCGTTTCCGGCCGCGCGCCCCCGGGCTGCCCGCCCGTACAGGGCGTGATCGTGTTGACCGTCAAACTTTTTGGTGAGACGCTGAAAGCCCGCGCACCTTGACTGTTTGGCATGAATGAACGGCAGCACAACTCCACAGTGCCAGGCGCTCCGGGTGCGAATCCCTCACGACCCACACCGCATCGGTCGGTCACTCATTGTGGAGGACCATCCATCATGGCAAAGGCGCTTCTCGGTTACGTCGGCGGCTCCGACCCTCGACTCCTCGCCGAGATGCGACGGCTCCAGCAGCGCGTCCAGGACCTGGAATCCGAGCTCGTACGGATCCAGGCGGAGAACGACGCGCTGGCGGCTGCCGCTTCTCACGACAGGATCATGGAGAGCGCTGACGCACACCAGGCGGAGCCTGCGCTCACCTGATCACTGCACCGCTCCACAAAAGCACAAGCAGTGGTCGGGCCGTCCGTACGACCGCTCATGTGTCAGAGTTGCAAGGGACGCCTCGGCGTCCCTTCTTTCTTGCTCCGCGCATCCTTTCACTCTCTTTAACGTTTGGTGTGCCCTGCCTGTTCAGCGGCGAAACCGCGGGTTCGTGGAGTGGGCCGGACCCGCAGAGTAGAGTCCGACGGCGTGCACCTCAAGGCCCTGACCCTGCGCGGGTTCAAGTCGTTCGCCTCGGCGACCACCCTCCGGTTCGAGCCGGGGATCACGTGTGTCGTCGGCCCGAACGGCTCGGGCAAGTCCAACGTCGTGGACGCGCTCAGCTGGGTCATGGGTGAGCAGGGCGCCAAGTCGCTGCGCGGCGGCAAGATGGAGGACGTCATCTTCGCCGGCACCACCGGCCGCCCGCCGCTGGGCCGCGCCGAGGTGTCCTTGACCATCGACAACTCCGACGGCGCGCTGCCCATCGAGTACTCCGAGGTCACCATCACGCGGATCATGTTCCGCAACGGCGGCAGCGAGTACCAGATCAACGGCGACACCTGCCGGCTCCTCGACATCCAGGAACTGCTGTCCGACTCCGGCATCGGCCGCGAGATGCACGTCATCGTCGGCCAGGGGCAGCTCGACTCCGTGCTGCACGCCGACCCGACGGGCCGCCGCGCCTTCATCGAGGAGGCCGCCGGCGTCCTCAAGCACCGCAAGCGCAAGGAGAAGGCGCTGCGCAAGCTGGACGCGATGCAGGCCAACCTCGCGCGCGTGCAGGACCTCACCGACGAACTGCGCCGCCGGCTCAAGCCGCTCGGCCGGCAGGCCGCCGTCGCCCGCAGGGCCGCCGTCATCCAGGCCGACCTGCGCGACGCCCGCCTGCGGCTGCTGGCCGACGACCTGGTGCGGCTGCGCGAAGCGCTCCGGGCCGAGATCGCCGACGAGGCCGCGCTCAAGGCCCGCAAGGAAGCCGCCGAGCAGCAGCTGGAGCAGGCGCTGCGGCGCGAGGCCCTGCTGGAGGACGAGGTCCGCCGGCTCGCCCCGCGCCTGCAGCGCGCCCAGCGGACCTGGTACGAGCTCTCCCAGCTCGCCGAGCGGGTGCGCGGCACGGTCTCGCTGGCCGACGCGCGCGTGCGGAGCGCCACCTCCGCGCCCGTCGAGGAGCGGCGCGGCCGCGACCCGGAGGACCTGGAGCGCGAGGCCGCCCGCGTCCGCGAGCAGGAGGCCGAGCTCGAAGCGGCTCTGGAGGCGGCCCGGCGCGCCCTGGAGGACACGGTCGCCCACCGCGCCGAACTGGAACGCGGACTCGCCCAGGAGGAGCGGCGCCTGAGGGACGCCGCCCGCGCCATCGCGGACCGTCGCGAGGGCCTGGCCCGGCTGAAGGGGCAGGTCGGCGCGGCCCGTTCGCGCGCCGCCGCCGCCCAGGCCGAGATCGACCGGCTGGCCGCCGCCCGTGACGAGGCCCGGGAACGCGCCGTCCGCGCCCAGGAGGAGTACGAGGCGCTGAAGGCCGAGGTCGACGGCCTCGACGCCGGCGACACGGAACTGGCCGAGCGGCACGCGGCGGCCGGACGGCGGCTCGCCGAGGCCGAGGCCGCCCTCACCGCCGCCCGCGAGGCGGCCACCGCGGCCGAACGCGGACGCGCCGCCACCCAGGCCCGCCACGACGCCCTGGCCATGGGCCTGCGCCGCAAGGACGGCACCGGCGCGCTGCTCGCCGCGCGGGACCGCCTGTCCGGTCTGCTCGGCCCGGCCACCGAACTGCTCACCGTGGCGCCCGGATACGAGGTCCCCCTCGCCGCGGCCTTCGGCGCCGCCGCCGACGCCCTCGTGGTGACCGGCCCGTCCGCGGCCGCCGACGCCATCCGGCTGCTGCGCGAGCAGGACGCGGGCCGCGCCGCCCTCCTGCTCGCCGGCGCCCCCGGTGACGCACCGCGCGAGGCACCCGCCGACGGGCCGCCGTACGCCGCCGACCTGGTGCGCGGCCCCGCCGAACTCATGCCCGCCGTACGACGGCTGCTGCGCGGGATCGTCGTCGTGGACACCCTGGAGGACGCCGAGGACCTGGTGCGCGCGCGGCCCGGGCTGACCGCCGTCACCGCCGGGGGCGACGTGCTGGGCGCGCACTTCGCGCAGGGCGGTTCCGCCGGGGCGCCGAGCCTGCTGGAGGTCCAGGCCGCGGTGGACGAGGCCGCCGCCGAGCTGGCGGAGCTGGCGGTGCGGTGCGAGGAACTGGCCGGGGCGCAGGCCGCCGCGGCCGAGCGGCGCACGGAGTGCGCCGCGCTCGTCGAGGAGCTGGGGGAGCGGCGGCGGGCCGCCGAGCGGGAGAAGTCGGCCGTCGCCCAGCAGCTCGGGCGGCTCGCCGGCCGGGCGCGGGGCGCCGCCGAGGAGGCCGAGCGCTCCGCCGCCGCGGCGGCCCGGGCGCAGGAGGCCCTCGACCAGGCCCGCCAGGAGGCCGAGGAGCTCGCCGAACGGCTCGCCGTCGCCGAGGAGATGCCGGTCGAGGAGGAGCCCGACACGTCGGTACGGGACCGGCTCGCCGCCGACGGCGCCAACGCCCGCCAGACCGAGATGGAGGCCCGCCTCCAGGTCCGTACGCACGAGGAGCGGGTCAAGGGCCTCGCCGGGCGGGCCGACTCGCTCGACCGGGCCGCCCGCGCGGAACGCGAGGCCCGCGCGCGTGCCGAGCGGCGGCGGGCCCGGCTGCGGCACGAGGCGGCCGTCGCCGCGGCCGTCGCCGCCGGCGCCCGCCGGCTGCTCGCGCACGTCGAGGTCTCCCTCGCCCGCGCGGACGCCGGACGCGCCGCCGCCGAGGCCGCCAAGGCGCAGCGTGAGCAGGAACTCGCCCGGGCCCGTGCCGAAGGGCGCGACCTCAAGGCCGAGCTCGACAAGCTGACGGATTCGGTGCACCGCGGCGAGGTACTCGGTGCCGAGAAGCGGCTGCGCATCGAGCAGCTGGAGACGAAGGCGCTGGAGGAGCTGGGTGTCGAACCGGCGGGGCTGGTCGAGGAGTACGGCCCGCACCGGCTCGTGCCGCCCGCGCCCCCCGCCGAGGGCGAGGAGCTCCCGGAGGATCCGGAGCACCCGCGCAACCGGCCCCGGCCCTTCGTCCGGGCCGAGCAGGAGAAGCGGCTGAAGGCGGCCGAGCGGGCGTACCAGCAGCTCGGCAAGGTCAACCCGCTCGCCCTGGAGGAGTTCGCCGCGCTGGAGGAACGCCACCGGTTCCTCAGCGAGCAGCTGGAGGACCTGAAGAAGACCCGTGCCGACCTGCTCCAGGTCGTCAGGGAGGTCGACGAACGCGTCGAGCAGGTCTTCACCGAGGCGTTCCGCGACACCGCCCGCGAGTTCGAGGGCGTGTTCGGCCGGCTCTTCCCGGGCGGCGAGGGACGGCTGGTGCTGACCGACCCGGACCACATGCTCACCACGGGCGTCGACGTCGAGGCGCGCCCGCCGGGCAAGAAGGTCAAGCGCCTCTCCCTGCTCTCCGGCGGTGAGCGGTCGCTGACCGCCGTGGCGCTGCTGGTGTCGATCTTCAAGGCGCGGCCCAGCCCGTTCTACGTCATGGACGAGGTCGAGGCGGCGCTGGACGACACCAACCTGCAACGGCTGATCCGGATCATGCAGGAGCTGCGGGAGACCTCGCAGCTGATCGTGATCACGCACCAGAAGCGGACGATGGAGATCGCCGACGCCCTCTATGGCGTGTCCATGCAGGGCGATGGTGTGTCGAAGGTCATCTCCCAGCGCCTCCGCTGATGCGTGTCACCTACACAGGCCTTCACCTGCGCTCCCAAGAATCTTCAACTCTTTAACCCAAGTCCGGAGAGTCGTGGCTGAAAACTCACATGACTTGGCCTATTGACTTCGAAACTTGAAGGCATAGTCTCTGCAACGTTGCTTTTACCTTCAGGTACCTTCAAGCGGCACCTCGAAGGGCTCACCCCCACCCCGGCAGCGTTGCCGGTGGCCCGAGGAGTACACGTGACCAGCACTGCGCAGGCACCTCAGACAGGAGCCAGGACGGCTCAACCCGATCATCTCGGGCACGTCATCTTCATCGCGGCGGCGGCCGCGATGGGCGGCTTCCTCTTCGGCTACGACAGCTCCGTGATCAACGGCGCCGTCGAGGCCGTCCGGGACCGCTACGACATCGGCTCGGCGGCGCTGGCGCAGGTCATCGCCATCGCCCTGATCGGCTGCGCCATCGGTGCCGCGACCGCCGGCCGCATAGCCGACCGCATCGGACGCATCCGGTGCATGCAGATCGCCGCGGTCCTCTTCACGATCAGCGCCGTCGGCTCCGCGCTGCCGTTCTCGCTGTACGACCTCGCCTTCTGGCGTGTCGTCGGCGGCTTCGCCATCGGCATGGCCTCCGTGATCGGCCCGGCCTACATCGCCGAGGTCGCGCCGCCCGCCTACCGAGGCCGCCTGGGCTCCTTCCAGCAGGCCGCGATCGTCGTCGGCATCGCCGTGTCGCAGCTGGTCAACTGGGGTCTGCTGAACGCCGCCGACGGCGACCAGCGCGGTGAGCTGATGGGCCTGGAGGCCTGGCAGCTGATGCTCGGCGTCATGGTCGTCCCGGCGATCCTGTACGGCCTGCTCTCCTTCGCGATCCCCGAGTCCCCCCGCTTCCTGATCTCCGTGGGCAAGCACGAGCGCGCCCGTGAGATCCTCGCCGAGGTCGAGGGCAAGGACGTCGACCTGGACGCCCGCGTGACCGAGATCGAGTCGGCGATGCAGCGCGAGGAGAAGTCCAGCTTCAAGGACCTGCTCGGCGGCAGCTTCTTCTTCAAGCCGATCGTCTGGATCGGTATCGGCCTGTCGGTCTTCCAGCAGTTCGTCGGCATCAACGTCGCGTTCTACTACTCCTCGACGCTGTGGCAGTCGGTCGGCGTCGACCCGACGAACTCGTTCTTCTACTCCTTCACCACGTCGATCATCAACATCGTCGGCACCGTGATCGCGATGATCTTCGTGGACCGCGTCGGCCGCAAGCCGCTCGCCGTCATCGGCTCGATCGGCATGGTCGTCGGCCTGGCGCTGGAGGCCTGGGCGTTCTCCTACGACCTGGTCGACGGCAAGCTGCCCGCCACCCAGGGCTGGGTCGCCCTGATCGCCGCCCACGTGTTCGTGCTCTTCTTCGCCCTGTCCTGGGGTGTGGTCGTCTGGGTCATGCTCGGCGAGATGTTCCCGAACAAGATCCGCGCCGCCGCCCTGGGCGTGGCCGCCGCCGCCCAGTGGATCGCCAACTGGGCCATCACCGCGAGCTTCCCGTCGCTGGCCGACTGGAACCTCTCCGTCACCTACGTGATCTACACGGTCTTCGCCGCGCTCTCCGTCCCGTTCGTCCTGAAGTTCGTGAAGGAGACCAAGGGCAAGGCCCTGGAGGAGATGGGCTGAGCCTCGCCAGGAGGCCTCGGCCCCGAGGAGACCCGAGGAGAAGGGCCAAGTCCCCGCTGCCCCTCTCCTCGCACCCGAAAGGCGTACCGCCCCGGCCCACCCGCGTGTGGCCGGGGCGGTACGCCTTCGCGGCGCCGCGCCCGTGCCGGCGCCCGCCCGGGACGGACGACCGGTGCGGGCCCCGCGACCGCCCGCCGGGCCCGGAGGGCGGATGACGGCGCGTCAGATGTTCGCCGGGGTGTCGTGGGGGTCCATGGCCGATACTGGACGGGTTATGGACATCGTCATCCTTGCTGTAGTCATCGCCGTGGTCGTGCTCGGCGCGCTCGGCGGGCTCGTCGTCGGCGGTCTGCGCAGGAAGCAGCTGCCCCCGCCGCCCCCCGCCGCGCCCGACATCACCGCCCCCCCGGCCGAGCCGCACGTCGGCGACGAGGCCGAGACGCCGCAGGAGGAACCGCGGCGCACGATAGAAGAGGTGGATCTCCCGGACGGCGGCACGGCTCCCGTCGTGGTCGAGGAGCCGCCGACCGTCGAGGCCCCCGGGATCGAGATCCCGGAGCCCACCGCGGGGCGCCTCGTGCGCCTGCGCGCCCGCCTGTCCCGTTCGCAGAACGCCCTCGGCAAGGGCCTGCTCGTCCTGCTGTCGCGCGAGCACCTCGACGAGGACACCTGGGAGGAGGTCGAGGACACGCTGCTCACCGCCGACGTCGGCGTGCAGCCCACCCAGGAGCTGGTCGAGCGGCTCCGCGAGCGGGTGAAGGTGCTCGGCACCCGCACCCCCGCGGAGCTCCGCGGCCTGCTGCGCGAGGAGCTGGTCAAGCTGGTCGGCCCCGAGATGGACCGCACGGTCAGGACCGAGCCGGAGACCGGCGGGCCCGGCATCGTGATGGTCGTCGGCGTCAACGGCACCGGCAAGACCACCACCACCGGCAAGCTGGCCCGCGTCCTGGTCGCCGACGGCCGCAGCGTCGTCCTCGGCGCCGCCGACACCTTCCGCGCCGCCGCCGCCGACCAGCTGCAGACCTGGGGCGAGCGGGTCGGCGCCCACACCGTGCGCGGCCCGGAGGGCGGCGACCCCGCCTCCGTCGCCTTCGACGCGGTCAAGGAGGGCAAGGAGATCGGCGCGGACGTCGTCCTCATCGACACCGCGGGCCGGCTGCACACCAAGACCGGGCTCATGGACGAGCTCGGCAAGGTCAAGCGCGTGGTGGAGAAGCAGGCCCCGCTGGACGAGGTGCTGCTCGTGCTCGACGCCACCACCGGCCAGAACGGCCTGGTGCAGGCCCGGGTCTTCGCCGAGGTGGTCGACATCACCGGCATCGTCCTCACCAAGCTGGACGGCACGGCCAAGGGCGGCATCGTGGTCGCCGTGCAGCGCGAGCTGGGCGTGCCGGTCAAGCTGGTCGGCCTCGGTGAAGGACCCGACGACCTGGCGCCGTTCGAGCCGGAGGCGTTCGTCGACGCCCTCATCGGGGAGTGAGCGACCGCCGCCCCGGGATTCCTGGAAGAAGCGCCCGTTTCCGCCTCGTGGCGGGGACGGGCGCTTTTGTTCGCACGGCTGAGCCGGCGCTCCGCGTGCGCGCAGGGGCCCGCCGGAGCCCGGAATCCTCCCGTGGGGACGCCGGGGGTCAGGCCCGCGACCGATGGGCCAGATACGCCAGCGTGCCCAGCAGCAGCCGGGCCGCCGGAGGACGCGTCGCCGAGTCGAGGGCCGGCGGGCGGAGCCAGCGGACCGGGCCGAGACCGGCGCGGTCGGAGGGCGGGACCGTGATGTGCGCACCCGGGCCGAGGCCGCGCAGGTCGAGGGAGGACGGGTCGTCCCAGCCCATGCGGTAGAGCAGCCGCGGCAGCTCGGCGGCGGCGCCGGGGGCGACGAAGAAGTGGGCGCGTCCCTCCGGGGTCACGGTGACCGGGCCGAGGGGCAGGCCCATGCGCTCCAGCCGGGGCAGGGCGCGGCGCCCGGCCGGCTCGGCCACCTCGATCACGTCGAAGGTCCGCCCGACCGGCAGCATCACCGAGGCGCCCGGAACCTCGCCCCAGGCCTCGGCCACCTCGTCCAGCGTCGCCCCGGCCGGGATCTCCGGCGCGAAGCCCAGCGGATGGGCGCCCGGCGCGCTGCAGTCGGGGCGCCCGCAGGAGCAGGCGCCCGCGGCGGCCCGTGCCCCCGGCACGACGTCCCATCCCCACAGCCCGGTGAACTCGGCCACGGCGGTGCACTCCGACGAGCGGCCGCGGCGGCGCGAGCCGGACCGGATGTCACGGATCACCCGACTGCTGCCGATCGTGAAGCCCATACCCCCTCCAACGGGTCCGGCGCACCGAGGGTTACGCAGTGGACGTACGACGTGACTTTCTGTATTCCGCATCCCCGGTGCCGCGCGTTCCAGACAGCGCCTTGAAGCACTCGGGTGACGCGTTCGGTGACACGCGCCCCTGTATGCACCGCTGCGCCCGTTCCCGGTCGCCGGTGTCAAGTGAATCGCGTGGAGGTCGCCATGAGTTCATTCGAAGGGGTGGCGAATGGTGGCGTTTACGCATGGGGCGCGGCTGGACGGGTGATCGTAGAACTACTTTGTGTGCACGAGCCCGGAGGCACATGCATCCGCGAGTATGCCGGAGGCAAGTCGATTTTCCGCCCGAGGGGCGGGAACCGCCGGACACGCGGCCGCGGGCACCGGCATCCTGGCAGGGCTCGGCGCACTCGACGACACGTGGTCTCAGGGATGGGGGCGTTCCAGTGAGCGGCAACGGCGACGGCGGGACGAACGCTTCGGCGACGCACGCCGACAAACGTCCCAACGAGCTGCTCACCTCGTGGTTCGTGCGCAGCGGCTGGTCCAAGGGCGAACTCGCCCGGCAGGTCAACCGCAGGGCACGCCGGCTGGGCGCCCATCACGTCTCCACCGACACCTCGCGGGTGCGCCGCTGGCTGGACGGCGAGATGCCGCGCGAGCCGATCCCCCGCATCCTCTCCGAGCTGTTCTCGGAGCGCTTCGGCGTCGTCGTCTCCGTCGAGGACCTGGGACTGCGCACCGCACGGCAGTCCCCGTCCACGACCGGCGTCGACCTGCCCTGGACGGGCCCGCAGACCGTGGCCCTGCTCAGCGAGTTCTCGCGCAGCGACCTGATGCTGGCGCGGCGCGGCTTCCTCGGGACCTCGCTGGCCCTGTCCGCGGGCCCGTCCCTCATCGAACCCATGCAGCGCTGGCTCGTCCCCACGTCCCCCGCCCCGCGCCAGGAACCCGAGCCCGCCGCACACGCGCGCGGCCGCCTGTCCAAGCCGGAACTGGACCTGCTGGAGACCACCACCGTGATGTTCCGGCGGTGGGACGCCCAGTGCGGCGGCGGCCTGCGCCGCAAGGCGGTCGTCGGCCAGCTGCACGAGGTGACCGATCTGCTGCAGGAGCCCCAGCCCGAGACGACCACCCGGACGCTGTTCAAGGTGGCCGCCGAACTCGCCGAGCTGGCCGGCTGGATGTCGTACGACGTCGGGCTGCAGCCCACCGCGCAGAAGTACTTCGTCCTCGCGCTGCACGCCGCCAAGGAGGCGGGCGACCGGCCGCTCGGCTCGTACATCCTCTCCAGCATGAGCCGGCAGATGATCCACCTCGGCCGGCCCGACGACGCCCTGGAGCTGATCCACCTCGCGCAGTACGGCAGCCGGGACTGCGCGAGCCCGCGCACCCAGGCGATGCTGTATGCGATGGAGGCCCGCGCCTACGCCAACATGGGCCAGCCCGGCAGGTGCAAGCGCGCCGTGCGGATGGCCGAGGACACCTTCGCCGAGGCCCAGGAGTGGGACGAGCCGGAGCCCGACTGGATCCGCTTCTTCTCCGAGGCCGAGCTGTACGCCGAGAACTCCCACTCCTTCCGCGACCTCGCCTACGTCGCCGGCCGCAGCCCCACGTACGCCTCCCTGGCCGAGCCGCTGATGAGCCGGGCGGTGGAACTCTTCGCCGAGGACGGGGAGCACCAGCGGTCGTACGCGCTGAACCTGATCGGCATGGCCACCGTGCACCTGCTGCGGCGCGAGCCCGAGCAGGGCGCGGCCTTCGCCACGCGCGCCCTGCAGGTCGCGCAGAAGGTCCGCTCCGAACGCGTCACCACGCGTATCCGGAAGACGGTCGACACCGCCGTCCGCGACTTCGGCGACCTCGCCGAGATCAGGGACCTGGGCGCGCGGCTGGCCACCGAGCTGCCCGACACCGCGGAAGCGGTCTGACCCCGTGAGCCCCGGCCGCGGCCGGCCCTCCCGCACTGCCCGGCCCGGCCCTCCCGCGCCAGGTCACGGGAGGGCCGCCGCGGCCGGTCCGCGTCACCTCGGACGCCGTCACCCGTGAAGGTTGCGCCACGATAACGATCCGGTCGGCGGACATCTCACGGTTCATCGACCCGTAACACGCACAGCGCCTTCGTCACGGCGGCGAAACAACGAGGGGCTTCCGCCGAAACCGCGCTGCGCCAGTCTCGTGGCGCATAACCGGCCCACCCCTCCATCCGCTCAGGCTTCGCCCGCACGGGGCCGTACCAACGACGAGGAGACGCCGATGGCACCAGCCATCACGCTCGCCGCAGAGACGGAACTCTCTGCCGCCAACACGGGCTTCATGCTCATCTGCTCCGCCCTGGTGATGCTCATGACCCCGGGGCTGGCCTTCTTCTACGGAGGCATGGTCCGCGTCAAGAGCACCCTGAACATGCTGATGATGAGCTTCATCAGCCTGGGCATCGTCACCGTCCTGTGGGTGCTGTACGGCTTCTCCCTCGCCTTCGGCACGGACTCCGGCAGCGTCATCGGCTGGAACTCCGACTGGGTGGGCCTGCGCGACATCGGCCTGACCGAGCTGTGGGACGGCTACACCATCCCGGTCTTCGTGTTCCTGGTCTTCCAGCTGATGTTCGCCGTCCTCACGCCGGCCCTGATCAGCGGCGCCCTCGCGGACCGCGTCAGGTTCACCGCCTGGGCGCTGTTCGTCGCCCTGTGGGCCACGGTCGTCTACTTCCCGGTCGCGCACTGGGTGTGGGGCGCCGGCGGCTGGGCCTTCGAACTGGGCGTGATCGACTTCGCCGGCGGCACGGCCGTCCACATCAACGCCGGTGCCGCGGCGCTCGGCGTGATCCTGGTCATCGGCAAGCGCGTCGGCTTCAAGAAGGACCCGATGCGCCCGCACAGCCTGCCGCTGGTGATGCTCGGCGCGGGCCTGCTGTGGTTCGGCTGGTTCGGCTTCAACGCCGGCTCCTGGCTCGGCAACGATGACGGCGTCGGCGCGCTGATGTTCGTCAACACCCAGGTCGCCACCGCCGCCGCCGTGCTGGGCTGGCTCGCCTACGAGAAGATCCGCCACGGCGCGTTCACCACGCTGGGAGCCGCCTCCGGCGCGGTCGCGGGCCTGGTCGCCATCACCCCGGCCGGCGGCGCGGTCTCCCCGCTCGGCGCGATCGCCGTCGGTGTCGTCGCCGGCGTGCTGTGCGCCATGGCCGTCGGCCTGAAGTACAAGTTCGGCTACGACGACTCTCTCGACGTGGTCGGCGTCCACCTCGTCGGCGGCATCCTCGGTTCCCTGCTCATCGGCTTCTTCGCCACCGGCGAGGGCCAGTCCGACGTCGCGGGCCTGTTCTACGGCGGCGGCCTGGACCAGTTCTGGAAGCAGTGCGCCGGCGTCTTCGGCGTCCTCGCCTACTCCCTGGTCGTCTCCGCGGTCCTCGCCCTCCTCCTCGACCGGACCATCGGCATGCGGGTCTCCGAGGACGACGAGATCACCGGTATCGACCAGGCCGAGCACGCCGAGACCGCATACGACTTCAGCGGCGCCGGCGGCGGAGCCGCCAGGACCGCCGCCGCCCCGGCCGCCGTGGCCGGCGCCGAGAGCAGGAAGGTGGACGCATGAAGCTCATCACCGCCGTCGTGAAGCCGCACCGGCTCGACGAGATCAAGGAGGCCCTGCAGGCCTTCGGAGTGCACGGCCTCACGGTCACCGAGGCCAGCGGCTACGGCCGTCAGCGGGGCCACACCGAGGTCTACCGGGGCGCCGAGTACACCGTCGACCTCGTTCCCAAGATCCGCATCGAGGTGCTGGTCGAGGACGAGGACGCCGAGCAGCTGATCGACGTCGTCGTCAAGGCGGCCCGCACCGGCAAGATCGGCGACGGCAAGGTCTGGTCCCTGCCGGTCGAGACGGCCGTGCGGGTCCGGACCGGCGAACGCGGCCCGGACGCGCTCTGACGAGGGAAGACGGGAGTCGCCGGGTGACGCGTGCGGATGTGCGGGAAGAAGCGGAGGACTCGGGACCCGGCGGCTACGCGGCGGCCCGGCTGCGCCTCCTCACCGAGGGGGCGCGGTCCGGGCCGCCGCGCCGTGCGGCCCTCGCGGACCTGACCGACGAGTGGCTGGCCGGCCTGTTCGCCGGGGCGGCCGAGGGACTCGGGGGCGTCTCGCTGGTCGCCGTCGGCGGCTACGGCCGCGGCGAGCTGTCCCCGCGCAGCGACCTGGACCTGCTCCTGCTGCACGACGGCAGCGACGCCAAGGCGGTCGCCGAGCTCGCCGACCGCCTCTGGTACCCGGTCTGGGACCTGGGCCTGGCCCTCGACCACTCCGTACGCACCCCGGCCGAGGCGCGCAAGACGGCCGGCGAGGACCTCAAGGTCCAGCTCGGCCTGCTGGACGCCCGGCACCTCGCCGGCGACCTCGGCCTCACCACCGGGCTGCGCACGGCGGTCCTCGCCGACTGGCGCAACCAGGCCCCCAGGCGCCTCCCCGAACTCCGGCAGCTGTGCGCCGAACGCGCCGAGCGCCAGGGGGAGCTGCAGTACCTCCTGGAGCCGGACCTGAAGGAGGCGCGCGGCGGGCTGCGGGACGCCACCGCCCTGCGCGCCGTCGCCGCCTCCTGGCTCGCCGACGCCCCGCGCGAGGGCCTCGCCGACGCCCGGCGCCGGCTGCTCGACGTCCGCGACGCGCTGCACCTGGCGACCGGGCGCGCCACCGACCGGCTCGCGCTGCAGGACCAGGACCAGGTGGCGGCCGGGCTCGGGCTGCTCGACGCCGACACGCTGCTGCGGCAGGTGTACGAGGCCGCGCGGGTCATCTCGTACGCCGGCGACGTCACCTGGCGTGAAGTGGGGCGTGTGCTGCGGTCGCGCGCCGTACGGCCGCGGCTGCGCGCACTGGCGGGGGAGCGCGGCGACTTCCTCAGAAGGGCGGTGGCGGGCGACAGGAGGACGCCGGGTGGGAAGCAGCCCGCCGAGAGGTCCCCGCTGGCGGAAGGGGTCGTGGAGCAGGACGGCGAGGTGGTGCTCGCCCGCGCCGCGCGCCCCGAGCGTGATCCCGTGCTTCCGCTGCGTGCCGCGGCCGCCGCCGCGCAGGCCGGACTTCCGCTCTCCCGGCACGCCGTCCGGCACATGGCGGCCGCCGTGCGCCCCCTGCCCACGCCCTGGCCCGCCGAGGCCCGCGAACAGCTGGTGACCCTGCTGGGCTCCGGCCGCCCCGCCGTCGAGGTCTGGGAGGCGCTGGAGGCCGAGGGCCTGATCACCCGGCTGCTGCCCGACTGGGAGCGGGTGCGCTGCCGCCCGCAGCGCAACGCCGTGCACCTGTGGACCGTCGACCGGCACCTCGTCGAGACCGCCGTCCGCGCCTCCGCGTTCACCCGCCGGGTCGGCCGCCCCGACCTGCTGCTGGTCGCCGCGCTGCTGCACGACATCGGCAAGGGCTGGCCCGGCGACCACTCCGTGGCCGGCGAGATCATCGCCGAGGACGTCGCCGCCCGCATCGGCTTCGACCGCGCCGACGTCGCCGTCCTCGCCACCCTCGTACGGCACCACCTGCTGCTCGTCGAGACCGCCACCCGGCGCGACCTGGACGACCCGGCCACCGTGCGGTCCGTCGCCGAGGCGGTCGGCACGCAGGGCACCCTGGAGCTGCTGCACGCCCTCACCGAGGCCGACGCCCTCGCGACCGGGCCGGCCGCCTGGTCGTCCTGGCGCGGCTCTCTCGTCGCCGACCTGGTGAGACGGGTCTCGGCGGTCCTCGCCGGGGACGTCCCCGAGGAGCCCGAGCCCGCCGCGCCCACCGCCGAGCAGGAGCGGCTCGCCCTCGAGGCGGCCGCCACCGGCGGGCCCGTGCTGGCCCTGCGCGCGCAGACCGGACCACCGGCCGAGGAGCCGGCCGGGGACTTCGAACCGCTCGGCGTGGAGCTGCTGATCGCCGTACCGGACCAGCCGGGCGTGCTGCCCGCGGTGGCCGGCGTGCTGGCCGTGCACCGCCTGACGGTCCGCGCGGCCGAGCTGCGCGCGATGGACCTCCCGGCCGGCGTCGAGGGCTCCGTGCTGCTGCTGGACTGGCGGGTCGCCGCCGAGTACGGCTCCCTGCCGCAGGCCGCCCGGCTCCGCGCCGACCTGGTCCGCGCCCTGGACGGCTCCCTGGACGTCGCCGGCCGGCTCGCCGAGCGGGACGCCGCCTACCCCCGGCGCCGGGGCGTGGTCGCGCCCCCGCCGCGGGTCACCGTCCACCCGGCCGCGTCCCGCCTGGCCACGGTGATCGAGGTGCGCGCGCAGGACGCGCCGGGGCTGCTGTTCCGCATCGGGCGGGCGCTGGAGGACGCGCGGGTCCGGGTGCGCAGCGCGCACGTGTCCACGCTGGGCGCCAACGCCGTCGACGCCTTCTACGTGACGGATCCCACGGGCGCGCCCCTGCCGGGCGAGGAGGCGGACGCGGTGGCGCGGAGGCTGGAGGGGGCGCTGCGGGGATGACCGGCGGCCCGCCCCGGGCCGCGTTCTCCCGCCGCGGCCCGGGGCGGGGGCGGTCCGCGGCGCGGCACGGGCCGTCGGCCCGGGACCGGTCCCGGACCGGCGGCGGACCGGCTCCCCGCCGGTCGCACGCGGCGGGCGGGGACCATTCGCTTGCCGGGCCGGATACCCTGGAAGACGCTCAGAACTGCCCCCGACTCCGAGGACCGACGCCGCCGTGTTCGACACTCTCTCCGATCGCCTTTCAGCGACCTTCAGGAATCTGCGCGGCAAGGGGCGCCTGAGCGAAGCGGACATCGACGCCACGGCGCGCGAGATCCGCATCGCGCTGCTCGAGGCGGACGTGGCGCTGCCGGTCGTCCGGAGCTTCATCAAGAACGTCAAGGAGCGCGCCCTCGGCGCCGAGGTCTCGCGGGCGCTGAACCCGGCCCAGCAGGTCCTCAAGATCGTCAACGAGGAACTGGTCACCATCCTCGGCGGCGAGACCCGCCGGCTGCGCTTCGCCAAGCAGCCGCCGACCGTGATCATGCTGGCGGGCCTGCAGGGCGCCGGCAAGACCACCCTCGCGGGCAAGCTCGGCAAGTGGCTCAAGGAGCAGGGCCACTCGCCGCTGCTGGTCGCCTGCGACCTGCAGCGCCCGAACGCCGTGAACCAGCTCGGCGTGGTCGCCGAGCGGGCCGGGGTCGCGGTGTACGCGCCCGAGCCGGGCAACGGCGTCGGCGACCCGGTCAAGGTCGCCCGGGACTCCATCGACTTCGCCAGGTCCAAGGTCCACGACATCGTGATCGTGGACACCGCCGGCCGCCTCGGCATCGACCAGGAGATGATGCAGCAGGCCGCGGACATCCGGGACGCGGTCTCCCCGGACGAGATCCTGTTCGTCGTCGACGCGATGATCGGCCAGGACGCCGTCAACACGGCCGAGGCCTTCCGCGACGGCGTCGGCTTCGACGGCGTGGTGCTCTCCAAGCTCGACGGCGACGCCCGCGGTGGTGCGGCCCTGTCGATCCGCCAGATCACCGGCAAGCCGATCATGTTCGCGTCGAACGGCGAGAAGCTCGACGACTTCGACGCCTTCCACCCGGACCGGATGGCCTCCCGCATCCTCGACATGGGTGACCTGCTCACCCTGATCGAGCAGGCGGAGAAGACGTTCAGCCAGGAAGAGGCCCAGAAGATGGCCTCCAAGCTGGCGTCCAAGAAGGGCCAGGAGTTCACGCTCGACGACTTCCTGGCCCAGATGGAGCAGGTCCGCAAGATGGGCTCCATCTCCAAGCTGCTCGGCATGCTGCCGGGCATGGGCCAGATCAAGGAGCAGATCAACAACATCGACGAGCGGGACGTCGACCGTACGGCCGCCATCATCAAGTCGATGACCCCGGCCGAGCGCCAGGACCCGACGATCATCAACGGCTCGCGCCGCGCCCGTATCGCGCGTGGTTCCGGCGTCGAGGTCAGCGCGGTGAAGAACCTGGTCGAGCGGTTCTTCGAGGCCCGCAAGATGATGTCCCGCATGGCCCAGGGCGGCGGCATGCCGGGGATGCCCGGGATGCCGGGCATGGGCGGCGGCCCCGGCCGGGCGAAGAAGCAGCAGAAGAAGGCCAAGGGCAAGCAGCGCTCCGGCAACCCGATGAAGCGCAAGCAGCAGGAGCAGGAGGCCGCCGCCCGGCGCGCCGCCGCGGCTCAGGGCGGCAACGCCTTCGGGCTGCCGCAGCAGGGCGGCAAGGACTTCGAACTGCCCGACGAGTTCAAGAAGTTCATGGGCTGACACCGTCCCGCCCGTACGCTCACGTCACCGGGGGCGCCCCCGCGCCGCGCGGGGGCGCCCCCGGTGACGTGAGCCCGTCCGGCCCGCTACGGCACCCGCGCGATCAGGTACCGGAACACGTTCGGCATCCACACCGTCCCGTCCGGGCGCTGGTACGGATGCAGGGCCTCGGTCAGCTCCTTGTCGACCTGCTCCCGGCCCGCCGCGGCGACCGCCGCGTCGAACAGCCCCGTCGACAGCAGCCCGCGCACCGCGCTGTCGGTGTCGGCGTACCCGAAGGGGCACGCCACCCGGCCGGAGCCGTCCGGCCTCAGCCCGGCCTGCCGGGCGGCCTCCTCCAGGTCGTCCCGGGCGGCGGGCCGCCAGCTCCTCGCGCCGCGCAGCGGGTCCGCCGGCCCGGTCGCCACCCGCAGCACCGCCGACGTGGCGCAGCGCTCCGGCGGCCCCCAGCCGGCCAGCACCACGGGCGCCCCCCGCTCGGCGAGCGGCGTCGCCTCCGCGAGCAGCTCACCCAGTCCTTCGGCGTCGCCCGCGCGGCACCCGACCGGCTCGAACGCGGTCACCAGCGTGTACGCGGGCGCGTGCGGGTCCTCCACGTCCCGGGGGGACCCGTCCACGATCCGGGCGTCCGCCCCCGCGCGCGTGTCCCAGGTCCCGGACGCCCCGGGCAGCAGCCGCTCCCGCGCGAGGGCCAGCCGTTCCGGGGAGGCGGTGTCGACACCGGTGACCGCGGCGCCCCGGGAAGCCGCCATCAGCAGGGCGAGCCCGGAACCGCAGCCGAGGCCCAGCACCCGTGCGCCGGGGCCCACTTCCAGCCGTTCGTAGACGGCCTCGTAGAGCGGTACGAGCATTCTCTCCTGTATCTCGGACCAGTCACGCGCGCGGGCCCGCAGGTCCACGCGGGGGGCGCCCCCCGCGTGAGGTGGATGCTGCCGCACGAGCGTAGGTGTCATATGTAAGCGCCCCATTCCGACGAGAGTTGCCCTGTGCACCATGACGTGGCCTCTGTGCAGTGCGCCCGCACACCCCCCGTATGCCAGGAAACTCCGGGCCCGGCGTGTCGTCCAGGGGTAGCGGGGCCCGGTTTACGGGATGCTCGGCCATATGGCGAGATTTCACATCCCGGCAACCTGGACCCGTACCATCGCGCCATGGCCAAGGCACCCGTTCCCACGCCCCGGGCGGACGGCTTCCCGCGCCGGTACCGGGACCTGATCGGCAAGGCCGGGCCGGCCGGCGACGGGCCGGTGCGCGGCACCCTGGTCATCCGGCCGTACGGCTACGGGCCGTGGGAGCGGATGCAGGCCGAGACGGACGCCCGGAGCGAGCGGACCGGCGCCCGGAACGCCTGCTTCCCCCTGCTGGTCCCCCTGCCGTACCTCACCCGGGAGGCCGGCCACGTCGAGGGCTTCGCGCCCGGGCCGGCCGGACACGCGGTGACCGTACGCTGTCTGGCCGCCGAGGACGGGTCGGTGCCGGACGACGGCGACGCACCCGGTAACGTCGCGATCGTCGCCCGCGCCCACCGAGACGGCGCCTTCCTCGCGGGAGCGGCCGAAAGGCCTCTTGCGCCCCCGCGGACACGGCCGCCCCGGCGCGCACGCATCGGCCACGCGCCGGGGCGTACGTCAGGCTACGCACCGGCTTGGCACGAGCTGTGAGGCTTCTCCGCGGTTCGGCGCACCCGCCCTCGTCGGGGCGCATCGGCGGCAACTGACGGGTACGTGCAAATTATTTGGGATGCCCCGGAATAGGAACACAGCGGCACCCCGGCTCGTTGCCGTTACGTGAGCACGACACCACCTGTTCTCGCCGCAGAGCTGGCGCAGGCGTGGGCCGACATTCAGCGGTACCACCCCGAGCTGCCCGATCTTGCCGCGCCCGAGTCCCTGATCGGAGAGTCGTCGTCCGCCTGCGGGCACGAGCTCTCCTTCGAGCGACTGCTCCATGAGGCAGTCCACGGCATCGCCGCCGCGCGCGGAGTCCGCGACACCTCCCGCGCCGGCCGCTACCACAACCGCAGATTCCTCGCGATCGCCGAGGAGCTGGGCCTGGACCACCCCGAGGAACCGCATCCCAGCAGCGGCTTCTCGCTGGTCACGCTCACCCCCGAGGCGAAGCGCCGCTACCGCACGACGATCGAACGCCTCCAGCGCGCGCTGAAGGCCCACTCGGCCGCGACCTCGTCCGACACCTCCCGCACCTTCCGCGGCCCGGCCGCCCGCCACGGTTCCTCCGGCGGCGGCGTCCGCGTCAAGGCGGTCTGCGACTGCGGCCGCAACGTCCGGGTCGTCCCGTCGGTCCTGGCCCAGGCCCCGATCGTGTGCGGCGGCTGCGGCAAGCCCTTCCGCATCCCGGAACCGGAGGTCGTGGGCGCGGGGGCGCGCTGACGTGCTCGACCGGCATCTCGTGGCTGCCGGTCGAGCACGCGACGCGTGGGGCGCCGTCGGGGGGCGCCCCGCGGCCCCGGGCCGCGCACCCGGCGTACGGTCACCGCGACGCCGGGTGCCTCTCCCGTCTGCCCCGCCGCGCCCCCTCGGCTCGGAGCGGCTCGTGGGGTATGGCACAATGGCTAGCTGTACTCGACAGCCGCACAGGACCCCTCTCTCCTCCGGCTGACGCGTCCATCGGGCACTCGGGTACCGCAACCCCACGCGGCCGTCTCGCCGTGCCCCACCACGTCAATTCCAGGAGAACCCACTCCCGTGGCAGTCAAGATCAAGCTGAAGCGTCTGGGCAAGATCCGTTCGCCTCACTACCGCATCGTCGTCGCCGACTCCCGTACCCGCCGTGACGGCCGGGCCATCGAGGAGATCGGCAAGTACCACCCGACGTACAACCCGTCGGTGATCGAGGTCGACAGCGAGCGTGTGGCGTACTGGCTCTCCGTCGGCGCTCAGCCCACCGAGCCCGTGCTCGCCATCCTGAAGAAGACCGGCGACTGGCAGAAGTTCAAGGGCGAGCCCGCCCCCGCGCCGCTGCTGCAGCCGGCCGAGAAGCCCGCGCGTCCGTCCTTCGAGGCGCTCGCCGGCGAGGACGAGGGCAAGGGCGAGGCGATCACCCAGAAGAAGAAGGCTGATAAGAAGGACGAGGCGTCCGCCGAGTCCGAGTCGACCGAGGCCTGAGGATGCTCGAGGAGGCTCTTGAGCACCTCGTGAAGGGCATCGTCGACAACCCTGACGATGTGCAGGTCGCCTCGCGCAACCTGCGTCGCGGACGTGTGCTCGAGGTCCGGGTGCACCCGGACGACCTCGGCAAGGTGATCGGCCGCAACGGCCGCACCGCACGTGCTCTGCGCACCGTCGTGGGCGCCATCGGCGGCCGCGGTGTCCGGGTCGACCTCGTCGACGTGGACCACGTCCGCTGACGCTTCGCAGCACCGGCTCGGGCCGGGGAGGGCCGCTGGGCCGTCCCCGGCCCGTAGTCGTTCCAGACAGGAGATCTTCACAAGTGCAGCTGGTAGTCGCACGGATCGGCCGCGCCCACGGCATCAAGGGCGAGGTCACCGTGGAGGTACGTACCGACGAGCCGGAGCTCAGGCTCGCCCCCGGCGCCGTCCTGGCCACCGATCCCGCGTCCGTGGGACCGCTGACCATCGCGAGCGGCCGTGTGCACAGCGGCCGTCTCCTCCTGCGCTTCGAGGGCGTCGCCGACCGCAACGCGGCCGAGGCCCTGCGCAACACCCTCCTGATCGCCGACGTCGACCCGGACGAACTGCCCGAGGGCGAGGACGAGTACTACGACCACCAGCTGATCGACCTCGACGTCGTCACCAAGGACGGTGCGGAGGTCGGCCGGATCACCGAGATCTCGCACCTGCCCGCGCAGGACCTGTTCGTCGTGGAGCGCCCGGACGGCAGCGAGGTCTTCATCCCGTTCGTCGAGGAGATCGTCACCGAGATCGACCTCGACGAACAGCGGGCGGTCGTCGACCCGCCGCCCGGCCTGATCGACGACCGGGCCGAGATCGCCTCCTCCCGGGAAGAAGTCTGATGCGGCTCGACGTCGTCACGATCTTCCCCGAGTACCTGGACCCCCTGAACGTCTCCCTGGTCGGCAAGGCCCGCGCGCGCGGGCAGCTGAACGTGTACGTGCACGACCTGCGCGACTGGACGCACGACCGGCACCACACCGTCGACGACACGCCGTACGGCGGCGGACCCGGCATGGTCATGAAGACCGGGCCGTGGGGAGAGGCGCTGGACTCCGTCCTGGCGGACGGCTACGAGACGGGCTCCCGCGAGCCCGCCCTCGTCGTGCCCACGCCCAGCGGCCGCCCCTTCACCCAGGAACTCGCCGTCCACCTCTCCGAGCGGCCCTGGCTGATCTTCACGCCCGCCCGCTACGAGGGCATCGACCGCCGCGTCGTCGACGAGTACGCCACCCGCATGCCCGTCTACGAGGTCTCCATCGGCGACTACGTCCTCGCCGGCGGCGAGGCGGCCGTCCTGGTCGTCACGGAGGCCGTGGCCCGGCTGCTGCCCGGAGTCCTCGGCAACGCCGAGTCCCACCGGGACGACTCCTTCGCGCCCGGCGCCATGGCCGGCCTCCTGGAGGGGCCCGTCTACACCAAGCCGCCCGAGTGGCGCGGCCGGGGCATCCCGGAGGTGCTGCTCAGCGGCCACCACGGAAGGATCGCCCGCTGGCGCCGGGACGAGGCCCTGCGCCGCACGACGGTCCACCGGCCCGACCTCATCGAGCGCTGCGACCCCAGGGCTTTCGACAAGAAGGACCGGGAGACGCTCTCCGTCCTGGGCTGGGAACCGGACCCGGAGGGGGAGCCGTACGGCCGATTTTGGCGCAGGGTCGACGGCGTGGAAGAATAGGCCGCTGCTGTGCGCCCGTCCGGCGCGCGTCCCTGCCGCAGGGGGACACGACGCCCGCCCCGACCCGCGCAGCCCTGATCCGACACCCCTAGTTTCCGTTGATGACCTGCGGCATCAGCGAAGAAAGCAGACGAAATGTCCCACCTGCTCGACACCGTCGACGCCGCGTCGCTGCGCAGCGACATCCCGGACTTCCGCCCGGGCGACACCGTCAACGTCCACGTCCGCGTCATCGAGGGCAACCGCTCCCGTGTGCAGCAGTTCAAGGGCGTGGTCATCCGCCGCCAGGGCTCCGGCGTGCGCGAGACCTTCACGGTCCGCAAGGTCTCCTTCTCCGTCGGCGTCGAGCGCACCTTCCCGGTGCACACCCCGATCGTGGAGAAGATCGAGCTCGTCACCCGGGGTGACGTGCGCCGCGCCAAGCTGTACTACCTGCGCGAGCTGCGCGGCAAGGCGGCGAAGATCAAGGAGAAGCGCGAGAGCTGAGCGCTCTCCGGGGTTCACGGCGGGGCCGGATAGCATCTGGCCCCGATGGACACCGAAGCACAGCCGACGGAGCGCGACCGCTCCTCCCGCCCCTCCGGCTCCGAGGAGATCCCGGAGCCCGAGGGGCCGGGGGGACGGTCGCGTTTCGCGTTGGCGGCGCGGACCGCCGATCGGCTCCCGGGCGGCGGGATCTCCCTGACCCTGCTGGTCTGCCTGCTGTTCCTGCTGCTGTTCAGCACGTTCGTGGCGCAGCCGTTCCAGATTCCCAGCGGATCCATGGAGCGCGGACTGAGGATCGGCGACCGCGTCCTCGTGAACAAGCTGGCGTACCGTTTCGGTGCCGAGCCGCACCGCGGCGACATCGTCGTCTTCGACGGCACCGGCACCTTCGGGCACGGCGACTACGTCAAGCGCGTCGTCGGCACGGGGGGAGACCACGTGGTCTGCTGCGACAGGGAGGGGAGGATCGAGGTGAACGGCCGGTCGGTCGACGAGTCGGCCTTCCTGTACCCCGGTGACAGCCCGTCCACCGTGCGCTTCGACGTCGTCGTGCCGGACGGCACCCTCTTCGTCCTGGGCGACCACCGCAGCGACTCCAGCGACTCGCGCGACCACCTGGGCTCGCCGGGCGGCGGCATGGTCCCCGTCGACGACGTCATCGGCCGCGCCGAGGCGATCGTGTGGCCGCTCGGCCACGCCACCCGGCTGCGCCGGCCCGACGCCTACGCGCGCGTGCCCGCCGCGGAGGGCGCCCATGGGTAACCGCGGCAAACCGCGCGGGGCGCCGGCCGGCCCCGCGGAGCACCCGCCGCCCGCCGGGGCCCGGCGCGCCGGCGGCCCGGCCCGCGGCCGCACCCGCGCGGAGCGGCGCAGACTGCAGCGCAAGGTCAAGCGGCGCCGCAGGCGCAGCGCGGTCAAGGAGATCCCCCTGCTCGTCGGCGTCGCCGTCCTCATAGCGCTCGTTCTGAAGACGTTCCTCCTCCAGGCCTTCGTCATCCCGTCGGGTTCCATGGAGCAGACGATCCGGATCGGCGACCGGGTGCTGGTGGACAAGCTCACCCCGTGGTTCGGCGCCAGGCCGCAGCGCGGGGACGTCGTCGTCTTCCGCGACCCCGGCGGCTGGCTCCAGGACGAGCAGCCCGCCGGGAAGGACGACCCGGTCGTCGTCAGGCAGGCCAAGGAGGCGCTCACCTTCATCGGCCTGCTGCCGTCCGAGGACGAGCAGGACCTGATCAAACGGGTCGTCGGCGTCGGCGGGGACCGCGTCATGTGCTGTGACGCACAGGGGCGGGTCACCGTCAACGGCGTTCCCCTGAACGAGGACTACCTGTACCCCGGCAACGCCCCGTCCGCGACGCGGTTCGACGTCACCGTCCCCGAGGGGCGCCTGTGGGTGATGGGCGACCACCGGTCCAACTCCGCCGACTCGCGCTCCCACCAGGACACCGGCCACGGCGGCACGGTCTCCGAGGACGGCGTGGTGGGACGGGCCATGGTGATCGCCTGGCCGATGGACCACTGGAGCACGCTGCGGGAGCCGGAAACCTACGCGGCCGTGTCCGACTCGGCCGCCGGGTCGGCCGCTGCTCCCCGGCTGTCGCATAGGGTTGCCTCCGACGATTCGAACAGAATGATCCAGCTCCCGAGCCCTGCGGAACTCCCGCTCGTTATGGGAGTGGTGGGCCTGCGCCGCATACGGGGCAGGCGGCGGCACAGAGTAAGGAGTTGGCGTGGGGGATGTGGCGGTTGGCGCACGGTCCGGACACGACGGAGAGGAACACCGTGGACGCCCCGGGGAGGCGGCCCCCCCGGCCGCGGACGGCGCCGTCGCCTCAGGGAACGACTCCAAGGCGGCCGAGGACGGCACGATGACGGACGAACAGACCAGGGGCGAGGGCGGACGGGAACCGGACCGGACGTCCTCCCGGCAGAGGAAGCAGCGTTCCTTCTGGAAGGAGCTGCCCATCCTGATCGGTATCGCGCTGGTGCTGGCGCTGCTGATCAAGACGTTCCTGGTGCAGGCGTTCTCGATCCCCTCCGACTCGATGCAGAACACCCTCCAGCAGGGTGACCGGGTCCTGGTGGACAAGCTCACCCCGTGGTTCGGCTCCGAGCCCGAGCGCGGCGAGGTCGTCGTCTTCCACGACCCCGACGACTGGCTGGCGGGCGAGCCGACCACCGAGCCGAACGCGCTGCAGACCTTCCTCAGCTGGATCGGCCTGATGCCGTCCCCGTCGGAGAAGGACCTGATCAAGCGGGTCGTCGGGGTCGGCGGCGACACGGTCGAGTGCAGGAACACCGGCCCGCTGAGGGTCAACGGCAAGGCGCTGAACGAGCCGTACGTCTACCCCGGCAACACGCCGTGCAGCATGGACGACCAGGGCGGCCAGTTCAAGGTGAAGGTGCCCGAGGGCTACATCTGGGTCATGGGCGATCACCGGCAGAACTCGCGGGACTCGCGCTACAACCAGTCCGACCGGCACAGCGGCATGGTTCCGGTGAAGGAGGTCGTCGGACGGGCCGTCGTCATCGCCTGGCCGGTCACCCGCTGGAGCACCCTGCCGGTTCCGCCCACGTTCGACCAGCCCGGCCTGGACGAGCAGGCGTCGGCGGCCGCCGCCCTGACGGTCGCGCCCCAGGGACTCGCCCTCGTCGGCGTGGTGCCGGTGGCGCTGTGGCGCCGCCGGCGGATCACGGTGGCGAACACGCGCTGAGGAAGCGTCTTCGGACGGGGCCGGGCAGCGGTGCGCGCCGTACCGCCCGCTCCCGGCCGTTTCCCCCGGCTGCGGCCGGTCCCGCGAGGGCCGCGCGGAGCGCGTGGCCCGGTTCCCGCCGGGAGGGCTGACCGGGTCGGGTACCGCCGGGTAGGGTGCGGATCCATGGGTGGTGAGAGCACGACGCGTACGGCCCCGCGCGGCGGCGGCACGAACACGGGCCCGGCGGGCGGCCGGACCGGACAGCGGCTGTCCGGGCTGGCCGTCGCGCTGGGCCTGGTGATGTTCCTCGGCGGGTTCGCCTGGGGGGCGGTGCTCTACCGGCCGTACACCGTGCCGACCAGCTCCATGACGCCGACGATCGACGCGGGCGACCGGGTGCTGGCGCAGCGGATCGACGGCGACGCGGTCCGGCGCGGCGACGTCGTGGTCTTCAAGGACGCGACCTGGGCCGACGCGCCGATGGTCAAGCGCGTGGTGGCCGTCGGCGGCGACACCGTCTCCTGCTGCCAGGACGGCAGGCTGCGGGTCAACGGCAAGGAGATCGACGAGCCGTACCTGCCCGAGGGCACGCCGGCCGAGCTCGGCGACTTCCCGGCGGTGACCGTCCCCGAGGGGCGGCTGTTCCTGCTCGGCGACGAGCGGGACACCTCCGTGGACTCCACCGCCCACCTCACGGACGCCGCCGGCGGCACGGTGTCGCGCGACGCCGTGGACGGCCGGGTCGACGCCGTCGTCTGGCCCATGGGCGGCATGCTGGAGCGGCCCACCGGTTTCCGGGCGATCGGCGCGCTCTCCTCGCCGGGACCGCTGCGCACGATCGTCGCGCTGGTGGTCGCCGGGGCCGTGCTGATCTTCGCCGGGGCCGCGTACGGCCCCCTCGCCCAGCGGATCGGAGCCGCCCGCGGCCGGGCGAGGACGGAGCCCGCCGGTGCCCGCTGAGGCGACGCGGACGGGCCAGGACGCGTACGAGGGCGGACTGCGCAAGGTGGCCCGGGTGGTGCTGCTCGATCCGCAGGACCGCATCCTGCTGCTGCACGGCCACGAGCCGGACGACCCGGCCGACGACTGGTGGTTCACGCCCGGCGGCGGAGTGGAGGGCGACGAGACCCGTGAACAGGCCGCTCTGCGGGAACTCGCCGAGGAGACCGGCATCACCGAGGTCGAGCTCGGCCCGGTGCTGTGGCGGCGGAGGTGTTCCTTCCCGTTCGCGGGCCGCCGCTGGGACCAGGACGAGTGGTACTACCTGGCCCGGACCGCCCGGACGGCGACCACGGCAGCGGGCCTGACCGAGCTGGAGCGGCGCAGTGTCGCCGGAGCGCGCTGGTGGACGTGTCAGGAACTGACCGGGACACATGAGACGGTGTATCCGACCAGACTCGCCGAGCTGCTGCGCACGCTGCTCGACGAAGGTCCTCCCGCCCGGCCCGTGACCCTGGACACGGAAATCGTCTAGGGGTTCACGGGACTGGCGCACAATGGTGGGACCGCACGGCTGAAGGGGAACATGCCATGAGCGCCGAGGACCTCGAGAAGTACGAGACCGAGATGGAGCTCAAGCTCTACCGGGAGTACCGCGATGTCGTCGGTCTGTTCAAATACGTGATCGAGACCGAGCGGCGCTTCTATCTGACCAACGACTACGAGATGCAGGTGCACTCGGTCCAGGGCGAGGTGTTCTTCGAGGTGTCCATGGCGGACGCCTGGGTGTGGGACATGTACCGGCCGGCTCGCTTCGTGAAGCAGGTGCGTGTCCTCACGTTCAAGGACGTGAACATCGAGGAGTTGAACAAGAGCGATCTGGAGCTGCCGAGCGGGTGAGGCCTCCCGGCCGTGAACACGCGCTTCCGGATCGTGGGCGAGCGCTTCCGCGAAGTGGAAGCGCGCCTCCGGGTCGTGGATGTGCGCTTCCGGGCCGCGGGTGGCCCTCCCCGGGCCGCGGGCCCGGACGTCGCTCGTACGGGTGGCGGAGTTGTCCACAACCGCGGACCCGTCCACCAAGATCCCACGGCTCGCTGAGCCGCCCTCATCGTTGGCGCCGGAGGTGGTGCCGAGATGAACGCACGAGGTGCGATGGGCAGGTACGGCGAGGACCTGGCCGCGCGGCGGCTGGGCGAGGCCGGGATGACGGTCCTGGAGCGCAACTGGCGCTGCGGCAGGACCGGCGAGATCGACATCGTGGCACGGGACGGGGACGTCCTGGTCGTCTGCGAGGTGAAGACCCGCAGGGACGGCGGCTTCGAACACCCCATGGCGGCGGTGACCCCGCGGAAGGCGGAGCGGCTCAGGCGCCTCGCCGAGCGCTGGATCCAGGCCCACGGAGGAGCGCCGCCCGGCGGGGTGCGCATCGACCTGGTCGGCGTGGTCCTCCCGCAGCGCGGCGCGCCCGTGGTCGAGCACGCACGGGGGGTGGCGTGATGGGTTTCGCGCGCACGTGCTCCGTGGCACTGGTCGGTGTCGAGGGCGTGGTGGTCGAGGTCCAGGCCGACCTGGAACCGGGCGTGGCCGCCTTCACCCTGGTCGGGCTCCCGGACAAGAGCCTGACGGAGAGCCGGGACCGGGTGCGGGCGGCGGTGGTGAACTCGGGGGCGTCCTGGCCGCAGAAGAAGCTGACGGTGGGGCTGAGCCCGGCGTCCGTGCCGAAGGCGGGCAGCGGCTTCGACCTGGCGGTCGCCTGCGCGGTCCTCGGCGCCGCCGAACGGATCGACCCGGAGGTGCTCGCCGACATCGTGATGATCGGGGAGCTGGGCCTGGACGGGCGGGTACGGCCCGTCCGGGGCATCCTGCCGGCGGTGCTGGCCGCGGCGGACGCGGGCTGCGAGCAGGTGGTCGTGCCGGAATGCGCGGCCGCCGAGGCCTCCCTGGTCCCCGGCGTGTCCGTGCTGGGCGTCCGCAGCCTGCGCCAGCTGATCGCCGTCCTCGCCGACGAACCCGTGCCCGACGAGGAACGGGACGGACCGGGCCGCCCGGACCCGCTTCTCACCGGTCTCCGGGCGCCCGGCACGGGCGTGGCCACGGGGCTGCGCGGCATGGGCGCCGCGCAGCCGGACCACGGGCACGACCTCGCCGACGTCGTCGGCCAGATCTCGGCGCGCACCGCGGTGGAGGTGGCCGCGGCGGGCGGGCACCACCTGTTCCTGGAGGGCCCGCCGGGCGCCGGCAAGACGATGCTGGCCGAACGGCTGCCCGCCGTCCTGCCCCGGCTCGGCCGGGAGGAGTCCCTGGAGGTCACGGCGGTGCACTCGGTGGCCGGACTGCTGCCCCCGGGCAAACCCCTGATCGACGTGGCTCCCTACTGCGCCCCGCACCACTCGGCGACGATGCAGTCGCTCGTCGGCGGCGGCCCCGGCATCGCCCGGCCCGGTGCGGTGTCCCTCTCCCACCGAGGCGTCCTCTTCCTGGACGAGGCACCCGAATTCAGCGGCCACGCCCTCGACGCCCTGCGGCAGCCCCTGGAGGCGGGGCACGTCGTGATCGCGCGCAGCACGGGCGTCGTGCGCTTCCCCGCGAAGTTCCTCATGGTGCTCGCGGCCAACCCCTGCCCCTGCGGCCGTTTCTCGCAGCGGGACGGTCTCTGCGAGTGCCCGCCCTCGGCGATCCGCCGCTACCAGGCCCGGCTGTCGGGACCGCTGCTGGACCGGGTCGACCTGCGCGTGGAGGTGGACCGGGTCACGCGCACCGAACTGGCCCGGCGCGGCACCCCGGGCGAGTCCACCGCAACGGTCGCCGCGCGGGTGCGGGCGGCCCGGGAACGGGCCGCGACGCGGCTGGCCGGCACTCCGTGGCGCACCAACGGCGAGGTTCCCGGACATGAGCTGCGCAGCCGCTGGCAGGCCGCTCCCGGTGCGATGGACGAGGCGGAGCGAAGCCTGGAACGGGGCGTCCTCACCGCCCGTGGACTCGACCGCGTGCTGCGGGTCGCCTGGACCGTCGCGGACCTCGTCGGGCACGACCGGCCCGACGCGACGGACGTCGCCCTGGCGCTGCAACTGCGCACCGGCGTGCCGCGGGGCGTGCCGATGACCATCGGGGCACTGACGTGATCCCCGAGGAGGACGCGGACGGCGAGCTGCTCCGGCGGGTCTTCCTCACGCGGGTCATCGAACCCGGTGACGAGACCGGTGGGCGGTGGGTGCGGGAATGGGGGACCGGCGAGGTGGTGCGGCGGCTGCGGAACGGGGGACCGCCGTTGCCCGGGGTGAGCGGGAAACGGTGGGAAGGGCTGCGGGCGCGGGCCGAGCGGGCCGAGCCGCGCCGGGACCTCGCCGTCGCACGGCGGGCGGGCGCGCGGTTCGTCCGCCCCGGGGACGCCGAGTGGCCGGGACAGCTCGACGACCTGGGGGACGCCCGGCCCCTCGGGCTATGGGTCCGGGGCACGCCCAGTGTGCGGATGTGGGCGCTGAGGTCCGTCGCCGTCGTGGGCGCCCGGGCCTGCACCGGGTACGGGGCCCACATGGCGGCCACCCTCGCCGCCGGCCTCGCCGAACGCGGCTGGGTCGTGGTGTCCGGCGGCGCCTACGGAATCGACGGCGCCGCCCACCGGGGCGCCCTCGGCGCGCGCGGCGCCACCGTCGCGGTCCTCGCCGGCGGCGTCGACCGGCCCTACCCGCGCGGACACACCGAGTTGATCACCAGGATCGCGGAACAGGGACTGGTGATCGGTGAGCTGCCGCCGGGGGACCACCCGACACCGAGCCGGTTCGTCCTGCGGAACCGGGTGATCGCCGCGCTCACCCGGGGCACCGTGGTCGTCGAGGCCGCCTACCGCAGCGGCTCCCTGGCCACGGCACGGGCCGCGCAGCGTCTGGGCCGTCACACGATGGGAGTACCCGGTCCGGCCACCAGCGGGCTCTCCGCCGGGGTGCACGAACTCCTGCGGGGGGAGGCCGTGCTCGTCACCGACGCCGCGGAGGTCGTCGAGCTGGTCGGCGACATGGGGGAACTGGCCCCCGACCGGCACGGGCCGGTACTGCCCAGGGACCTGCTGGAGCCGTCCGCCCGCCAGGTGCTGGCCGCGCTGCCGGCCCACCGGACGGCGACGGCGGCCGAGATCGCACGCGGCGCGCAGACCAGTGCGGACGACGCGATCGCGAGACTGTACGAGCTGCGCGCACTCGGATACGTCGAACGACATGGCGACGACTGGAAGTTGACACGCCAGGCGATGAGCTCCGTCCGGGCCGGCCGGCACCCCGGCTGACCACGCCCGTTCGGCCGTCCGGGGGATCCCGACACCCTTGCGAATTCGCGCAGTTGGGTTATTCGCGGATTCCCTCCCCGCCGTGGCGGTGCCCTGTAGGGGCGTCCAGATGAACGTATCTGCGCATGGCCGGAGCGCCGTCCTTAGCGCACCGCCACGCTCCAGTCACGCTACGCTCACAAGGATTCCGACCGACGACAGACATCTCCCCACCCGGCGACAGCGCCCCAGGAACCACCAGTCCGCGACAGACACCAGTTCACGGCAGAACGGCACAAGGCGACGAATGCCCCAGCACACCTCCGGGTCCGACCGGGCGGCGATCCCCCCAGCCGCCCGCGACGGTGGCAGCGTGCGGCCGCCCGCTCCCTCGACGCTCGACGAGCTGTGGCGGTCGTACAAGGCGACGGGGGACGAGCGGCTGCGGGAGCAGCTGATCCTCCACTACTCGCCGCTCGTGAAGTACGTCGCGGGCCGGGTCGGCGTGGGCCTGCCGCCCAACGTCGAGCAGGCCGACTTCGTCTCCTCCGGGGTGTTCGGGCTGATCGACGCGATCGAGAAGTTCGACCTCGACCGGGAGATCAAGTTCGAGACGTACGCGATCACGCGGATCCGGGGCGCGATGATCGACGAACTGCGGGCACTGGACTGGATCCCCCGGTCGGTCCGGCAGAAGGCGCGCAACGTCGAGCGGGCGTACGCCACGCTGGAGGCGCGCCTCAGGCGGACGCCGACGGAGAGCGAGGTGGCCGCCGAGATGGGGATCGCGGTGGAGGAGCTCCACGCGGTCTTCAGCCAGCTGTCGCTGGCGAACGTGGTGGCCCTGGAGGAGCTGCTGCACGTCGGGGGCGAGGGCGGCGGCCGGCTGAGCCTCATGGACACGCTGGAGGACACCGCCGCCGACAACCCGGTGGAGGTGGCCGAGGACCGCGAGCTGCGGCGGTTCCTGGCCCGGGCGATCAACACGCTGCCCGAGCGGGAGAAGACCGTCGTCACGCTGTACTACTACGAGGGGCTCACGCTCGCCGAGATCGGCAACGTGCTGGGCGTCACGGAGAGCCGGGTCAGCCAGATCCACACCAAGTCCGTGCTGCAGCTGCGGGCGAAACTCTCCGGCTTCGGGCGCTGAACGGAGCAGCGACTCCCGCCGCGGATGGTCCGTCCGTAAAGTGGTCGACGTGCCAAGGATTCGAGCGGCCTCCGTGGCCGAGCACCGGTCGATGCAGCGAGCCGCCCTGCTGGACGCGGCTCGCTGCCTGCTGTCCGAGGGCGGGACGGAGGCGCTGACCTTCCCGGCCCTCGCCGAGCGGACAGGGCTCGCGCGGTCGAGCGTGTACGAGTACTTCCGGTCGCGGGCGGCCGTGGTCGAGGAGCTGTGCGAGGTCGACTTCCCGGTCTGGGCGGCGGAGGTCGAGGCCGCGATGGCCGCGGCCGACGGGCCCGAGGCGAAGGTCGAGGCGTACGTGCGCAAGCAGCTGGAACTGGTCGGTGACCGGCGGCACCGCGCCGTGGTCGCCATCTCCGCGAGTGAGCTGGACGCCGGGGCGCGGGAGAAGATCCGCGCGGCGCACGGCGGACTGGTCGCCATGGTCGTCGAGGCACTGGGGGCGGTGGGGCACGAGCAGCCCAGGCTGGCGGCGATGCTGCTGCAGGGGGTCGTGGACGCGGCGGTGCGCCGCATCGAGCTGGGCGCGGCGGAGGATCCCGCGGTGATCACGGAAGCAGCCGTGGCCATGGCGCTGCGGGGCGTGCGCGGCTGAGACCGGCCGGCTCGCCGGGGGCGCGCGGCTGCGGCCGCAGCCGCGCGGGGCCGGCACCGGGGCGCCGCCGGGCGCGGACGGCTGCGGCGGCGTGCATGCGGCCGGTGCCCGCCGGCGGTGCACCGTCTCACGGCGGCAGCGGTACGCCCAGGACCGGCAGCAGCCTCGACGGGCCCCTGCGCAGCAGCCACGGCGGCAGCAGGGAGAGCGGGTCCAGGTAGGCGTCACCCCGGCGCAGGCCCCAGTGCAGGCAGCCCCCCGGGCAGTGCGCGCCCGCCGCCTCCACCGTGCCCAGCACCTCCCCGGCGGTCACCTCCCGTCCCTTCTCCACCGACGCCCGTACCGGCTCGTACGTCGTCCGCAGGGGCGGCTCGCCCGTCCCCGTCAGTTCCACCGAGACGACCCCCCTGCCCGCCACCCGGCCGGCGAAGGACACCCTGCCGGGCGCCACCGCCCGGACCGGTGCGCCGGGCGGCGCCGCGAGGTCCGCTCCGCGATGGCCCCGGCCGTAGGGGGCGGGCGGAGGTTCCCAGGGCCGCAGGACGGCGGGGCGGGCGCCGACCGGCCATACGCGGGCGACGGCGGGCACCGCCGGGCCGCCCGGTGACGGCGGGGGACCGCCGCCCGCCGCCGCAGGCTCCGCCCCCGGCAGGGAAGCCGGCACCAGCAGCGCCAGCAGCCCCAGCCCCGCACAGACACGCACACGTCGCTTCGCTCGCATGGGGGAACCGTGCCGCGAACCGCGTGATCACGGCCGGGACCTGTGGACCATTCACCGATTGTGGACAACGGCGTCACCCGGCGCCTCGTCGGTCCCGTACACTTCTGGTGGCGACCCGGGCCACCGGGTCGACTTCGCACGCCCCGGTACGAGGCCACCACACGGCTCGTATCAGCGCCTCTCGGTCCTTCGCGGCACGGCGCACCGCGGGCGTCAGGCGCGGAAGCCGTCCGGCATCCGCGGCACAACCGGGAAACACGAGGAGAGTACGGCCATGGCCGTCGTCACGATGCGGGAGCTGCTGGAGAGCGGCGTCCACTTCGGTCACCAGACCCGCCGTTGGAACCCGAAGATGAAGCGCTTCATCTTCACCGAGCGCAACGGCATCTACATCATCGACCTGCTCCAGTCGCTGTCGTACATCGACCGCGCCTACGAGTTCGTCAAGGAGACCGTCGCCCACGGCGGCACGGTCATGTTCGTCGGTACGAAGAAGCAGGCGCAGGAGGCCATCGCCGAGCAGGCCACCCGCGTCGGCATGCCCTACGTCAACCAGCGCTGGCTGGGCGGCATGCTCACCAACTTCTCCACCGTCTACAAGCGTCTGCAGCGCCTGAAGGAGCTCGAGCAGATCGACTTCGAGGACGTCGCGTCCTCCGGTCTGACCAAGAAGGAGCTCCTGGTCCTCTCCCGCGAGAAGGCCAAGCTGGAGAAGACCCTCGGCGGTATCCGCGAGATGCAGAAGGTGCCCAGCGCCGTCTGGATCGTGGACACCAAGAAGGAGCACATCGCGGTCGGCGAGGCCCGGAAGCTCAACATCCCGGTCGTCGCCATCCTCGACACCAACTGCGACCCCGACGAGGTCGACTACAAGATCCCGGGCAACGACGACGCGATCCGCTCCGTCACCCTGCTCACCCGCGTGATCGCCGACGCCGTCGCCGAGGGTCTGATGGCCCGCTCCGGTGTCGCCGAGGCCGGCAAGGGCGAGAAGGCCGCGGGCGAGCCGCTCGCCGAGTGGGAGCGCGACCTGCTCGAGGGCGAGAAGAAGGCCGACGAGGCTGAGAAGCCGGCCGAGGCCGAGCAGGCCGCCGAGGCTCCGGCTGCCGAGGCTCCGGCCGCCGAGGCCGAGCAGGCCTGACCGACCCGTCAGCGTCAGTGATGACGGCGGGAGCGGCGACATGATCCTCCCCTGCCCCGGGGCAGGGGAGGCGTCCCCACCGCTCCCGCCGTTCACCCGTAGGTCGGCGGCGCGTCACGGCCCTACAGCTTCATAGAGGCCGCGGACCCCGCAGATCTTCGATCTTCCAGACTTCGAGAAAGATTCACAGACTCATGGCGAACTACACCGCCGCCGACGTCAAGAAGCTCCGCGAGCTCACCGGCGCCGGCATGATGGACTGCAAGAAGGCGCTGGACGAGGCCGAGGGCAACGTCGAGAAGGCCGTCGAGGCGCTCCGCATCAAGGGCCAGAAGGGCGTCGCCAAGCGCGAGGGCCGCTCCGCCGAGAACGGCGCCGTCGTCTCGATCATCGCCGACGACAACTCCTCCGGCGTCCTGGTCGAGCTGAAGTGCGAGACGGACTTCGTCGCCAAGGGTGAGAAGTTCCAGGCCGTCGCCAAGGCCATCGCCGAGCACGTCGCGAAGACCTCCCCGGCCGACATCGAGGCCCTGCTCTCCTCCGAGATCGAGCCCGGCAAGACCGTCCAGGCGTTCGTGGACGAGGCCAACGCCAACCTCGGCGAGAAGATCGTCCTGGACCGCTTCGCGCAGTTCTCCGACGGTTTCGTGACCGCCTACATGCACCGCACGATGCCCGACCTGCCCCCGCAGATCGGTGTCCTCGTCGAGTTCGACAAGCCGAACGCCGAGGTCGCCAAGGGCGTCGCCCAGCACATCGCCGCCTTCGCGCCGAAGTACCTCTCCAAGGAGGACGTCCCGGCCGAGGTCGTCGAGGCCGAGCGCCGCATCGCCGAGGAGACCACCCGCGCCGAGGGCAAGCCCGAGGCCGCCCTGCCGAAGATCGTCGAGGGTCGCCTCAACGGCTTCTTCAAGGACGCCACGCTGCTCGGCCAGCCGTACGCGCTGGACAACAAGAAGTCCGTCCAGAAGGTGCTGGACGAGGCCGGTGTCACCCTGAAGCGCTTCGTGCGCATCAAGGTCGGCATCTGAGTCCGTCCCGTGACGGGCGCGCGACCCCGATAGGGTCGACAGCGGTCGTCCGGGTACGCGGTCGAGCACGCGCGCGTGCCGGACGACAGCAGATCTGACGAGGAGGCCATTGCCGCGCATGGGATGCGAACCACGCCCCACCGGCAATGGCCTTCTTCGTATGTGCAACACGTAACAGAGGCGGGATCTCCATGACCACCAAGGCCGAGAAGAGCGACGACGGCAAAGTGCGCGGCCGGTTTCTGCTGAAGCTGTCCGGAGAGGCCTTCTCCGGCGGCGGGGGCCTGGGCGTCGACCCCGACGTGGTGCACGCCATCGCGCGCGAGATCGCGGCCGTCGTACGGGACGGCGCGCAGATCGCGGTCGTCATCGGCGGCGGCAACTTCTTCCGCGGCGCCGAACTGCAGCAGCGTGGCATGGACCGGGCCCGCTCCGACTACATGGGCATGCTCGGCACCGTGATGAACTGCCTCGCCCTGCAGGACTTCCTGGAGAAGGAGGGCGTCGACTGCCGCGTGCAGACCGCCATCACCATGGGGCAGGTCGCCGAGCCGTACATCCCGCTGCGCGCCGTGCGCCATCTGGAGAAGGGCCGCGTGGTCATCTTCGGCGCGGGCATGGGCATGCCGTACTTCTCCACCGACACCACCGCCGCGCAGCGCGCCCTGGAGATCGACGCCGAGGCACTGCTGATGGGCAAGAACGGGGTCGACGGGGTCTACGACTCCGACCCCAAGACCAACCCCGACGCCGTGAAGTTCGACCACCTCGGCTACGGCGAGGTCATCACGCGCGACCTGCGGGTCGCCGACGCCACGGCCATCACGCTGTGCCGCGACAACAAGCTCCCGATCGTGGTCTTCGAACTTCTGGCGGAGGGCAATATCGCCCGCGCCGTCAAGGGTGAGAAGATCGGCACGCTGGTGGGTGACCAGGGCAGCCGGAACTGACCGGTGAACCGTCCCGTCCACCGGACGCCACCTGTCCGGGGGACGGGCGGGACGGCTCCGGGCCGGGGGATGGACAATGTCCTGCCGGTCGGGAACCGTGCAGGAAGAAGACGCGACGCAGCCGGCCGCCGCCCCGAAGAGGAACCGCAGCCGGGCCTACTCAAGACACGCAGGAGCAAGTGGTGATCGAAGAGACCCTCCTCGAGGCCGAGGAGAAGATGGAGAAGGCCGTCGTGGTCGCCAAGGAGGACTTCGCCGCGATCCGCACCGGCCGTGCGCACCCGGCGATGTTCAACAAGATCGTGGCCGATTACTACGGCGCGCCGACGCCGATCAACCAGCTGGCCTCGTTCTCCGTGCCCGAGCCGCGCATGGCCGTGGTGACCCCCTTCGACAAGAGCGCGCTGCGCAACATCGAGCAGGCCATCCGCGACTCCGACCTGGGCGTCAACCCGAGCAACGACGGCAACATCATCCGCGTGGTGTTCCCCGAACTCACCGAGGAGCGCCGCCGCGAGTACATCAAGGTGGCCCGGCACAAGGGCGAGGAGGCCAAGATCTCCATCCGCTCCGTGCGCCGCAAGGCCAAGGACGCCATCGACAAGCTGGTCAAGGACGGCGAGGTCGGCGAGGACGAGGGCCGCCGTGCGGAGAAGGAGCTCGACGACACCACCGCGAAGTACGTCGCCCAGGTGGACGAGCTCCTGAAGCACAAGGAAGCGGAGCTGCTCGAGGTCTGATGAACGACTCTTCCTGGGGGGCGCCGCCACAAGCCGGGTACTGGGGGCCGTCCGAGCAGGGACCCGCTCCGGGGGCGGCCCCGGCGGGTCCCGCGTACGATGCGCGTGACGCGCAGCAGACTCGCCCCATGCCCATCGTGCCCGACGTACCCGACCACGGCGGAGACCAGGATGACGACCGGGGGGCCGCTCGGCTGAGCGGCCCCTTGTTCCGCGACGAGACGCACCAGACCCCGCCGGCGCAGGCCTTCGCGGCGGGGCCGCAGAATCCGGAGCCCATGCCCGACGCCTCCCAGCCGGCACCCCCGCCGCAGAAGAAGAGCGCGGGGCGCGACCTGAGCGCCGCGATAGGGGTCGGGGTCGGACTCGGCGCGGTGATCGTCGCGTCGCTGTTCATCGTCAAGGCCGTGTTCGTCGGCGTGATAGCGGTCGCCGTCGTGGTGGGCCTGTGGGAGCTGACCAAGCGGCTGGAGGAACGCAAGGGCATCAGGGCGCCGCTCGTGCCGCTCGCGGTCGGCGGCGCCGCGATGGTGGTGGCCGGGTACGTCCGGGGCGCCGAGGGCGCCTGGGTGGCGATGGCGCTGACGGCGCTCGCGGTGCTGGTCTGGCGGATGACGGAGCCGCCGGAGGGCTACCTCAAGGACGTCACGGCGGGCGTCTTCGCGGCGTTCTACGTGCCGTTCCTGGCGACGTTCGTCGCGATGATGCTGACGGCCGAGGACGGGCCGTACCGTGTGCTGACGTTCCTGTTGCTGACGGTGGTCAGCGACACCGGCGCGTACGCCGTCGGCTGGCGCTTCGGCAGGCGCAAGCTCGCCCCGCGCATCAGCCCCGGCAAGACCCGCGAGGGCCTGGTCGGCGCCGTCGCCTTCGCGATGGCGGTGGGCGCACTGTGCCTGCAGTTCCTCATCGACGACGGCACCTGGTGGCAGGGCCTGCTGCTCGGCCTCGCGGTCGCGGCCAGCGCCACGCTCGGCGACCTCGGCGAATCCATGATCAAGCGGGACCTCGGCATCAAGGACATGGGCACGCTGCTGCCCGGTCACGGCGGCATCATGGACCGGCTGGACTCGCTGCTGCCCACGGCGCCGGTGGTGTGGCTGCTGCTCGTCGTCTTCGTGGGATCCGGCTGAGCGGACACCGCCTCCGGAGCCCGGTCCGGCGGACCGCGTGAGCCCCCGCCTCGTGCAGGCGGGGGCTCTTCCGCGTCCGCGACCGGGCCGCCGCGCCGGTCCCGGGGGCGGCGGGCACCGGAACGGGCCACCGCGGACGATCTGCGACACTGGTAGGACCATGCCCAAGCCCGGAGAACTCACATTCGTCGCCCCGCGCGGAGCCAAGAAGCCGCCGCGGCACCTTGCCGACCTCACGCCCGCCGAGCGCAAGGAAGCCGTCGCCGCGATCGGCGAGAAGCCGTTTCGCGCCAGGCAGCTCTCGCAGCACTACTTCGCGCGGTACGCGCACGACCCGGAGCAGTGGACCGACATCCCGGCCGCCGCACGCCCCCGGCTCCAGGAGGCGCTGCTGCCGGAGCTGATGACGGTCGTCCGGCACCTGTCGACCGACCAGGGCACCACCCGCAAGACGCTGTGGCGGCTCTTCGACGGCACGCTCGTGGAGTCGGTGCTGATGCGCTACCCGGACCGGGTGACGATGTGCATCAGCTCCCAGGCGGGCTGCGGCATGAACTGCCCGTTCTGCGCCACCGGGCAGGCCGGCCTGGACCGGAACCTGTCCACCGCCGAGATCGTGCACCAGATCGTGGACGGGATGCGGGCGCTGAGGGACGGCGAGGTCCCCGGCGGCCCGACGCGGCTGTCCAACATCGTCTTCATGGGCATGGGCGAGCCCCTCGCCAACTACAACCGGGTCGTCGGCGCCATCCGCCGGCTCACCGACCCCGAGCCCGACGGGCTCGGGCTGTCCCAGCGCGGCATCACGGTCTCGACGGTCGGCCTCGTCCCGGCCATCCACCGCTTCGCCGACGAGGGCTTCAAGTGCCGCCTGGCCATCTCGCTGCACGCCCCCGACGACGAACTGCGCGACACCCTCGTCCCCGTCAACACCCGGTGGAAGGTGCGGGAGGTCCTGGACGCGGGCTTCGCGTACGCGGCCAAGTCCGGCCGGCGGCTGTCCATCGAGTACGCCCTCATCCGGGACATCAACGACCAGGCGTGGCGCGGCGACCGGCTCGGGCGGCTGCTCAAGGGCAGGCCCGTGCACGTCAACCTGATCCCGCTCAACCCGACGCCCGGGTCCAAGTGGACCGCCTCCCGGCCGGAGGACGAGAAGGCGTTCGTGGAGGCGATCGCCGCCCACGGGGTGCCGGTGACGATCCGGGACACCCGTGGTCAGGAGATCGACGGGGCCTGCGGTCAGCTCGCCGCGAGCGAGCGGTAATCTGACCGTCGTCGAACCACCGCAAGCACATCCGCATATTCCGACAGGGGAGCGCCACAGCGCTGAGAGTGCGGCACGGGCCGCAGACCCTCCGAACCTCGCCCAGGTCATTCTGGGTAGGGAGATCGGTCATCACTCGAGCTGTTGCGCCCTGCCCGCAGCCCCGCCAGGGGTTCCGGGCAGGGCCGCGTCTCTTCCTGGTCACCCCAGGAGGAATCCGGTGAACATCACCAAGAAGGTCACGATCCTGGCCGTCGGACTCGGTCTGGCCGGCGGCCTGGCCGGGTGCGGGTCGTCCGGCGAGCAGGCATCCGGCGGCACCCGGACCGTGACCCTCGTCAGCCACGATTCGTGGGCCGCGTCGAAGAGCGTCATCGCCGCCTTCGAGAAGGAGTCCGGCTACCGGGTCAGGGTCCTCAAGAACGGCGACGCCGGGCAGGCCGTCAACAAGGCCGTCCTGACCAAGGACAACCCGCAGGGCGACGTCTTCTTCGGCGTCGACAACACGCTGCTGTCGCGCGCCCTCGACAACGGCGTGTTCCAGCCGTACCGGCCGCAGGGCTCCGACCGGATCGAGCCGGAGTACCGCGTCGACCAGGACAAGCACCGGGTCACGCCCGTCGACACCGGCGACATCTGCGTCAACTACGACAAGGAGTACTTCGCCGAGCGCGAGCTCGACCCGCCGCGGACCTTCGACGACCTGGTCGAGCCCGCGTACAAGAACCTCCTCGTCACCGAGAACGCCGCCGCCTCCTCGCCCGGCCTCGGCTTCCTGCTCGGCACGGTCGCGGAGTACGGGGACGACGGCTGGGCGGACTACTGGAAGAAGCTCAAGGCCAACGGCGTGAAGGTGGTCGACGGCTGGGAGCAGGCCTACAACGAGGAGTTCTCCGGCTCGGCCGGCGGGAAGAAGGCGGGGGGCGACAGGCCGCTCGTCGTCTCCTACGCCTCCTCCCCGCCCGCCGAGGTCGTCTACGCCGACCCCCGGCCCGGCACGGCCCCGACCGGGGTGGCCACGGGCACCTGCTTCCGCCAGGTCGAGTACGCGGGACTGCTCGCGGGCGCGAGGAACGCCGAGGGCGGCAAGGCGTTCCTGGACTTCCTGCTCACGAAGCGGTTCCAGGAGGACATGCCGCTGAACATGTTCGTCTACCCGGTGCGCGAGGACGCGCGGGTGCCGCGGGAGTTCGCGGAGTACGGGCCGCAGGCCGAGGATCCCGAGACCATGGCCCCGGCGAGGATCGCCGGGAACCGTGACCGGTGGGTCAGGTCGTGGACCTCGCTCGTACTGAAGTGACCCGGCGCCGGACGGGGAGCGCGGCGCGGCTCGGACTGATGGCCGTGCCCGTCGCGTTCTTCGCGGTGTTCTTCGCCTACCCCGTCGCCGCGATCGTCGCGCGCGGGCTCAGGGCCGACGGGGCCTGGCACCCCGGGCGGATCGGCCAGGTGCTGGCGCAGTCCGACGTGCGGCACGTGCTGTGGTTCACCACCTGGCAGGCGCTCGTCTCCACCGCCCTCACGCTGCTGGTCGCGCTGCCCGGCGCGTACGTCTTCGCGCGCTTCGCCTTCCCGGGCAGGCAGCTCCTGCGGGCGGTGGTCACCGTCCCGTTCGTCCTGCCGACGGTCGTCGTCGGCACGGCGTTCCTGGCGCTGGCCGGGCGCGGCGGGCTGCTCGACGAGCTGTGGGGCCTGCGGCTGGACACCACCGTGTGGGCGATCCTGCTCGCGCACGTCTTCTTCAACTACGCGGTCGTCGTCCGCACCGTCGGCGGGCTGTGGGCGCAGCTCGACCCGCGGCAGGAGGAGGCCGCGCGGATGCTGGGCGCCTCACGGCTCGCGGCCTGGCGGACGGTCACCCTGCCCGCGCTCGCGCCCGCCGTGGCCGCCGCCGCGCTGATGGTCTTCCTGTTCACCTTCACCTCCTTCGGCGTCGTGCAGATCCTCGGCGGGCCCGCCTTCTCCACCCTCGAGGTCGAGATCTACCGGCAGACCTCCGAGATCTTCGACCTGTCCACGGCGGCGGTGCTGACGCTGGTCCAGTTCGCCGCGGTGGGCGCGATCCTCGCCCTGCACGCCTGGACCGTACGGCGGCGGGAGACCGCGCTGCGGCTGGTGGACGCGTCCGTGACCGCGCGCCGGCCGCGCGGGGCCGGGCAGTGGACGCTGCTGGCCGGGGTGCTCGGCACCGTCGCCGTGCTGCTCGTGCTGCCGTTGGCGGTGCTGGTCGGGCGGTCGCTGGACGCGCCCGGCCTCGGCTACTACCGGGCGCTGACCCGGCAGGACGGCGGCACGTTCCTGGTCCCGCCGATCGCCGCGGTCGGCAACTCGCTGGCGTACGCCGTCGCCGCCACCGTCATCGCCGTGCTGATCGGCGGCCTCGCCGCCGCCGCGCTCACCCGGCGGGACGCGGGCCGGTTCGTGCGCGGCTTCGACGCGCTGCTGATGCTGCCGCTCGGCGTGTCCGCGGTGACCGTCGGCTTCGGCTTCCTGATCGCGCTGGACGAGCCCCCGCTGGACCTCAGGAGCTCCTGGATCCTGGTGCCGCTCGCCCAGGCGCTGGTCGGCGTGCCCTTCGTGGTGCGGACCATGCTGCCGGTGCTGCGGGCGGTGGACCAGCGGCTGCGGGAGGCGGCGGCGGTGCTGGGGGCGTCGCCGTGGCGGGTGTGGCGGGAGGTGGACCTGCCGCTGGTGCGGCGGGCGCTGCTGGTCGCGGCCGGGTTCGCCTTTGCGGTGTCGCTGGGCGAGTTCGGGGCGACCGTGTTCCTCGCCCGGCCCGACGAGCCGACCCTGCCGGTCGCCGTGGCGCGGCTGCTGGGACGGCCGGGCGACCTCAACTACGGGCAGGCGATGGCCCTGTCGACGATTCTGATGGTGGTGTGCGCGGTGGCGCTGCTGGTGCTGGAGCGGCTGCGGACCGACCGGACCGGGGAGTTCTGAGGATGCTGCTGAGCCTGCAGGGCGCCACCGTCCGCTTCGGCGGGCGGGCGGTGCTCGACGCCGTCGACCTCGAGGTCGCCGAGCACGAGATCGTGTGCGTGCTCGGGCCCAGCGGCAGCGGCAAGTCGACGCTGCTGCGGGCGGTCGCGGGGCTGCAGCCGCTCGACGCCGGGCGGGTGCTGCTCGACGGACGGGACCAGGCGGGGGTGCCCGCGCACCGGCGCGGTCTCGGGCTGATGTTCCAGGACCACCAGCTGTTCCCGCAGCGGGACGTGGGCGGCAACGTCGCCTTCGGACTGCGGATGCAGGGGGAGCCGAGGGACCGCCGGGAGGAACGCGTCCGGGAGTTGCTGGACCTCGTCGGGCTGCCGGGCGCAGGCCGCCGGGCGGTGGCCGCGCTGTCCGGCGGGGAGCAGCAGCGGGTGGCGCTGGCGCGGGCGCTGGCGCCCCGGCCGCGGCTGCTGATGCTGGACGAGCCGCTCGGCCAGCTCGACCGCTCGCTGCGGGAGCGCCTGGTGGTCGAGTTGCGGGAGCTGTTCGGGCGGCTGGGCACCACCGTGCTCGCCGTGACGCACGACCAGGGCGAGGCCTTCGCGCTCGCCGACCGGGTGGTGGTGATGCGGGACGGGCGCATCGCCCAGGCCGGTACGCCGCTGCAGGTGTGGCAGCGCCCGGCCGACGCCTTCGTGGCCCGCTTCCTCGGCTTCGAGAACGTCGTCGAGGCGACCGTCACCGGGCAGGCCGCGAAGACCCCCTGGGGCAAGGTGCCGGTTCCGGAGAACGCCCCGCAGGGCGCGCGCACCCTGCTGGTACGGCCCGCCGGCGTGCGCCTGGTGCCCGCCGGCACGGGCCTGCGCTGCACGGTCGCCGCCCGCTCCTTCAAGGGCACGCACGTCGCCGTGCACCTGCAGCCGCAGGACGCGCCCCGGCTGGAGGCGGCGTGCCCGCTGCGGTCGGCGCCGGAGGCCGGGGACGCGGTCGGGGTGGAGTTCGACGCGGCGGAGATCGTCGTACTGGGGTGACCGGCCCACCCGCGGGGCTGACGCGCCCGGCGTGAGCGGCCCCCTCCCGCCGGCCGGCGCCGGCCCGCCGGGAGGGGGCGCGGCCCGGTCGTCCGGAACGCGTGGTGGCCCGCCTCCGCGGACGGCGGAGACGGGCCACGACGGGGTGTGCGGGGATCAGCTGCCGCTGTTCGCCCCGCGGCGGCGCATGCCGAGGAAGACCGCGCCACCGCCGACGACGACCAGGACGGCCGCGATGCCGGCGATCAGGCCGGTGCTGGAGTTCGCACCGGTCTCGGCGAGGTTGGAGTCACCGGTCGCGGGCGACGGGGCGTTGCCCGCCGTGTCCGCGGGGGCGGCGCTCCCGCTCGCGGGGGCCGACGGGGCCGGCGCCGTGGTCTCCTCGGACGGAGCCGGGGCGGCGGACTGCGACGGCGTCTCGCTCGGCGCCGTCGCCGTGGGCGTCGGGACCGGGGCCGGGGACTCCTCGGACGTCGTGCAGGCCGTGGCCGGGGTGACCAGGTTCGGCTTGATGTCCTCGTCGACGTAGGGCTCGGCCTTGACGTGGATGCGGTACTCGGTGTTCGGCTTCCAGTCCTCGGCGAAGGTGATGGTGGTGCCCTCGCGCGAGCCCTTGACCACCTGCTGGCCGATCTGCTTGTCCTGCAGGTAGACGGTGACGGTCGCCGGGACGCCGGCCGGGTCCACGTCGGTGACGGTGATGACGCCCTTGTCGCCGTCGCACGTGGCTTCGGCCGAGAACTCGTTGATGTTGCAGGCGAAGGAGGTGCCGGCGACACCGAGCGCGAGCGCGGCCGAGGCCGAGGCGACGCCGAGAACGCGCGCGGAACGCGCCACGGTACGGCGGGATATGGACAGGACTGTCACGTTTGTCCTTTACAGAATGCCCAAATGCGGGGGGTGGAGGGAGTGCTGACGGTCCATCACCTTGCGGACACCGGCACTCCCAAGAGACTCACAGGTCTATAAGCGGCGCATAAGCAGTGTCAACGCGTATGCAGTCAACGGATGTTGGCTTTGCCCTCTTATTAACCGGCGAGACGTTTCAACGCCTGCGGAGCCTCGTCGATCCGGTCGACCAGCGCGATGCGCGCCTCCATCGACCGCCCCCGGGCGAGGGAGCGCAGCAGCGGCCAGGCCGGCAGCCGCTCCGTCCAGTGGGCCCGGTCCACCAGCACCATGGGCGTGGGCGCGCCCCGCGACTCGTAGTAGTTCGGCGTCGCGTTGTCGAAGATCTCCTGCACGGTGCCGGCGGCGCCCGGCAGGAACACCACGCCCGCGTTCGAGCGGGCCAGCAGGCCGTCCTCGCGGGTGGCATTGGCGAAGTACTTGGCGATGTGCGCGGCGAACGGGTTCGGCGGCTCGTGACCGTAGAACCAGGTGGGGACACCGACCGAGGCGCCGCCGCCCGGCCAGCGCTCGCGCACCTCGAACGCGGCGCGCGCCCACTCGGTGACCGACGGCACGAACGACGGGGCCTTGGCGAGGAGCAGCAGGGCCTCCTCCAGCATCCTGTCGCCGAACGGGGCGGCGTACGCGCCGAGGTTCGCCGCCTCCATCGCGCCCGGCCCGCCGCCCGTGGCCACGGTGAACCCGGCGCGCGTCAGTTCCCGGCCGAGGCGCGCGGCACCCGCGTACTCCTGCGTGCCGCGCGCCATGGCGTGGCCGCCCATGACGCCCACCACCTGTGCGCCGGCGAGGAGTTCGTCGAGGGCGTCGGAGACGGAGTCGTCGTGGACCGCGCGCAGCATCGAGCCGAAGACGTCCCCGTCGGCCCTGGTCCGCCGGAACCAGGCGTACGCGCGGGCGTCCGGCGTCGCCTCGTACCCCTCGTCGAGGGAGGCGAACAGCTCCTCGGGGGAGTAGACGTGCCCGCGGTAGGGGTCGAACGGCAGGCCCGGGACCGGCGGGAACACCAGGGCCCCGGCGGCCCGCACCCCGGCCGCCGCCCGGGGGTCCATCGGGCAGCCGAGGAAGACGGCGCCGGTGGTGTCGACGCTCAGCAGGACGTCCGTACGGTCCGTCAGGTCGACGGCCTGGACGCGGTGGTGGGCGAGGGTGCCGTGCGCGGAGACGACCTCGTCGAACTCGGCGAGGGTCTCTATCTCACGGTCGCGGGAGCCGTCGTACGGCTGGGCGGGCGTCGGATGCACCCGCCCATGCTAGGCATCCGGTCCGGTCAGCCCTGCACCGCCGACGGGTCCATCCACACGACCTCCCAGGTGTGGCCGTCCAGGTCGTCGAAGGAGCGGCCGTACATGAAGTCCAGCTCCTGGACCTGCTCCGAGGCGGTGCCGCCGGCGGCGACGGCCTTCTCGACCAGCTCGTCGACCTTCTCGCGGCTCTCGGCGCTCAGGCACAGCAGCACCTCGCTGGTCCGCGTGGCGTCCGCGATCTCCTTCTTGGTGAAGGTCGCGTAGAACGGCTTGGTCAGCAGCATCGCGACGATGGTGTCGCTGATCACGACCGAGGCGGCGTTCTCGTCGCTGAACTGCGGGTTGATCGAGTAGCCCAGCTCCGTGAAGAACTTCTTCGACGCGTCGAGGTCGTCCACGGGCAGGTTGACGAAGATCATCTGCTGGTATGCCGTGGTCATCGGGTCTCTCCCATCCGGTTCAGGGTGTTCGGTGGGGTAGACCGGCGGCCGGGGCGGAACTCATCGGCGGGCGCGGACTTCTTTCGCCCGGATGCCGGCCGCGCCGCTCAGCGGGTCAGCGGCAGCGCCGCCAGCTCCGCGACGAGCAGGGTCACCGGGCCGCACAGCGCCAGCAGCGCGGCGGCGCGGAGGGCGGCGGCGCCGCGCAGCACCGCCGCGGGCGCGCCGAGGCGCACCAGCGCGGCCGTGATCTCGGCCCGGGCGTGCCCGGTCTCCGCGGCGGTGGTGAGCAGGGTGGCCAGCGCGCAGCCGGCCACCAGGAGCGCGCCGAGGGCGCCGAGCGGACCGAAGAAGGGGCCGTCGGCGCCGTACAGGACCGCCGTCGCGTACGCCGCCGACCCCACCGCGCAGACGATCCCGAGGGGACGGCCGATACGGGTCGCCTCCGCCATGAGGACACGGCCGGCGAGCAGGCGCAGGGCGCCGGGGCGGACGCTCTGCAGCAGCCGCCCGCACAGGTGGGTGAGGCCGGGCCCGGCCAGGGCGAGACCGAGGGCGGTGAGGGCCCACCCGACGAGGACGCCCGCGGGGCCGCCGGCGGGATCGGCGGTGAGGACGGGGGCGGTGGCGGTACGGCTCGTGTACGTCTCCACGGCGAGGCCCGCGGCGAGTACGGCGACGCCCCACGGAAGGCTCGCGGGCGCGCCGCGGGGGAACGGGGGCCCGGAGGCGAACGGGGGCCCGGAGGCCGGGCCGGCGGCGGTGTCCGGGAGGTCCCGCCGGCCGTCCGCGGGCTGCGGCGCGGCGGCCCGGCGCTCCGTGTCCCCGGCCCGCGCACGGGAGCGCGTGGGCGCCCCGGCCGTCTCCCCGGCGGCGTCGGGGCGGCCGGCTCCGCCGGGGGACGCGGCGGGGCGGGGGTCGCGGGGGCGCAGCACCAGGGCCACCGCCAGCGACGCGCTCGCCGGGACCACGGTGAGCAGGGTCAGGGCGGCCGGGAGGGGGAGGGGCCGGCCGGCGGCGAGGACGTCGGGGGCCGGGCCGGCGAAGGGCGGGCCGCCCAGGTCGCCGCGGAGGTGGAGGAACAGCAGCAGGGCGAGCAGCGAACCGAGCGTGCAGGCGAGGGCCGTGACCGTCGCCGAGACGGCCATCAGACGGCCGGGGCCGAGGCCGATCGCCGACAGGCCGGGGCGGGGCCGGGTGGCCGGGTCGGTGCGGGCGGCGGCGACCGCGAAGTGCACGGTGGCGGCCAGCGGGGCCGCGCACCAGGCCAGGCGGAGGGCGGAGGCGCCCGGCGCCCCGGGATGGCTCAGGGCGTGGCCGAGGCTGCACAGCAGCAGGAATCCCGTGCCCGCCGACGCCGTCGTGAGCAGGAGGCGGCGCAGCCGGACGGCGAGGCGGGCGCCGCGGGTCAGGCGGAGAGCGAGCACGCGGCCCGGCCTTCCGTCCCGGTGGTCTCGGAGACCGGGGGCAGGTGCACCGTCTTCACGCGCCGCCCGTCCAGCAGCGACACCGTGCGGTCGGCGAGGGCGGCCGTCTCCGGGTCCTGCGTGGCCAGGACGACCGTGACGCCGTGCGCGCGGACGGCCGCCAGCAGCGTGCGCAGGACGTGCCGGCGGTCCGCGCGGTGCAGGGGGGCCGTCGGCTCGTCGGCGAAGAGCACCGAGGGGGCGGGGGCGAGCGCGCGGGCGATGCAGACGCGCTGCCGCTCGGCCTGGCGCAGTTCGTGCGGGCGGCTGCGGGCCGCCCCGCCGACGTCCAGGCGCTCCAGCCACTCCAGGGCGGTGGCCTTGGCGCGGCGGCGGCCGGCGCCGCGCAGCATCAGGGGGAGGGCGGTGTTCTCCCAGACGTTCAGCTCCGGGACGAGCACGGGGGCCGGGTCGATCCAGCCGAAGCGGTCGCGGCGCAGCCGCTCGCGGGTGAGCGGGCCCATGGTGTGCACCGGCACGCTGTTGAACCACACCTCGCCGCGTGCCACGGGCACCTGGCCGGACAGGCACCGCAGCAGGGTCGTCTTGCCGCTGCCGCGCGGTCCGCTGACGGCGAGGATCTCGCCCTCCCGGACGCCGAGCGAGACGCCGCTGAGCCCGGGCGAGCCGTCGCCGTGCCGGAAGTGCAGGGCGTGTGCCCAGAGCACGTCGTTGTCCGGTGGGACCTCCATGGGCGTACACCTCGGTTCAGATCCGTAGTTCCCGTGCCGTTCCCCCGTACGGGGGAACGAAGGCGAGGCCGATCGGTCACTGGCACGCTAGGCAGAAGACGGCGGGAGGCCGGACAGCACGCGGCCCCGGGCCGCCGTTTCTCACTCGAACGGGCGGCACCGGGGCCGGTTCCGATCATCCAGGACGATGATCACAGAGCGTCCAGGATGATGATCACAGAGCGTCCAGGGCGATGATCACAGCTTCGTCCACGCCTCCGACAGCGTCGCGCGCAGGATCTGCTCGATCTCGTCGAAGGTCGACTGGTCGGAGATCAGCGGCGGGGCGAGCTGGACGACCGGGTCGCCGCGGTCGTCGGCCCGGCAGTACAGGCCGTTCTCGAACAGCTTCCCGGACAGGAAGCCGTACAGGACCCGCTCGGTCTCCTCCGCGTCGAAGGACTCCTTCGTGGCCTTGTCCTTGACCAGCTCGATGCCGTAGAAGAAGCCGTTGCCGCGGACGTCGCCGACGATCGGCAGGTCGTGCAGCTTCTCCAGCGTGGCCCGGAACGCGGCCTCGTTGTCGAGGACGTGCTGGTTGAGGTTCTCCCGCTCGAACAGGTCGAGGTTGGCCAGGCCCACCGCGGCGGAGACCGGGTGGCCGCCGAAGGTGTAGCCGTGCAGGAAGGTGTTGCCGCCCCGGTAGAACGGCTCGGCCACGCGGTCCGAGACGACGCAGGCGCCTATCGGGGAGTAGCCCGAGGTCATGCCCTTGGCGCAGGTGATCATGTCCGGGACGTAGCCGAACTTGTCGCAGGCGAACATGGTGCCGAGCCGGCCGAAGGCGCAGATGACCTCGTCCGAGACCAGGAGCACGTCGTGCCGGTCGCAGATCTCGCGGACCCGCTGGAAGTAGCCGGGCGGGGGCGGGAAGCAGCCGCCCGCGTTCTGCACCGGCTCCAGGAAGACCGCGGCGACGGTGTCCGGGCCCTCGAAGAGGATCTGCTGCTCGATCTGGTCGGCGGCCCAGCGGCCGAACGCCTCCGGGTCGTCGCCGTGGACCGGGGCCCGGTAGATGTTGGTGTTCGGGACCTTGTGCGCGCCCGGCACCAGCGGCTCGAAGGGGGCCTTCAGGGCCGGCAGGCCGGTGATGGACAGGGCGCCCTGGGGGGTGCCGTGGTAGGCGACCGCGCGGGAGATCACCTTGTGCTTGGTGGGCTTGCCGACCAGCTTGAAGTACTGCTTGGCCAGCTTCCAGGCGGTCTCGACCGCCTCGCCGCCGCCGGTGGTGAAGAAGACCTTGTTCAGGTCGCCCGGCGCGTGGTGGGCCAGGCGCTCGGCCAGCTCGACGGCCTTGGGGTGGGCGTAGGACCACACCGGGAAGAACGCCAGCTCCTGCGCCTGCTTGAAGGCGGTCTCGGCCAGCTCGACGCGGCCGTGACCGGCCTGGACCACGAACAGGCCGGCGAGGCCGTCGAGGTAGCGCCTGCCCCGGTCGTCGTAGATGTGGGTGCCCTCGCCCCGGACGATGGTGGGCACGGGGGAGTTCTCGTACGAGGACATGCGGGTGAAGTGCATCCACAGGTGGTCGTACGCGGCCCTGCTGAGGTCCTTCGGGCGGTCGGTGCTCACGTTCATCGGGTTCCCCACATGTAGGTCTGCTTCTTGAGCCTGAGGTAGACGAAGCTCTCGGTGGAGCGCACTCCGGGGACGGCCCGGATGCGTTTGTTGATGACGTCCAGCAGGTGGTCGTCGTCCTCGCAGACGATCTCCACCATCAGGTCGAAGGAGCCTGCGGTCATCACCACGTACTCGCACTCGGACATGGCGGTCAGCGCGTCGGCGACGGTCTCCACGTCGCCCTCGACATTGATGCCGACCATCGCCTGCCGGCGGAAGCCCACGGTGAGCGGGTCCGTGACGGCGACGATCTGCATCACGCCCTGGTCGAGCAGCTTCTGGACGCGCTGGCGCACGGCCGCCTCGGACAGGCCCACGGCCTTGCCGATGGCGGCGTACGGCCGGCGGCCGTCCTCCTGGAGCTGCTCGATGATGGCGAGGGAGACGGCGTCCAGCTGGGGGGTGCCGCCGTTCCTGGACTCGCGGGAGTCCCTCTGGTCTGCGCTTCGACTGGCCACGAGCTCACTGTGCACGACGTCTCGACAGTTTCGCAAGGCTCGATCGATGAAATCCGTTGTTTACGAAGTCCCAGCCTGCGGATTCCGCACTCCTGGCGGGAGCGGGGGTGTTGAAAACGTGGCCCCACTGGCTAGGGTGGGTGTCTCAGTGATTGGGACACCCGAACTTGGAGGGCCGCAGTGAGCACCGAGCTGCGTCGGCTGCGCAATTACATCGCCGGTGAGTTCCGGGACGCCGCCGACGGACGGACCACCGAAGTGGTCAACCCCGCGACGGGCGAGGCGTACGCCACCGCTCCGCTGTCCGGGCAGGCGGACGTGGACGCCGCGATGACGGCCGCCGCCGCGGCCTTCCCCGGCTGGCGCGACACCACCCCGGCCGAGCGCCAGAAGGCCCTGCTGAAGATCGCGGACGCGTTCGAGGAGCGCGCCGAGGAACTCATCGCGGCCGAGGTGGAGAACACGGGCAAGCCGATCGGGCTGACCCGCTCCGAGGAGATCCCGCCGATGGTCGACCAGATCCGCTTCTTCGCGGGCGCGGCGCGGATGCTGGAGGGCCGGTCGGCCGGCGAGTACATGGAGGGGATGACCTCCATGATCCGCCGCGAGCCGGTCGGCGTCTGCGCGCAGGTCGCGCCGTGGAACTACCCGATGATGATGGCCGTGTGGAAGTTCGCCCCGGCGATCGCGGCGGGCAACACGGTCGTCCTCAAGCCCTCCGACACCACCCCGGCCTCCACGGTCCTCATCGCCGAGATCCTCGGCTCGATCCTGCCCAAGGGCGTCTTCAACGTCATCTGCGGCGACCGCGAGACCGGCCGCATGATGGTCGAGCACCCCGTCCCGGCGATGGCCTCCATCACCGGCTCGGTACGCGCCGGCATCCAGGTCGCCGGGTCCGCCGCCAAGGACGTCAAGCGCGTCCACCTGGAGCTGGGCGGCAAGGCGCCGGTCGTCGTCTTCGAGGACACCGACATCGCCAAGGCCGTCGAGGACATCTCCGTCGCCGGTTTCTTCAACGCCGGCCAGGACTGCACGGCCGCCTGCCGCGTCCTGGTCCACGAGGCGATCCACGACGAGTTCGTCGCGGCGCTCGCCAAGGCCGCCGCCGACGCCAGGACCGGCATGCCGGACGACGAGGACGTGCTGTTCGGCCCGCTCAACAACCCCGACCAGCTCGCCCAGGTCGAGGGCTTCATCGAGCGGCTGCCCGCCCACGCGCGGGTGGAGGCCGGCGGCAAGCGCGTCGGCGACAAGGGCTTCTTCTTCGCGCCGACCGTGGTCTCCGGCGTCCGGCAGGACGACGAGATCATCCAGAAGGAGGTCTTCGGCCCGGTCATCACCGTGCAGTCCTTCCGCGACGAGGACCAGGCGGTGGAGTGGGCCAACGGCGTCGAGTACGCGCTGGCCTCCTCGGTGTGGACCAAGGACCACGCGCGCGCGATGCGGATGTCCAAGAAGCTCGACTTCGGCTGCGTGTGGATCAACACGCACATTCCGCTGGTCGCCGAGATGCCGCACGGCGGCTTCAAGAAGTCCGGCTACGGCAAGGACCTGTCGGGCTACGGCTTCGAGGACTACACGCGGATCAAGCACGTGATGACGTCGCTGGACGGGTGAGCCGCGGGCCGCGCTCCCGGTGCGGCCCCGGGCGGGTGACTCCCGTCCGGGGCCGCGGCCCTGCGTCCGCCCGCCGCCCCGGCCGCGGGTGCCGGCGGCCCGGACGGCGGGCCGGCCCGGACCGCCCGAGGTCTTTTTGAACGTGTTCAGTCGCGAGCGTAGAGTGGGCCCGTGAGCGACAGAGCCGCCCTGCTGAAGGGCATTCGCGCATGGCTGGTCTTCTTCGTCGTCTGCCTGGTCCTCAGCGGTGCCACGGCCTTCCCCCTGGTGCACGAACTGCGGTGGGCCGAGGAGCTGTTGCACGCGCTCTCCGCCGACGCCCACCTGCCCGGGCTGACGGGCTGGATCGAGCGGGTCCGGGCGGGTCTGGACGAGGCCGACGCCGAGTACCCGTTCCTGCTGTACGGCACGGACTGGCTGGCCTTCGCGCACCTGGTGATCGCGGTCGCGTTCTACGGGCCCTACCGCGACCCGGTCCGCAACATCTGGGTCGTGGAGTTCGGGATGATCGCCTGTGCGGGCATCGTCCCGCTCGCCCTGATCTGCGGACCGATCCGCGGCATCCCCTTCTGGTGGTCCCTGATCGACATGTCGTTCGGGGTGTTCGGGATCATCCCGCTGGCCGTCGTCCGGCAGAAGATCAAGCGGCTGGAGGCGCTGACCGCGCCGGTGACCAGCCTGATGCTCAGCCGCTGAGCGCCGCCTCGACGATCCGCGCGGCCACCGGGTTCATGTCCTCGTCCTTCGCGTCGGTGGCGTTGACCGAGTACACGAGGGTGCGGGACAGGTCCTCGGCGGCCGCGACGAGCGTGGCGTAACCGGGCCGGGCGCCGCTCTTGGCCCACACGACGCGGCCGTCGGGGAGGGACTGGGGCCTGAGGCCGCCCGCGCTCATGACGGCCCCGTGCCCGATCGCCGGGAGGGTGAGCATCTCCGCGACGAGCAGGGGTTCCGGCACGATCTCGCCGCCGAACAGCGCGACGACGAACTTCTCCAGATCCTCCGCCGTCGAGATCATGTCCCCGGCCGCCCAGCGGTCGGACATGTTCCACTCGGTGGCGTCCACCAGCCTGCCGTCCGCGAGGAGCTGGTAGCCGCGGTTGTGCGGGCCGTGGATGCGGGGATCGGGGCCGCCGGGGAAGGACGTGTGCCGCATGCCGGCCGGCCCGAACACCCGTACCGCCGCCTGGTGTTCGTAGGTGTCGTCCGTCACTTTCTCGATCAGCAGGCCCAGCACGGTGTAGTCGATGTTGCCGTAGCGCTGCCGCTCGCCGGCCACGAAGGCGGGCCCCTGGGCGACGGAGGAGGCCACGACCTCCTCGGGGGTGAGCGTCGCGTAGCGGTTCTCGTAGCCCTCTCCGCCGACGTCGCCGAGCGAGGTGCCCGGCCGCAGTCCGCTGCTGAAGGTCAGCAGGTGCCGCACGGTGACCGGTGCGGTGAAGACGTCCGGCAGCAGCCCCGGCAGGTATCCGCGCACGTCCGCGTCCAGGTCCACATCGCCCTCGGCGGCGAGCTGCAGCACGATCGCGGCGGTCACCAGCTTGGTCGTCGAACCGGCCCGGAAGCGCCCGTCCTCCAGAGCGGGCCGGTGCGTGCGCAGGTCGCGCACGCCCGCGGTGCCGCGCCAGGTCCCGTCGGTGCCGCCGACCCGCACGAGCGCGGCCGTCGCGTCGGCGTCCGGCAGCCCCTCGATCGCGTCGCACAGTGCCTCGAACCTCCCCCGGTCGGTGCAGTGCACGGGGACCGTCGGGGAGGGCGAGGCGAGGGCGGGGGCCGCGGCCAGGGTGTTGGCCGTGAGGGCCAGGGTGAGGGACGCGGCGAGGCAGGGGGCGCGGTGGCGTGTGCGCATCGGGTGCTCCTGAGGCGATCGGTGACGGGGCGTGATCATCCTCGGGCCGTGCGGTCCCGGCCGGATCGCCGGCGAGGAGGACACCGGGCCCTGACGGGCCCCCGAGCACATCGCGCGCCGGGTGGGGGAGTCGTCAGGGATGTTCCCCAGGGGCGTCGGCGCGGCCGGCAGCGTGGCGTTCCTGAGCTGCCGTCACCTCGTCGCCGTGCTCGAACGCCCAGGCGCCGAGCGCGTCGATCGGGTCGAGCAACGTCCGGCCCAGATCGGTGAGCTGGTACTCGACGCGGGGCGGTGAGCCGCCGTGCGCCCGCCGTGCGACGAGCCCGTTGGCCTCCAGCCGGCGCAGCGTCTCGGTCAGCACCTTCTGGCTGATGCCGCCGATCCGGCCGCGCAACTCGCCGTGCCGCACCGGGCCGTGGCGCAGGGCCCACAGCGTCACCGCGTTCCAGGTGTTGGCCAGCAGGTCGAAGGCGAGGCGGGCACGGCAGTCGGCGAGGAACACGTGGTCGGTGGTCACGTACCGAATGGTGCCCGAGCGGCTCCCTACTGTCGTGGTGAATCCGACGGCGAAGGGAAGCGGGGACCATGCGGATAGGCATTCTCGGCACGGGCGGCATGGCGGACGCGCTCGGCACGCAGTGGGCGCGCGCCGGGCACGAGGTGCGCGCCGGGGGACGCCGCTCGGGCGGTCTGCGGGAGGCGGCGGAGCACGGGACGGACGCGGTGCTGCTGGCCGTGCCGTACGAGGCCGCCGTCGACGTCGTCGCCGGGCTGGCGGAGACGCTGCGGGGGCGGACGCTGATCGACTGCACCAACCCGGTGGGGCCGGGCTTCACGCTGCGCACGGCGGGCGGCCCCTCGGCGGCCGAACGCATCGCCGCCGCTGCCCCCGCCGCCCACGTCGTCAAGGCGTTCAACCTCTGCCACGTCGACGTCTGGCGGCTGACCCCGCCGGTCTTCGACGGCCGCCCGCTGGCGGTGCCGCTGTGCGGGGACGACGAAGGAGCCCTGGCCGTCGTACGGCGGCTCGTCCGCGATCTCGGTTGCGAGCCGCTGAACGCCGGGGGACTGGACCGGGCCGGACTGGTGGAGGCGACGGCGGCGCTGTTGATCGGGCTGTGGGTGGGGGAGGGGGCGGACGCACAGGCGATCGCGCCGCCGGTGGCGTACTCCGGTGGCCGGGCGGCGCCTACGCCGGTTCCGCCGGAAGGCCCCTCCTGAGCGCGCACAGCGTGTCGATGCGGTTGGTGGTGATCGAGTCGACGCCGTGGGCGAGCAGGCGGCGCATGGAGCGGCGGGTGTCCGGGGTCCAGACGGACAGCAGGTGGCCGCCGGCGTGGACGCGGTCGGCCAGGGCCCGGTCGACCAGCGAGAAGCGGTAGTTGAGCCAGCGCGGGCGGACCGCCGCCAGCAGGACGGGCCGGGGCGGGGCCAGGGTCGTCCAGGTCAGCGCGATCTCGGCGGCCGGATCGGCGGCGCGCACGGCGAGCATGGCGGGGGCGCCCGCGCAGTAGTACACGCGGTCCCGCGCCCCGCACTCGCGCACCACGCCCGCGATCCGGCGCACCGCCGCCGGGTCCGGCGCGCCGGGCAGGTCCAGCATCACCCGGCTGCCGTCGGTCGCCTCCAGCGCCTCCGCCAGCGTCGGCACCAGACCGTCCGTCAGCCCGCGCACCTCGGCCGCCGACAGCGCGCACAGCGGCCGGTCCCGCTCCCACAGCCGTTTCAGCGTCTCGTCGTGCAGCAGCACGGGCACGCCGTCCCGGGTGAGCCGGACGTCGATCTCGACGGCGTCCGCGCCCCGGCGGAGCGCGGAACGCAGTGAGCCGACCGTGTTCTCGCGGACGCGGTAGGGGTCGCCGCGGTGGGCGACGGCGGTCACCCGGCGAAGGGCGGGGGACATCAGGCGGCGAGCCAGGAGGAGGTGTACGCGTCGATCTCGGCCTTGATCCGGGCCTTGCCGGCCTCGTCCAGGAAGGACGCCTCGACCGCGTTCTTCGCCAGCTCCGCCAGGCCCCGCTCGTCCAGGTCGAGCAGGCGGGCGGCGACCGCGTACTCGTTGTTCAGGTCGGTGCCGAACATCGGCGGGTCGTCGGAGTTGACGGTGACCGGCACCCCGGCCCGTACGAACTCCTTGAGGGGGTGCTCGTCGAGGGTGCGCACCGCGCGGGTGGCGATGTTCGAGGTCGGGCAGACCTCCAGCGGGATGCGGTGCTCGGCGAGGTGCGCGAGCAGCTTCGGGTCCCGCGCGGAGCTGGTGCCGTGGCCGATGCGCTCGGCCCGCAGGTGGGTCAGCGCGTCCCACACCGTCTCCGGGCCGGTGGTCTCGCCGGCGTGCGGGACGGAGTGCAGCCCCGCGGCGAGGGCCCGGTCGAAGTACGGCTTGAACTGCGGCCGCGGCACGCCGATCTCGGGCCCGCCGAGCCCGAAGGAGACCAGCCCCTCGGGGCGCAGCCGGTCGTCGGTGGCGAGCCGGGTGGTCTCCTCGGCCGCCGTGAGCCCGGCCTCGCCGGGGATGTCGAAGCACCAGCGCAGCACGGTGCCGAACTCGGCCTCCGCCGCCTTGCGGGCGTCCTCGATGGCGTCCATGAAGGCCCGCTCGTCGATGCCGCGGCGGGTGGAGGAGTACGGGGTGACGGTCAGCTCGGCGTACCGCACCTGCTGCCGGGCCAGCTCCCGGCCCACCTCGTAGGTCAGCAGCCGCACGTCCTCCGGGGTGCGGATCAGGTCGACGACCGACAGGTACACCTCGACGAAGTGGGCGAAGTCCGTGAACGTGAAGTAGTCGGACAGGGCCTCGGGGTCGGCGGGGACCCTGGAGTCGGGGTGGCGGGCGGCCAGCTCCGAGACGATGCGGGGGGAGGCGGAGCCGACGTGGTGCACGTGCAGTTCGGCCTTCGGCAGTGCGGCGATGAAGGCGCGCAGGTCGCGCGGGGCGTGCGCGTCGACGAGGTGGTCGGTCAAGGTTCCTCCCCAAAACGGCGTCCGGCCCGTGGGGTGCGGCGGACGGGACGCGGTGATCGGCTGATCGGTGGGCCGGGATCATCGTAGGCGGTGGGACGGCGCGGGGGCAGAGCGTTCGGGCAGGGGCCGGGACAAGGGCCGGGGGAGAGAGGGGGGCGGGGCGGTGTCCCGGCTGGTGGGGAAGGGCGCGGGGCGGGGGCCGGGCGGCGGCGGGCGGCGGGGGTGGCCGTAGCATGGCGGCACGATCGACCCACGGGGGGAAGCGACATGACGGACACACCGCGGCCGGGCGGGGACAGCGCGGGCGACTACGACCCCTGGGCGCCCCCCGGGAGCAGGCCCTCGCCGGAGAAGGACCGGGCCCCCGCCGCCGGGCAGCCGCCGCAGGCGCCCCCGGCGCAGCCGCCGTCCGTGCACGACCAGGCCACGATGGCCTCGATGCCGTCCGCCGGCTTCCCCCCGCCCGGCTTCCCGCCGCCCGGCCACGTCCCGCCCGGCGGATCCGCCCCGGTGGGCGGCCCGCCGCCGTACGACGGCTCCGGCTCCGCGGTGCCGCCCCCGCCCGTCGCGCCCACCGGCCCGGGAGCGCCCGGCGGATACGGCTACCCCGCCTACCCCCAGGGCTACGGCTGGGCCGGCATGCCGATGGCCCCGCAGAACGGCACGGGCATCGCGGCGATGGTGCTCGGCATCCTGTCCTGCTGCCTGTTCTGCATGTACGGCGTGGTCTCGGTCGTGCTCGGCATCCTCGCCGTGGTCTTCGGCATCAAGGGCCGCAAGAAGGCCGAGCAGGGCCTGGCCGACAACCACGGCCAGGCCCAGGCCGGCCTGATCATGGGCGTCATCGGCCTCGTCCTCGGTGTCATCGTGATCGTCCTGATCGCCGTCGGGATCACGGCCGCCATCAACGAGGAACAGGACGGCCACGACCCGTACTACGGCGCCCTCACCCCGACGGCCACGGTGCTCGCCGACCGCTGAGCCCCGGGCGGCCGCGGCGCCCGGCCGCCGGACCAGGGCCCGTGCCCCCGCCCGACCACCGAACCCACCGACGCCCCCGGCCGAAACGCCTCCGTACCAGCCCCGCGAAAGGGGGCTCTCCGCGGCGAACAGGCCACTACCATGCCTCGTCTGTCAACGGAGGGGAGACCGCTTCATGTCCCACACCAATCCCACGCCCGGCGGATTCGGGCCGCCGTCCCAGCCCCCGCAGCAGCCGGCCCCGGGCTACGGCTACCCGCAGTCCGGCCCGGGCTACGGCCGGCCGGCGGGCCCCGGCTGGCCGGCCGCGCCCCACCCGCAGGCGCCCGGCTACACCCAGCCCCTGCAGCCGAGCAACGGCATGGGCACCACCGGGCTGGTGCTGGGCATCATCGGCGTGGTGTGCAGCCTGACCTTCTTCCTGTGGTTCTTCGGCGTCGTCCTGGGCATCCTGGCGATCATCTTCGGCGCCATCGGCCGGGGAAAGGCGAACCGCGGCGAGGCCACCAACAAGGGGGCGGCGACCGCCGGCCTGGTCTGCGGCATCGTGGCCACGGTGTTGCTTCCGCTGCTGGGCTTCCTGCTCTTCGCCGGCATCATGGGCGGGATCGGCGCGTCCTGACCCCCGGCCCGCCGCGAGGGGCCGGCCCGCGCACCGGTCCCGTTCCCCGCGGCGGGCCTTCCCCGCTCACCCGGCCCGCAGCCGCTCCCGCGCCGCCATCAGGGCGAACCCCAGCGGATTCGGTCCCCGCCACCGCTCGGGATCCTGGGCCGCCTCGTCGGCCGCGGCCAGCCCGATGCCCCACACCCGGTCCACCGGGCTCGCCTCCACCCGTACCCGATCCCCCGTGTTCAGCAGAGACTCCCGCAACCCGGCGTGCGCGCCGAACTTGTGCCCGGTGCCCTCGACGACGATCCGGAACCGCTCCCGCCGCCATGTCGCCTCGTCGAAGCCGCGCACCAGCCGCCCCGCCTTCTCGGCCTCGGCGGAATGCGCCGCGCCGAGCACCCGCCGCTCCCCCTCCGCGTCACCGAACAGCCGGGCCTTGCCCGCCGTCATCCAGTGCTCGGCGGTCGCGTACGCCACCCCGTCGACCGTGAACGGCGAGGGCCACCACCGGCTCGGGCAGCCCGGCCCGAGCCGGCCGTCCGGCCGCGGCCGGTGTCCCCAGAAGTGCAGGTACCTGACCCTGGCTCCCGCGCGGACCGCCCTGATCAGCGCCTGCCGGGAATCGACCGTCCCGGTGACCCGGTCCGTCCCGTCCGTCATGCGATCCCTCGCCTCCCGCGATCCGTTCGCCCCCGTGATCCGTCCGATGCGGCCGAGTCCGGCACCCGCCCCTGACGCTCCGTCTCCTCTTTCGGGCCGCACCCGACGGCTGATCAACAGATTTCGTCGCGTAACCAAAAGGCAACAACGGAATCACTTGTTGGAGTCTCATTGCTCTGTCAGGATCGGCGCTCAAGTCGAGCTTGAGCCACGTCGGCCCTCTCGCGGGGACAGGGAGGAGAGCGACATGCGCGACCCGGGCAGCGCCACCCCGGCCGCCCCGGACCGGTTCGCCGCCGGGCCGGCCGGCCGCGCCGGGGACCCGGCCCGCGCCGAGCCCCTCCGGTGCGGCAAGCCGCTGCAGCCGGCCCGTGGGTCCGACGGGCCGGGACGACCGACGACACCGCGTCCTTCGCCGGTGCCGCCCGCCACTTCGGGGCCCGGCGGCCACCGCCGCCCGGCGACGACCGGACCGTGACCGGCCACCGCCGCATGTGACGAACGGCCGCCGACCACGACCACCAACCCTCCCGAAAGGGCACCACGCGCATGGAGCAGTACGAGCCCGACCGCCTGTCCCCGGCCCGAGCGGCCGCCGTGCGGCGCAGTCTCCGCAACGGCAGGGCGGCCCTCACCCGCCGTTCCCTGCTGCGCGCCGGCGCGCTCGCGGCCGGCGGGTCCGCGACGCTGAGCGCCTGCGGCATCCCCGCGGCGGGCGGGCCCCGGGACGGCGTCTCCGCACAGGACCGCTCGGCGCAGGAGAAGACCGTCACCTTCTCCAACTGGACCGAGTACATGGACGTCGACGACAGCGGCAGGCGCCACCCGACGCTGGAGGCGTTCACCGAGCGGACCGGCATCACGGTCCGGTACACCGAGGACATCAACGACAACGGCGAGTTCTTCGGCAAGATCAAGCCGCAGCTCGCCGCGGGCCAGGACACCGGCCGCGACCTCGTCGTCCTCACCGACTGGCTGGCCGCCCGCCTCATCCGCCTGGGATGGGTGCAGAAACTGGACCCGTCCCATCTGCCGCACGCCTTCGCCAACCTGGCGCCGCAGTTCCGCAGCCCCGACGGGGACCCGGGACGGGCGTACTCGTACCCCTGGCAGGGCATCTCCACCGTCATCGCCTACAACAAGAAGGCGCTCGACGGGATCGAGGTGACGTCGCTCTCCGACCTGCTCGACAACCCCCGGCTCAAGGGCCGCGTCGGCCTCCTCACCGAGATGCGCGACACCGTCGGCATGACCCTGCTCGACATGGGCAAGGACCCGGGCGACTTCACCGACGACGACTACGACGCGGCGATCGCCCGCCTGCAGAAGGCCGTGGACCGGGGCCAGATCCGCCGCTTCACCGGCAACGACTACACCTCCGACCTCGCCAAGGGCGACTTCGCGGCCTGCCTGGCCTGGGCCGGCGACGTCGTCCAGCTGAAGGCGGACAGTCCCGACATCGACTTCCTGGTCCCCGACAGCGGCTACCTGACCTCCAGCGACGACCTGCTGATCCCCAACAGGGCCCGGCACAAGACCAACGCCGAGCGGCTGATCGACTACTACTACGAGCCGAGGACCGCCGCCCGGCTCGCCGCCTACATCAACTACGTCTGCCCGGTCGACGGGGTGAAGGAGGAGCTCGCGAAGATCGACGCGGCGGCGGCGGACAACCCGCTGATCCTCCCCGACAAGGCCATGCAGGCGAAGTCCCGTGCCTTCCGCTCCCTGAGCGCGCAGGAGGAGACGGCCTGCGAAGAGAAGTTCGCGAAGCTCATAGGGGCGTGACCACCATGACGAACGACGGCAGCGGCGACGTCCGCCTCCGCGGCATCAGCAAGACCTACGGCTCCTTCACCGCCGTGCACCCGCTCGACCTGACCGTGCCGCAGGGCTCCTTCTTCGCCCTGCTCGGCGCCTCCGGCAGCGGCAAGACCACCACCCTGCGGATGATCGCCGGCCTGGAGGAGCCCACCAGCGGCACCGTCCACCTCGGCGACCAGGACGTCACCCGTCTCCCGCCGTACAAGCGGCCGGTGAACACGGTCTTCCAGTCGTACGCCCTCTTCCCGCACCTGGACGTCTTCGAGAACGTCGCCTTCGGCCTGCGCCGGCGCGGCGTCAGGAACGTGAAGAAGCAGGTCGGGGAGATGCTGGAGCTGGTGCAGCTCGGCGCGCAGGCGCGCAGGAAGCCGCACCAGCTCTCCGGCGGCCAGCAGCAGCGCGTCGCGGTCGCCCGCGCGCTGATCAACCACCCCCGGGTGCTGCTGCTCGACGAGCCGCTCGGCGCCCTCGACCTGAAGCTGCGCCGCCGGATGCAGCTGGAGCTCAAGCGCATCCAGACCGAGGTCGGCATCACCTTCGTGCACGTCACGCACGACCAGGAGGAGGCCATGACGATGGCCGACACGGTCGCCGTGATGAACGCGGGCCGCGTCGAGCAGCTCGGCTCGCCCGCCGACCTGTACGAGAACCCCAGGACCCGGTTCGTCGCCGACTTCCTCGGCACCTCCAACTTCATCGAGGCCGAGGTCGCCTCCGCCGGCGGCGGCGAGATCGTGCTGAGGGCGGGCGGCGGCAGGCTGGTGCTGCCCCGGGCGCGGTGCGGCGCGCCCACGGCGGCCGGCGGCAGGGTGCTGGTGGGGGTCCGTCCGGAGAAGGTCTCCCTCACCCACGCCGACGACGCCGGCGGGATCCCCGCCGGGCGCAACCGGATCACCGGGACGATCGCCGACTCCAGCTTCACCGGCGTCTCCACGCAGTACGTCGTCGACAGCCCCGTCTGCCCCGCCTTCGAGGTCTACGCCCAGAACATCGACCGCGACCCCCGGCTGGCGCCCGGCGCCGAGGTCGTCCTGCACTGGAACCCGGCCCACACCTTCGGTCTCGACGCCGCCCGGTTCGCACCGGACGGGGAAGGGAGCCCGGCCGCGGAGGAGGCGGCCGCCCGATGACGACGCTCACCGAGGCGCCCCCGCCGCTCACCCCCGCCGCCGTCCCCGGGGAGCGGCGCCCGCCGCGCGGGCGGGGCCGCCGCACGCCGTACCTGCTGCTCCTGCCCGGCGTGCTGTGGCTGCTGGTCTTCTTCGCGCTGCCGATGGTCTACCAGGCCTCCACGTCCGTGCAGACGGGCTCCCTGGAGGAGGGCTACCGGGTCACCTGGCACTTCGCCACCTACGGGGACGCGCTGGGCGAGTACTGGCCGCAGTTCGTCCGCTCGGTGCTCTACGCGGGCACCGCGACGGTCCTGTGCCTGCTGCTCGGCTACCCGCTCGCCTACCTCATCGCCTTCCGCGCGGGCCGCTGGCGGACCCTGATCATGATCCTGGTGATCGCGCCGTTCTTCACCAGCTTCCTGATCCGCACCCTCGCCTGGAAGACGATCCTCGCCGACGGCGGCCCGGTCGTCGGCGCCCTCGACGCGCTGCACGTCCTGGACGTCACCGCCCGGCTCGGCTGGACCTCCGGCGACCGCGTGCTGGCCACGCCGCTCGCCGTCGTGTGCGGACTGACGTACAACTTCCTGCCGTTCATGGTGCTGCCGCTCTACACCTCGCTGGAGCGCATCGACCCCCGGCTGCACGAGGCGGCGGGCGACCTGTACGCCAGGCCCTGGACGACCTTCCGGAAGGTCACCCTCCCGCTGTCCGCGCCGGGCGTGGTCTCGGGCACGCTGCTGACCTTCATCCCGGCCTGCGGCGACTACGTCAACGCGGACCTGCTGGGCGCCACGGACACGCGCATGGCCGGCAACGTCATCCAGACGCAGTTCCTGCGCGTGCTGGACTACCCGACGGCCGCGGCCCTCTCCTTCATCCTGATGGCCGCGATCCTGCTCGTGGTCACCCTCTACATCCGCAGGTCCGGGACGGAGGATCTGGTCTGACATGCCCTTCGCCGACTGGCTCAAGCGCCGTCTCGTCGTCATCGCGGGCCTGGGGACGCTCGCCTACCTGCTGCTGCCCAACGTCGTGGTGGCGGTGTTCTCCTTCAACGCGCCGAAGGGGCGCTTCAACTACGAGTGGCAGCGGTTCTCGCTCGACGCGTGGCGGGACCCGTGCGGCGTCCCCGGCCTGTGCGGCGCGCTGTCGGTCAGCCTGCGGATCGCGTTCTGGGCGACGCTCGGCGCCACCGTCCTCGGCACGACGACCGCCTTCGCGCTGGCGCGCCACCGCTTCCGCGCGCGGGGCGCCGTGAACGCGCTGATCTTCCTGCCGATGGCGATGCCCGAGGTCGTCCTGGCGGCCTCGCTGCTCACCCTGTTCCTCAACATGGGCGCCGAGCTGGGTTTCCGGACGGTCCTGATCGCCCACGTCATGTTCTGCCTCAGCTTCGTCGTGACGGCGGTCAAGGCGCGCGTGATGTCGATGGACCCGCGGCTGGAGCAGGCGGCGCAGGACCTGTACGCCGGCCCGTTCCAGACGTTCTGGCGGGTCACCCTGCCGATCGCGGCCCCCGGCATCGCCGCGGGCGCGCTGCTGGCCTTCGCGCTCTCCTTCGACGACTTCGTCATCACCAACTTCACCGCGGGCTCCACGGTCACCTTCCCCATGTTCGTCTGGGGCTCGGCCCAGCGCGGAACGCCCGTGCAGATCAACGTCGTCGGAACGGCCATGTTCGTCGTCGCCGTGCTGCTCGTGCTGGCGTCGACGGTGGTCGGCCACCGCAGAGACAGACAGAAGGCAATAGAGAGATCCTCGTAGGGAGTTGAGATCATGGCCGCGAGCGCCATGAGCCGCTGGACGAAGTCCCTCTCCGAAGCCCAGCCCGTCCCCTACTGGCTGGACGACCCCGCCAGACCCCGCCCCGAGCCCGCGCTCACCGCCGCCGAGACCTGCGACCTGCTGGTCGTCGGCGGCGGCTACAGCGGCCTGTGGACCGCGCTGATCGCCAAGGAACGCGACCCGCGGCGGGAGGTCGTCCTCCTCGAGGGCCGCGAGGCGGGCTGGGCCGCCTCGGGCCGCAACGGCGGCTTCTGCGCCGCCTCCCTCACCCACGGGCTGCCCAACGGCCTCACCCGCTGGCCGGACGAGATCCACCGGCTCCAGGAGCTGGGCGCCCGCAACCTCGACGAGATCGAGCGGGCGGTCGCCCGCCACGCCATCGACTGCGACTTCGAACGCACCGGCGAGATCGACGTCGCCACCGAGATCCACCAGGCGTGGGAACTGCGCGACGGGTACGAGGAGGCGCGGCGCCGGGGCCTGGCCGACGGCGTCGAGTTCCTGGACGCCGACGCGGTGCGGGAGCAGGTGGACTCCCCGACCTTCCGGGCGGGCCTGTGGGACCGCCGGGGCGTGGCCATGCTCAACCCGGCCCGGCTCGCCTGGGGGCTGAAGCGGGCGTGCCTGGGCCTCGGCGTCCGCGTGTACGAGCACACCCCTGCCCTGACCTTGCGCCCGTACGGCGGCGGGCTGGACGTCCGCACCCCGTACGGCCGGGTCCGCGCCCGCCGGGTCGCCCTCGGCACGAACGTCTTCCCCAGCCTGGTCAGACGGGTCCGTCCGTACACCGTCCCGGTCTACGACTACGCCCTGATGACCGAGCCGCTCACCGCCGCCCAGCTGGCGTCGATCGGCTGGCGGAACCGCCAGGGCCTCGGGGACAGCGCCAACCGGTTCCACTACTTCCGCCTGTCCGCGGACAACCGCGTCCTGTGGGGCGGCTACGACGCGATCTACCCGTACGGCGGCCGGGTGCGCGCCGAGTACGACGACCGGCCCCGGACCTACGCCAAGCTCGCCGGGCACTTCTTCACCTGCTTCCCGCAGCTGGAGGGCGTCCGCTTCACCCACGCGTGGGGCGGCGCCATCGACACCTGCTCGCGCTTCTCGGCGTTCTTCGGCACCGCCCACCGGGGCAGGGTGGCGTACGCGGCGGGCTACACCGGTCTCGGGGTCGGGGCCACCCGCTTCGGCGCCGAGGTGATGCTGGACCTGCTGGCGGGGGAGCGCACCGAGCGCACCGAGCTGGAGATGGTCCGCACCAAGCCCCTGCCGTTCCCGCCCGAGCCCTTCGCGTGGACCGGCATCGCGCTCACCAAGTGGTCGCTGGCCCGGGCGGACGCGCACGGCGGCCGGCGCAACCTGTGGCTGCGGACGATGGACCGGCTGGGCCTCGGCTTCGACAGCTGACCCCCCGGGGAGGCCGGCCGCCCCGGCCGAGGAACACCACGAGGCCGGTCAGCAGCACCGCGCCGAGGCACCAGCCGGCCACGACGTCCAGCGGCCAGTGGTAGCCGCGGCGGACCAGCCCGGACCCCACGCCGAGGTTGACGACGACGCAGGCGACGACGGCCGCCCGGCGGGCGGGGGCGGCGCGGAGCCAGGGGAGGAGGACGGCCACGGCCGAGCCGTAGGCGACGGCGGCCGTGACGGTGTGCCCGGAGGGGTAGTAGCCGGTGCCCGGCGGCATGACCGGCGGGCCCGGCCGGCCGGTGAGCTCCTTGAGGGGGATCACCAGCGCCGGGACGAGGGCCATGAGCAGCGCCGCGGCCACGGGGGGCCGCCACCACCGGTCCGCGCCGCCGGCCCGGCCCCGCCGGGCGACGTACGCCGCCGCCAGGGCGAGCACCGGCACCGCGACCTGGACGGCGCCCAGGTCGGCGAGGAGTTCGGAGAGGCGGTCCGGGCGGACCAGGGCACGGCTGAGCCGCTCGTCCGCGCCCACCAGGGCGCCGTCGGCGACGACCTGCCAGGTGATCAGCGCGAACAGCAGGGCCGGAAGCCCGAGCGGGAGGAGGATCGCCACGGCGCACAGCCTGGCAGATCCGGCCGGACGGCGGAGAAGGAGGTCGGCCGCCCCGGAACGAGGGGGGATGGTTCCGAGGCGGCCGTCCGGACCGGAACGCCGCGCGCCCCGGGGGGTCTGGGGCGGGCGACCGTCCGATCGGTGAGGAGACCCGGAGCCGTCGGGCTCCGGTGTGCGCGAGGGCACGGCCAGGTCGAGGCTGGGGAGGCCCCGGCCTGATGTCACCCACAGTCCCCTGTGGGCGGGGGTGTATCTCTCATCTGCCTAGAACCTACGGCAGGGGGTGCGCGCGCGACAGGGAGAACGGCGTCCCGCCATCCACCTCCCACACCTTCTTCACACCCTCTGCCGTCGGCCCCTCAGACGTGCGGAAACAGGGCTCAGATGCGCGTGAACGCCTGCTCGATGATGTCGAGGCCCTCGTTCAGCAGGTCCTCGCCGATGACCAGCGGCGGCAGGAAGCGCAGCACGTTGCCGTAGGTGCCGCAGGTCAGGACGAGCAGGCCCTCGGCGTGGCAGGCCTTGGCGAGCGCGGCCGTCGCCTCCGGGTTCGGCTCCTTGGTGGCGCGGTCCTTGACCAGCTCGATGGCGATCATCGCGCCGCGGCCCCGGACGTCGCCGATGACCTCGAACTTCTCGGCCATGGCGGTCAGCCGGGCCTTCATGATCGCCTCGATGTCCTTCGCCCGGGCGTTGAGGTCGAGCTCCTTCATCGTCTCGATCGCGCCGAGCGCGCCCGCGCAGGCGACCGGGTTGCCGCCGTAGGTGCCGCCGAGGCCGCCCGCGTGCGCGGCGTCCATGATCTCGGCGCGGCCGGTGACGGCGGCGAGCGGCAGGCCGCCGGCGATGCCCTTGGCGGTGGTGATCAGGTCCGGGACGATGCCCTCGTCCTCGCAGGCGAACCACTGGCCGGTGCGGCAGAAGCCGGACTGGATCTCGTCCGCGACGAAGACGATGCCGTGGTCCGCGGCGAACCGGCGGATCGCCGGCAGGAAGCCCTTGGCCGGCTCGATGAAACCGCCTTCGCCGAGCACCGGCTCGATGATGATCGCGGCGATGTTCTCCGCGCCGACCTGCTTGGACATCTGGTCGATCGCCTGGGCGGCGGCCTCGGGACCGGCGTTGTCCGCGCCCGTCGGCCAGCGGTAGCCGTACGCCACCGGCACCCGGTACACCTCCGGCGCGAACGGGCCGAAGCCGTGCTTGTACGGCATGTTCTTCGCGGTCAGGGCCATGGTGAGGTTGGTGCGGCCGTGGTAGCCGTGGTCGAAGACGACGACGGCCTGCCGCCGGGTGTACGCACGGGCGATCTTGACGGCGTTCTCGACGGCCTCGGCGCCGCTGTTGAACAGGGCGGACTTCTTCGCGTGGTCACCGGGGGTCAGCTCGGCGAGCGCCTCGGCGACGGCCACGTAGCCCTCGTACGGCGTGACCATGAAACAGGTGTGGGTGAAGTCGGCGAGCTGGGCGGCGGCCCGGCGCACCACGGCCTCGGCGGAGGCGCCGACGGACGTGACGGCGATGCCGGAGCCGAAGTCGATCAGCCGGTTGCCGTCGACGTCCTCGATGATCCCGCCGCCCGCGCGCGCGGTGAACACGGGCAGCACGGAGCCCACGCCCTGCGCGACCGCGGCGGTACGGCGGGCCTGCAGCTGAAGCGACTTCGGGCCGGGGATGGCGGTGACGACGCGGCGCTCCTGCGGAAGTGCGGTCATGCGGGGCTCCTGGGTGTGCTCGGTTTCCGTACGCGGTGGTGGGTCCTTGCGGACACATGCCTTCTTTTCCCGCAGGCTAGGACGAGGGGAGGGGGCTGGGCATGCTCCATGTGGGCGTTGTCGGGGGGTGCGGTTGTCCGCGGTGGACATAGCGGCGTTCCCGGCGGGTGCGGCGGGCGCGGACCGTCCGCCCCGGGTCCGGCCGCGTCAAGCGGTGGACTCCCCGGGCGGGGGCGTTAGATTGACTGGCTGACGGTGGACGGAGCGGCTGCTCAGGGGGCAAGGGCGATGGACAGCGACGGGATCCGGGACGCGCGGGGCACGCATGCGGATCCTGTGCCGCGTCCGGCGGTGCCGCCTCTGCCGCCCGCGGTGCCGCCTCTGCCGCCCGCGGTGCCGCCGCGGCCGACGCGGGCGCCCGGGACGCCGCCGGCGCCGGACGGGCCGGCGTTCCTGGCGTGGCTGCGGACGCCCCGGCCGGAGGCCCTGCCCGGCGTGTGGCGGTTCGGGCACCGGCCGCGGCCGCAGGAGGAGCCGGAACAGGTTCCCGGCCGGCAGCTGGCCGGCGGCGCGGTCATCGCGTTCCTGTGCGGATGGCTGCTCTGCTCCCTGCTGTGGAACGGCTACCTGGGCGACTTCTGGATGTGGCCGTGGTACGTGCTGGCCCCCGAGTCGTGGACGCTGGGACAGGCGGGGGCCCTGGGCGGCGCGGCCTCGTACGTCTACACGGGCCTGGTGTTCGCCGCGGTCTTCGTCGTCTTCGCGAGGATCGGCCGCTGGCCCGAGGTGTGGCGCCGCTACGGCCCTGCCGCCTGGCGCCGCACCGCCTCCGCCGCCCCGCCCCCCGCCCCCGAGCAGGACCCCGCCGACTACCCGCAGCTGCGGGCCGCCGGGGCCGTCGACGCCGCCGAGCGGCTGGCCGCCGAGGCCCGCGCCGGACTGATGCGGGACGTCGACCACGCCCGGATCACCCGCGCCTGGCAGGGCGTGCGCAGCGGCCGGCACAGCCTCGCCGCCTTCCGCGGCGCGGTGCTCAAGGACGGCGCCGCCGCCTGTCCGCACCCGTCCGGCGCGCGCGACCTGCCCGCCCGGCAGGCCCCGCACGACCTGGTCACCGGGCAGGTCCGGCTCGGCACCACCGCCGACGACCCCCGCAACCCGTACGCCTACCGCGGCACCGGCCTGGCCCTCGGCCCCGACCTGCTCGGCACCTCCCTGCTGGCGGTCGGCCCGGCCGGGTCCGGCAAGACCGGCAGCGTCGTCCGGCCGCTCGCCGAGTCGCTGTGCCTGCACGCGCTCGCCGGCCGGGCCGCCGTGGTCGTGGTCGGCGCGGCCGGCGCGGGCCTGGGGCCGGCCGACGCCTACGACGTCGTGATACGGATCGGGAACCCGGACTCCGTGTACGACCTCGACCTGTACGGCGGGACCAGCGACCCGGACGAGGCGGCGGCCGTGCTCGCCGAGGCGCTCGTCGGGGACCTCGCCGACCCGCACCCGGGAAGCGACAGCCGGCGCTCCACGACCGTCCTCGCCCAGCTGCTCGGGCCGTTCCGGGCGGTCCACGGGCGCTTCCCCTCGGTGCCGGAGCTGCGGCAGCTGCTCGACGGCGCGCCCGGGCCGCTCGCCGCGCTGCGCGCGGCGCTGCAGGACGCCGGGCGGGAGTCGCTGCTGCGCGAACTCGACGCGCGGGAGCGGCAGATGAGGCAGCCCGGCGATGTGGCGGCCGTGCTCGCCGACCGTGTGGCGCTGCTGGACCGGCCCGCCTTCGCCGGGTTCTTCGACACCTCCGGGGCCTCGCGGCCGTTCTCGCTCAAGGCCCTGGACCATCCGGTGCGGGTGCGCGTCGACCTGCCCGAGCGGGGGCACGCGGACGCCTCGCGGATACTGGCGCGGCTGGTGCTCGCCCAGTTCACGGCGAGCGTCGCGGTGCGCGAGGACCGGTCGCTGTTCGCCTGCCTGGTCCTGGACGACGCCACGGGCGTGGTGACCCCCGAGTCCGTCCGCGGCATCCAGCGGCTGCGCTCCGCCCACGCCGGGGTGGTGCTGACCCTGCGCACCCTGGACGACGTGCCGCGCCCGCTGCGCGGGCCGCTGCTCGGGGCCACCGGCTGCCGGATGGCGCTGTCCGGGCTCACCCCGTGGGACGGGCAGGACTTCGCCGAGGTGTGGGGCAAGGAGTGGACCGAGGCCCGGGACGTCACCGACCGGCAGATCATCGCCGAGACCCCTGCGGGCAAGGCCGTGCACGCACTGCGCCGGGTGATCACCGGCAAGGCGCCGACCGCGCGGGCGGTGACCGTGCGGCAGGTGGAGCGGGAGCGGTGGTCCGCCTCCGAGCTGGCGCACGCGGTGCCGCCGGGGCACGCGGTGCTGTCGCTGACGAACGTCCGCGGCGAGCACGCGCCGCCGCTGCTGGTGGACCTCAGGGGTTGAGGCCCTCCGGGCCGCGCGGGCCCCGGGACCGTGCAGTGAGGCAGAATCGGCATCGGGCGTTCATCCGTCCCGGCCAAGACATCGCACGGTCACCCAGCCCCGACGCCTACCCGAGAGTCCCATGCCCCCCACGCTCGCCTCGCTCGTCCACCACTCCGCGCTGAAGCTGACCGTGCGGGCGGGCGGGGACCGCCTGGACGTGCCCGTGCGCTGGGCGCACGTCAGCGAGCTGGCCGATCCCGTGCCCTACATGGAGGGCGGGGAGCTGCTGCTGATCACCGCGCTCAAGCTGGACGCGGAGGACCCGGAGGCGATGCGCCGCTATGTGCGGCGGCTCGCCGGCGCGGGCGTCGTCGGGCTCGGCTTCGCCGTCGGCGTCACCTACGACGAGATCCCCGCGGCGCTCGTCGACGCCTGCGCGCAGGAGGGGCTGCCGCTGCTGGAGGTGCCGCGCCGCACCCCGTTCCTCGCCATCAGCAAGGCCGTCTCCGCGGCGATCGCCGCGGAGCAGTACCGGGCCGTGACGGCCGGGTTCGCCGCGCAGCGGGAACTGACCCGGCAGGCGCTCGCGGCCGGCCCGGAGGGGCTGCTCGCCGCGCTCGCCGCGCAGGTCGACGGATGGGCGGCGCTGTACGACGCCTCGGGCGCCGTCGTCGCCGCGGCACCGGAGTGGGCGGGCCGCCGGGCGGCGCGGCTCACGGCGGAGGTGCAGCGGCTGCGGGAACGGCCCGCACCCGCCTCCTCGGTGGCCGGCGCCCCCGGCGCCCCCGGCGGCGAGGACCGGGTCGAGCTGCACTCCCTGGGCACCGGACGCCGCCCCCGGGCCGCGCTCGCCGTCGGCACCGCCGCCGCCCTCGGCACCGCCGAGCGGTACGCCGTCCACTCCGCGGTCGCCCTGCTGACGCTGACCACGGAGCGGTCGCGCTCGCTGCACGCGGCCGAGCAGCGGCTCGGCGCGGCCGTGCTGCGCATGCTGCTCGCCGGGGAGCCGGACCACGCGCGCACGGTCGCCGGGGACCTGTACGGCGGGCTGCTGGACGCTCCCTTCCGGGTGATCGTCGCCGAGTCGGCGCCGGCCGGGTGCGCCCCCGGCCGGGCGCACCCGCGCGGGCCCGCCGCCGGGGGCCCGGCGGCCGCGCTCGCCGCCGGCCCGGGCGGGGATGCGCTCGGCTCCCTCGCCGAGGCCGTGGAGTCGGCCGCGGCCCGCGCCGGGGAGGCGGTGCTGGCGGTGCCCGAGGGGCGGCGGCTGCTGGAGCTGGCGGCGGACGGCGGCGCGGCGGTCGCCGCCTGCGGCGCGTACGCGGCGGCGCTGGCGGCGGGCCGGTCG